>JAEUKQ010000005.1 GCA_016794225.1 Alphaproteobacteria bacterium | reverse complement strand
AAGTAGTGAAAATAAGTAATGATTCGTTCAAGCCCCAAATGCAAAGCAAGGGAAAAATTACTATATGCAACCAAAACCGCTTTGGCAACCAAGCTTAAAACAAATTTCAAGTACAAATCTTGAAATATTTCGTGAACACGTTAACAAGCAGCATGCCAACAAATTAAAGGATTATAATGATCTGCATCACTGGTCAACCGCAAACCCAGGACTTTTTTGGCAATCATTGTGGCATTTTTGTCAAGTTATAGGCGATATGGGACATACGGCCATGAGCAGTGGCCTATATAAAATGCCGGGCACACGTTTTTTTCCCGAAGGACGGCTTAATTTTGCTGAAAACCTTTTGCGCCGGCAGGATCAAGAAACAGCTATTCTTTATTGGTCTGAAGATCAAATAAAAACACGCCTGAGTTATAAAAAGCTCTATGATCGTGTGGTCTGTCTGGCAAATGTTTTAAAAGATTATGGCGTAAAACCTGGCGACCGCGTAGCGGCCTTTATACCCAATATACCCGAAGCAATTATTGGTGTCCTGGCCACTGCAAGTATCGGGGCTGTTTGGTCATCCTGCTCGCCTGATTTTGGCAGTGCCGGTGTTGTTGATCGTTTCAGTCAAATTGAACCAAAAGTTCTTCTTTGTGCAGACGGATATTTTTATCAAGGAAAAATTTTTGACTCTTTATCCAAAGTTCAGGAATTTTTGCCCCAGTTGCCGACGATTGAAAAAATAGTCGTCTTTTCTAATACCTATACTTACACTAATTTAAATCACATTCCGAACGCAGCCCTTTTTACGGATCTTGAAAAGAAATACTTTGGAGCAACCCTGGTTTTCGAAAGATTTCCTTTTAACCACCCCCTATATATTCTTTTTTCATCCGGCACAACTGGTAAACCAAAATGTATCATTCATGGTGCAGGCGGCACCTTGTTACAGCACCTAAAAGAACATAGGTTGCATAGCAACCTTGGCAAGAATGACCGCCTGTTTTATTATACAACCTGTGGTTGGATGATGTGGAACTGGATGGTTAGTGCTCTTGCAAGTGAAGCCAGTCTATTATTATATGATGGCTCGCCCTTTCACCCAAAAGCAGATATTTTATTTGATTTTATTAGCCAGTATGAATGTACCCATTTTGGTACCTCTGCAAAATATATTGATGCTTGTTCTAAAGCGAACCTAAAACCATCATCTACCCATCATTTTCCTAAACTGCGTATGGTTCTTTCAACCGGATCACCTTTATCGCCTGATGGATTCAAGTATGTATATCAAGACATCAAAAATGATGTGTGTTTGGCGTCTATTTCTGGTGGAACCGATATTGTTTCCTGTTTCGTGCTTGGCAACCCAACCGCACCGGTTTTTGAAGGAGAGATTCAAACCGCTGGATTAGGCATGAAAGTTGAGATATGGAATGATTTAGGCCAAAAAGTAATTGGCGAGAAAGGCGAGCTTGTTTGTACAGCCCCTTTTCCGTCAATGCCCATCGGTTTTTGGAATGACCCCGATAATCAAAAATACCGACAAACCTATTTTGATCGCTTTCCGAATGTTTGGTGCCATGGCGACTATGCCGAAGAAACTAAGCATGGGGGGTTTATTATTTACGGGCGTTCGGACGCTGTGTTAAAACCTGGCGGGGTGCGTATTGGTACTGCTGAAATATATCGCCAAGTTGAAAAATGCCCGGAAGTCCAAGAAAGTATAGCGATTGGCCAAGATTGGCAAAATGATGTGCGGGTAGTTTTGTTCGTACGATTAAAACAGCCATTTAACCTGAATGAGGCCTTGCAACAAAAAATCCGGCAAATCATTCGACAAAATGCGTCGCCACGTCATGTGCCAGCCAAAATTATTCAGGTTGCCGATATTCCACGTACGCGTAGCGGCAAAATTGTTGAACTTGCAGTCCGTGATATTGTTGCTGGCCGTACAATCAGTAACAAAGAAGCCTTGGCTAACCCCGAAGCTTTAGAGTTATTTCGCAATCTGCCCGAGCTCAAAACATAATGTCGATATTTTTTACGCAGAATTCTTGGGTAATATTGATTAGTTTGGGCAGTTTTCTAGCTGGATTCATAAGTTCTTGGATCTGGTGGCGCAATCAACGCAAAACCATGCTTACACGTATAGAACTTGATGTTGAACGCCAGTACCAGCTACAGCATTTATTAGGTAAACTTGAAGAAAAAGAACAGCATAGCCAGCAGCTAAGAAGTGATTATCAGACATTGTTGCATGAAAAACAGCACCTTGAAACCGCTGTGTCCGAGACGCGCACACGTATGCAGTACCTGGAACAAGATGCAAAAAGCAAAGAGCAGCAATTTACCAATATAGCCCAACAGGTCTTGCAGCAGGCTCACCAATCTTTTATTAACATGGCACAGCAAAATCTACAAAATAGCCATTTGATACAACAACATGAGCTTGACAAGCAATACCAGCTTTTCTTACAACAAACACAGCCAATTAACCAGGATATTGTTCGATACCAACAAAAACTGACCGAGATTCAACAGAATTGGACAACGAGCTATACAGATATTAAAACCCAGCTGCAGCAAGTTGAGAAAGCAAACCAACTTGCACGGCAAGAAGTAAGTCGTCTGAACAATGTCTTGCGTCAGTCGGCACAACAGCGCGGCAGATGGGGCGAGATTGCCCTTCGTAATATATTGGAAATGGCTGGTATGACCGCTCATTGCGATTTTGTCGAGCAAGCCCAGTCGCCCACATCAACCGACAGTGAGGCCGAGCGTAGCAAAAGGCCTGATGTAATTGTTAATTTGCCGGGCAAGCGCCAGATTGTTATTGATGCCAAAGTTATTCTTGAATCTTATATGCTGGCACGTGAAACCAGCGATGAACAACAACAACAAAGTTATTACCAACAACATGCAGGTCATGTGCGCAGTAACCTTATGCGATTAGCCAAAAAAGATTATGCTCAGGGTATCGCTGTTTTTGATTTAGTTATTCTGTTTATTCCCGGCGATCACTTTTATCAGGCTGCCCTTGAAGCAGACCCAAGTCTTTTTGAAGATGCTTTTGAAAAAAAGATTTTAATTGCCACACCAACTACTCTTATCGCTCTTTTACGGGTTATTGAGTGGGGCTGGCGGCAACATAACCAACAAGAAAGCTGGGAAGAAACAATAGAATTGATTAACAAGCTAAATCAATATTGGCGAAAAACAGCCAAAAGTTGGTCTGATATGGGCACAAAGTTGGGTTCAGCAATTGAACATTATAATAGTGTAATTGGCGATTTTGAAAAAAATATTTTACCAATCCTTCATAAGGTTGTACAATTTCAATCCCAGCAGGACAAAATTTCTCCACCAATCGTAAAATCTGCCACACCCAAATTGATTAATCCCCAATTATGGGATATAAAAGAACAAAATCTGCGTTATGACCAAAATTGATCTGAAAAAAGAATTATCATCTTTTTATAATCCCAAAAAATCAGTGGTTAATATTGTTGATGTCCCCCCTTTTTATTACTTAATGATTGATGGTCAGGGTGATCCTAATGTATCACCATCTTACAAACAAGCCTTATAAGATCTTTTTATGGTGTTATATACCCTTAAATTTATGATTAAGAAAAAACAGGGATACCAGCATCGCGGTCGTCATCATGAAATTTATCTTAACGACCATATTTGGAAAGCGCCAGATAAGATCAAAGTTATTATCTGCCAACCGATAGAAAAGAGAAAATAGCCACCTAGCTTTTTATACACGCTGTAACCGCGCTATAAAAAACCCATCTAACCCCCCAGCTTCTGGATGATCATAGGGCATGGTGCGTATTGTTCCCTGGTCGGATATTACTGTTTGTAATTGGTTGGGTTCGGCTGATCTAATAGGGTCTATCCTGATTTCAGGGTAGGTTGCCAAAAACCATTCTATTTGCTGTTCCCCTTCCTGTGGCTGTAACGAACAAGTTGCATATATCATCTTACCGCCGGGTGCCAACATATGATAGGCAGCATGTAACAATTTTCGCTGCTGGCTAACCAGCCGGTCAATATCGTTCAAAGTTCGCCGCCAGGCGATTTCCGGATGTCGGCGCAGGGTTCCGGTTGCTGAACATGGGGCATCTAACAAAATATAGTGGGCGGGTGCTGATGGCCGCCATGCACACGCATCTGCTTGCACTATATCAGCTTCTAATCCCAGACGCTGCATATTCTGCTGCAATATGTTTAAACGTACCCCATCATTATCTACCGCCGTCACGCAAGCACCAGTAGCAGCTAATTGAGCTGTTTTACCACCGGGTGCAGCACATAAATCCAAAACACGTTCTCCAGGGTGGATATGCAGTAACGACGCTGGCAGCGTCGCAGCAGCATTTTGTATCCACCATGCCCCTTCGTGATATCCTGGAAGATGGCTAATGTCGCCATCTGTTTGTCGATAGTAAACATTTTCGATAAGATGCTTTGCCTGTAACTGCATCGCCCAATATTCAGTTTGATTTTTTATTGACAGATGCAACATTGGTTCTTGTTGAAAACTGGAAATAATTTTATCGGTTTTTATACTCCCATACAAGCTGCTCCATGACTGTAAAAGCCAGTTCGGATAATTAAATTGAGCATCTGGCAGACTAAAGCCAGATTGGTGATCACGTAACCATTTCTGCAAAATAGCGTTCACGAATCCTTGATATTTACGCAGGTGGTAAAAAACTTTAACCGCCTCAACCGCTGTATGTACAACAGCATGGGGTGGTGTTTTTAAAATAATTACTTGTGCCAAAGCCGAAGCAATGATGCTGTAAACTATTGCATCAACCGCAGGAACGGGTTTTTTAATATAGGGCAATAAAGCTTGGCGTATTTGTCCCCAATGCCGTAAAGTTGCCAAAGTTACCAGTCTACAAAAGGATCTGTCCCGCAATTCTTTAAGCTGTAAAAAACCACTTTTGATAAGTGCCTGATCAATTTTATCCTGACTCTCAACCATTAACCCTATAGCATGGGCTATAATAAGCCTGGTCTGAATTGCCGGGGGATGTTTAGTAAAAATACCCGTATTAATCTTTAGGGGCATATTTGCCTAAAATCCGCTGCAATGTTCGCCGGTGCATGCGCAAGCTACGCGCTGTTTCAGAAACATTTCGACCACATTGTTCAAAAACCCGCTGAATATATTCCCAACGCACGCGATCTGCACTCATTAATACTGGTGATATTTCTGGCAACTCACTTTTTTTCTGCAGCAATGCAGCTTCAATGGCATCTGCATCAGCGGGTTTTGCCAAATAGTCAACAGCACCGGCCTTAACCGAGGCAACCGCTGTTGCGATATTTCCATAACCGGTCAACATTATAATGCGCATTTTTTCTTTCAAGTGACGAAGGGCTGGGACAATTTCAAGCCCATTTTCATTTATCAACCGCAGATCAACTATGGCATAATCGGGCATAACCTGGGCTGCTACGGTTAAGGCTTCTTTACTGTTTTCAGCCGTATGCGTTATATAGCCGCGCTTTTCCATGGCCAAAGCCAAACGCTGCCGAAAAACTTGATCATCATCAACAATCAGCAAAATTTTGCCTGTTTGTTCTTTACTTGTTGGTTCCGTTGCTTGCTGGATGTCTGTATTTTGATTTTGCTTCATTTTGCACCATAAATATTATATGGGATTTTAGAGATTTTGGTCAACTTTTCTTTGCCCAAATAACGGTTACCTGCCCACCACCATGGCGTTGATTTTCAAAAATTATCCGGGCCGGTAATGTTGCAAGCGTTGTCTGCGCAATAAAAATTCCCAAACCCATATGATTTGTCCCACCAGCTGGGCTGCGATTCTGGGCGCCCGTTGATATATAAGGTTCGCCAAGCCTGTCAAGAATTTCTGTTGTAAAACCTGGACCATCATCCTGAATAATAACAAGATAATTATATTGATCGTGATCAATCAGCACCTGTACAGTTGAATGTGCAAATTGAAAAGCATTTTGCAACAAATTACCAAATCCATGCAAAATTTCTGCTTTTGGAAAAAGTTTGGGAATAGCATCAGTCGGCAACTTTGTTTTAATACTCCAATCAATACCTTGCCTTATATAGGGTTCAGCAGCCAATTCAATCAATGATGTCAATGGTAATTGGCTAAAAGAACCATCAAGAAAAGTATCTTCTGACACACCAAATGGCTGCATCTTCGAACCCTGCCCCAGACTTGCTAAAATATTCTGACAACGTTTGGTTTCAGTTTGTAACAATTCAATATCCTGTTTCCATTGCTTGGTGTTTGGGGGTTCTTGTTGTAGCTCTTTGGCAACAATTGAAATCGTAGCGAGCGGCGTACCCAAAGCATGTGCAGCAGCAGCAGCCTGGGCACCCAAAGCAGATATGCGCCCTTGTTGATCCAACAGTTTTTGCATCTCGAACACCGCACCCGACAATTTTTGCGAGTCTGCAGAAACAATTGCCAAGTAAGAAGCAATAAAAACCAAGGATAGACAAAGGGCTATTAACTGTCCCCATGAATATATTATGGGTAATTTTGCCATTTCTTGCCCTAGTGGTAGCGGATAGTGAAAAAATGATAAAAAAATGATTAGTGCGAATCCTAAGCCAATAAGAAAAATGGTAACTGTACGCGATAACATAGTTGCTGAAACAGTAATTGGGGCTAGTATAAGCATGGCAAAAGGGTTATTAATACCGCCTGTTAGGTACAGAAGAAAGCTAAGCTGAATCATATCAAATGATAGGTAAGCACCTGCCGCATAATCCCCTAAAAATGGCCTGGGATTAGATGCACCTGCCACAATGTTAATAATGGCTAAAACAAACACTGCACCGAAACACCATACCCAGGGAAAATCATAACCCAAAACAAAAGCTACAAAAATAACCGCGCCCAGTTGGCCAGCTATTGCTAGCCAACGAATGAATACCAATGTTCGCTGTTGTAATCGTTTGCTTGCAATCATTAGCTGTTGCCCAATGCCTTCTTCCGATTTTGCTGGGATAGGATTTGTATAATTACTGTGCTTGTCTTAGATGTTCTTGAATTGAGGTGGCCGCTTTTCAACAAAAGCATTCATCCCCTCTTTTTGATCCTGTAATGCAAAGGTTGAATGAAATAAGCGACGTTCAAAAAGCAACCCTTCAGCCAAGGTTGTCTCGTATGATCTGTTCACAGATTCTTTAACCATCATTGCCACCGGTAGTGACATAGCCGCAATTTTTTCTGCCAGTTTCATCGTTTCTTGCAATAGATCGGCAGCGGCAATAACCCTGCTTACCAAGCCGCACTTTTCCGCTTCTGCAGCGTCCATAATACGCCCTGAAAGGCACATCTCCATAGCTTTTGATTTACCTATAATTTTTGTCAGTCTTTGTGTGCCCCCAGAACCGGGAATAGTACCCAAATTGATTTCAGGCTGGCCAAACTTTGCGGTATCAGCTGCTAAAATTATATCGCACATCATGGCAATTTCACATCCGCCCCCAAGTGCATAACCTGCTACCGCAGCTATAACAGGTTTCCTGCAACTGGCAACGCGCTGCCAACCTTTGGTAATAAAATCAGCTTTATATACATCCATATAATCGCGGTCCTTCATCTCGCGAATATCGGCACCAGCAGCAAAAGCCTTCTCGCTACCGGTTAATACCAAAACATGAATAGACGTATCATCCTCAAACTGGTTTATAGCCTGATTTAATTCCTGGATCAGGTCGTGGCACAGTGCATTTAATGCCTTGGGGCGGTTTAAAGCTATCCAACCAACCTTGCCACGCTTTTCAGCAATAATATTTTGATAGTTCATCATTAATCCTTATATTTGTTAGATAAAATTTTATGTGCACCCTAACCCTTTTATCATAGCTAATCAATCCTTCTATTGTTGACAACAAGGGCAATAAAAAGTTGACCTGCCCGCCTGCATACTGCGCTTTATAGTACCAGTGCATGACAGACGTTTGCATGCTTTTCCTTCCTGGTCGTATACTACCCATTGGTGTTGGAAAAGACCCATTTCCCCATTCGGTTGGATATAATCCCGCGCGGACGATCCACCAGCGGCTATTGCCTTGTTTAAGGTTTGACGAATCATATCCCGCAAAATATTTACTTCGTTCTTGTCTAGCGATTTTGCCGGCCGCAATGGCGATATGCCGGCATAAAAAAGACTTTCACAAGCATAGATATTTCCAATTCCAGCAATTATTTGTTGATTCAGCAACAATGTTTTAATTGGTGTATCCCGTTTTTGCAGAATTTGCCCTAAAAATTTATTGGTAAAAGTATCATCTAAGGGCTCGGGGCCAAGGTTTTTAAATAAAACATAATCGTCGATTTCTATTTTTTTTAAAAGATCAATTAGCCCAAAACGCCTGGGATCGCGAAAATGAAACCATCCACCATTATTGATTTGCCAACAGAAATGATCGTGCCGGTCGCGTGGGATTGCCTGCGGCGCATGAATAATACGTCCCGACATACCAAGATGAATAAGCAGAACATATTGTTCTTCTAAAAATATCAAGATATACTTGCCCCGCCTTTTTACCTGATCAACTTTTTTTCCGGAAAGAATGGAGCCTAAATTGTCTGGAACAGGTTTACGCAAATTGGATCGCGATAACAAGACTTGCTGGATAACAGTACCCGCCATATGCTTTTGTAGACCACGGCAGGTTGTTTCAACTTCGGGTAGTTCGGGCATTCAGAAAACCTTTATCAATATTAAGCAAAGTGGCACGATATGAATAATCAACAAGATACATCGCCTGTATGGTTTGGCAACCAGCGTGTTGAAGCCACGGAAAAAACCGCTCTTGTGCTTGATGTTTTCAACAGCGTAGCCCACAAATATGACCTGATGAACGATTTGATGTCTTTTGGCATTCACCGATTGTGGAAAAATTCTATGATTTCCTTATGCCGACCAAATGCAAGCCAACACATTCTGGATGTGGCGGGTGGGACAGGTGACATAGCCTTTCGTCTGCTTCAAGCCTGTGGCGGCCAACAATTAATGCAAACAAAAGGCGGCACCATAACTGTTGCCGACCTAACCCAAGCCATGCTTGAGGTTGGTCAAAAAAGAGCCGCGACCAAGGGGGGGCTTCATTCTATCGAATGGGTGCAAGCAAATGCCGAACTTCTCCCCTTCCAAAGTCAAAAATTCGATTTATACACCATTGCCTTTGGACTAAGAAACATAAGTAGGATTGATGATGCACTAAAGCAAGCTTACCGAGTGCTAAAACCAGGGGCGCTTTTTTGTTGTTTGGAATTTAGTCCATGTGCCTTGCCCTTTTTGCAGCGTATTTATGATCTTTATTCATTCCATGTTCTGCCAAGATTGGGGCAATTGATTGCGCAGGATCAACATTCGTATCAATATCTTGTTGAAAGTATTCGCAAATTTCCAACCCCCGAACACCTGCTTGACAAATTAAGCCAGGCTGGCTTTCGCCATGGACAATATTATAGTCTAACTGGCGGGATTGTTGCAATTCATACAGCGTGGCGGGTGTAATAATGTGGCAATCAGCAAAACATATTTTTCGTCTGTTAACAATTATTTTTACCCTAGCCCGTTTTGGTGCCCTAGAACCTGTTTTTGTCTTGGTGCGTGGTAGTAGCCGACTAGCCTTTTTAGTATGGATTGGTCGAATATTTCAGTTGGTTATGTTCCGTGGTAATAAAGGACAGAGGCCGGGTGAACATTTACGGCAAGCTTTTACACATTTAGGCCCAGCCTTTGTTAAATTTGGCCAAACATTGTCAACCCGTTCGGACCTAATTGGCGAGGCCATGGCAACCGACCTGGCAATGTTGCGCGATCGGTTACAACCTTTTTCCTACAAAATTGTACGGCAAAGCATTAAACAAGAACTGGGTCAGGAATTGGAAGAATTTTTCGATGATTTTGATCCAGTGCCTGTTTCTGCTGCCTCAATTGCCCAAGTGCACTTTGCCAAACTTAAAAAACCACTGAATAGTGGCGTGATCGACGTTGCAGTAAAAGTTCTGCGTCCGGGTATTGAAAAATCTTTTCTGCGTGATATGGCTTTGTTTCTTTGGTTAGCCCACTTATTAAACCGCCTTGTACCCAAGCTGCGGCGGCTAAAACTATTGGATATTACCGAGACTTTTATCGAAGTTGCTGAGCGTGAGATGGATCTTCGCCTTGAAGCTGCCGCTGCAGCCGAATTGGCGGATTATTTTAAAAATGACCCAACCTATAAGGTTCCGGCTATCGACTGGCGGTATACATCACAACGTATCCTAACCCAGGAACGGATACATGGCTGGAATATCGATGATAAAGAAGCACTGATCAAAGCTGGCATTGATATTAATGTTATTCTCAAGAATGCTGCTGAAGCGTTTTTTAAACAGGTTTTTCGCGACGGATATTTCCACGGTGACCAACATCCTGGGAATATGTTTGTAACACGTGATGGTAAAATTGCCGTTGTCGATTTTGGTATTATGGGGCGTCTTGATAAAAAAAGTCAGTATTATTTGGTTGATATGTTACGCGCTTTCTTAGAACGCAATTACCTAAAAGTTGCTAAAGTTCATTTACGGGCGGGGTACATCCCTGCTGGAACAAGCCTAGAAAACTTTGCACAATCGTGTCGGGCCATTGGTGAACCGATTGTTGGTTTATCGCTGGATGAAATTTCTTTAGCAAAGCTGTTATCACAACTATTTAGGCTTGCCAAAACATACCGTATGGAAATTCAACCCCAACTTTTGTTATTACAAAAAAACATGTTGATGGCTGAAGGAATAGGCAGACACTTAAATCCTGACCTGAATATATGGATTTTAATTAAACCAATGATTGCTGGATGGATGCAGGAAAACCGTGGAATAGAAGCACGTATTGCCAACAGCCTTCATCAAGGCATCAAGGTTTTAGAGCGCATCCCAGAATTAACCGGCAAATTCGAAAAAACCTTGGATACCGTTGCAAACCATGAGCATATTACACAACAATTGCTACTAACTCGTTATCGGCGTTTTCGCTACGTTAATGATAGTTTGCTATGGTTATCAATAATTGCCTTAGCAAGCTGGTTTTTTCTTCATTAAATCAGGGTAAAAACTTTTATTGACCATTTTAGGGGGCATCAATGAAAAAAGTTCTGTTAATTATTAGTGGGGGAATTGCAGCCTACAAAAGCCTTGAATTAATCAGGCTGTTAAAACAGTCTTATCAAATATCAGTCCGTTGTGTTTTAACAGAAGCAGGCAGTCATTTTGTTACGCCATTATCCTTAACCGCACTTAGCGGTGATAGGGTTTTTAGCGACTTGTTTTCACCTACAGACGAACAATTTGGTCATATACAATTAAGTCGTTCGGCTGATTTAGTAGTTGTTGCACCGGCAACAGCCGATATTATTGCCAAGCTTGCCGCCGGACTGGCAAATGATTTGGCCAGCACTTTGTTATTAGCAACCGATAAACCGGTGGTGCTTGCGCCATCAATGAACGTAAAAATGTGGGAACACCCAGCTACCCAAGACAATATTATCCGCCTATCAAGTCGTGGCACACATATTATTCAGCCAGAAGAAGGTGATCTGGCTTGTGGCGAACAGGGTGCCGGTCGTATGGCTGGGCCGGAAGTAATAGCGGCCGAGATTAATCGCCTGATTGTTGGCATTAATCTTAAGCCTTTAAAAGGCCTAAAAGCAATTATCACCACTGGTGCTACCCAAGAAATGATCGACCCAGTTCGTTATATCAGCAACCATTCATCAGGCCGTCAAGGGTATAGTATTGCTGAATCCTTAGCATTTGCAGGTGCTGACGTAACAGTTGTTAGTGGAAAAACAAATGTTATTCCACCTAACGGCTTAAAGGTCGTTCATGCTTTGTCGGCAATAGATATGCTACAGGCTTGCGAAAAATTGTTACCAGCCGATATTTTTGTTGGTGCAGCCGCTGTTGCTGATTGGCGGCTTGATAAAATTTTAAGCCAAAAAATAAAAAAAACTGCTGGCACGGATAAATTGCAGCTTAATCTTGTTAAGAATCCAGATATTATTAGTGTGATTGGGCACCTGCGTGATACAATAAGACCAAAACTGGTTGTTGGTTTTGCAGCTGAAACTGATGACCTTGTTAGTAATGCTAGCCGTAAACGCCTTGAAAAGAACTGTAACTGGGTTGTTGCAAATTTTGTTTATCAACCAGAAAATGTCTTTGACAACACCCATAACACTGTTACTTTTATAACAGAAAAAGCAACCGAATCCTGGCCACGCATGAATAAAAAACAGGTTGCAGATCGCCTTGTTGCCAGAATTGTGGAATTTTTTAAAAAATAACGTTAAAAACCTTAATACATATAGATTTTAGCTATCCGCATATACATATAAGAAAGTTTCGTTATGAGCCCTCAATCGCTTACTATTACCATTCACCGTTTGCCACACGCAAAGAATCTACCTCTTCCTCAGGCAGCAACAGCACAAAGTGCGGGCATGGATTTATGTGCCGCCATTTCAAACCCTGTAACAATTATGCCTGGAAAATGGGCGCTGATTGGCACGGGAATTGCTGTTGCCCTACCACTAGACTGTGAAGCACAAATTAGGCCGCGTTCAGGTCTGGCATTAAAAAACGGGGTTACCATTCTTAATAGCCCAGGCACCATTGACGCAGATTATAGGGGGGAAGTCGGGATTATTTTAATTAATCATGGCGAGAATCCGTTTATCGTTGAACCAGGCCAGCGCATTGCGCAAATGGTTATTGCGACTTACAAGCGTGCCCTTTGGCAGGAAGTTGAGGAATTACCATCGACCAACCGTGGCACAGGTGGTTTTGGTTCAACCGGTGTTAACAACCCTAAAAAATAGGTCATCTATGATAAGCCACTTAACCGATCATCAGCTTGAGCGTTATTCACGCCAAATTATTTTGGACGAGGTTGGTGAAGATGGTCAAATAAAACTGTTGAACTCTAAGATTCTGGTTATTGGTGCTGGTGGTCTTGGCTCACCGGTTTTAATGTATCTGACCGCCGCCGGAATTGGTACCATTGGCATTATTGACGATGACACGGTAGATGTTTCCAACCTACAACGCCAAATTATTCATCATCATAGCCGACTTGGCCAAAACAAAGCATATAGTGCCGCCCAATCTCTAAACCAGTTAAATCCCGAAAATCTATTGCGGATATACCCCCAAAGATTGGATAAGCAGAACATTGTATCCGTTCTAAGTGATTACGATTTAATTATTGATGGCAGTGATAATTTTCCAACCCGATATTTAGTCCATGATTGCTGTTTTTTATTAAAAAAACCGTTAATGTCGGCTGCCTTATTGCGATTCGAGGGCCAAATTTCAACTTTCAAGGGCTATTTAGGTGCGCCACATCCATGTTACCGCTGCGTTTTTCCAGAACCCCCACAGGCAGGAAGTGTGCCACGCTGTCAAACCGCCGGTATTTTGGGATCGGTTGCTGGGACAATGGGAACATTTTTAGTGACGGAAACACTTAAAGAAATTCTTGGAATAGGTCATGGGTTATCGGGTCAAATGCTTTTATATGATGCCCTTGATCAAACGCTAAACCGCATAGCTATTACAAAACAACTGAATTGCCCGTTTTGTAGCAAGCCTGGTAATCTCTCTGACCTGATACAGCATGATGAGGTAATTGATACTTGTCAAATTCGTTGAATCAAATAACGATTGAAGGATATATTTTGTAATCTTCAATGTAACTTCTCATAAATCTTGGATATTGAATTAATGAAAAAGATTTTCAGCTGCTCGTTTCGATGTTTTATAATGTTACTAAGCGTAGCGAACTTTGCTTATATGCCGATGTTAAGTGCCCAAACCACAGAACAGTTCCAACCTTATTTTGCGTCTTTGCGTAATGATCGTGTTAATCTGCGTAGCGGACCGGGAATGCAGTATGTTGTTGAATGGATTTACCAACGGAAATCATTGCCCGTAGAGGTTATCAACAAATATCGTGATTGGCTACAAATTCAGGATATGGACAAAATAACAGGCTGGGTACGACAAGACCAAATCAGTACCAACAGAACCGTCATAACAACAGCAAAAACAACTGTTCAGAGTCAAAATCAACAAACCAGTACACCTATAGTACGTCTTGATGCAGGCGTAGTTTTATTTGTTGATCATTGTCAGCCAGCTTGGTGTTACATAAGGATCAAAGATTACCTAGGATGGGTTAATCGTGGTCAAGTATGGGGATTATACACCAATGAAACGATTGAACAAAAATAATGACCTTTCTAATATTAGCATGATATTTTACGCTTAGGTACTTGACGGAAAATAGACAAGTGATTAGATTAGCCCCCTTATTACAGTTTAACTAAAAAAGAGAGATTAACCAATGGCGCATAGTTTATCAGCCAAAAAAAGAATTCGCCAAAGCCTGAAAAAGGCCGAAGTTAACCAAGCAAATACCAGCCGGATGCGTACTTCAGTGAAAAAGGTTGAAGTTGCTATCGCAAACAACAATAAAGAAGAAGCGCAGAACGCTTTTCAAGCTGCTCAGCCGGAAATTCACCGTTCCGTAAACAAGGGTATTTTACACCGGAATACAGCCGCCCGCAAACTTTCTAGGTTGTCTGCACGGATTAAAGCACTGGCCTAGTTTATATAGATTTTTTTGAAAAACCCAAGATGTTATATGTTTTGGGTTTTTCTGTCGGTGCTGTTTAGGCCAATAAAATTTGTCAAGCTCAAAATTTAATTTATCCCCCTTGACTCTTGACCTCATGAAGCTGTTTAGTAGTTAGCAATCATTAAGACAATAAACCGTCTTTTCTTGATGCAATCAGCCAATAATTCGTTTTTACCCCTATCAGGGATTTATTTTTATGATGTATGCGGGTGATATTTCTCCCAAGCAGGCGTGGGAATTTTTGCAATCACATAGAGATGCTGTTTTGATTGATGTCCGGACCGAAACTGAATGGCATCAAGACGGTGTTCCCGATTTATCAACACTTGCCCGCAATGTGTCTTTCATAACGTGGGATGCCACGGCACTAAATCAACCCTCGCCGTTTATGAACCACGTTGAAAAAGTAGCGCAGAATAAGTTGCGTTTGGTGCTGTTTTTGTGCCGCAGCGGTGGTCGTTCACGTTCGGCAGCAACCTTAGCTACTCATCATGGTTATCAACAAGCTTATAATATAGAAGGTGGTTTTTTGGGTTTGGCCAACACAGAAGGTAATCATTTTCCAGGATGGAAAAAATTAGGCCTACCGTGGAGAAAAAAATAACAATGGCCGAAAACCTAAGTATAAAAATTGAACCCAAAATCACCGCCATTGCTAGCCAGTGGGAAAAAATTCAAACCCGCATGCGTAAGGAATTTGGTGACGTTATATATCGCAGCTGGCTGAAGCCTTTGGCGCTGCTAAGTAACGAACATGGTATTGTACGTTTGTCGGTTGGCAGTCGTTTTATTCGTGATTGGGTTAATACGCATTACCTTGAACGCCTAAGACAGCTTTGGATTTTAGAAGATTCTGCTGTAACGACTATTGAGATTTTGCTGGTTGAGCAAGCACATCGTTTGAACATAATCTCTGTTGACGATCAACAGGTAGGAAATGAACAGCCAAAGCCTTTGGTTGTAAATGGCAATGGCGATACAGTTCAGCGAACAATCCCTATCGCAAATCACCCCAATTACGATCAGTTAGGTGTACGACTGGATCCGCGTTTTACCTTTGAAAATTTTATTGTCGGCAAATCAAATGAACTGGCCTATAGCGCCGCTAGGCGGGTTGCTGAGTCAGCAAGTGTTTCCTATAACCCACTTTTTTTGTATGGTGGTGTTGGTCTTGGCAAAACACATTTAATGCATGCTATTGCCTGGCATATTCGTAAAAGCTCTCCTAATCGCCGTGTTTTATATATGTCTGCAGAAAAATTTATGTATCAATTTATTCGGGCTTTGCGCCATAAGGATACTTTTGCGTTTAAAGAAGAATTTCGTTCGGTCGATGTATTGATGATTGATGATGTTCAGTTTATTTGTGGTAAAGACTCAACCCAGGAAGAATTTTTTCATACCTTCAACGAATTGGTTGATAAAAATCACCAAGTGGTTGTTTCAGCCGATAAATCTCCGGCGAACCTTGAAGGGCTAGAAGAACGGATGCGTTCCAGATTGGGTTGGGGTTTAGTGGCCGACATTCATCCAACCACCTATGAGTTACGCCTTAGTATTGTTCAGGCTAAAAGTGAATTACTTAAAGCCAATGTACCACTTGATGTTTTAGAATTTCTAGCCCAGAAAATTACATCAAATGTTCGCGAACTTGAAGGTGCTTTGAACCGGGTAATAGCGCATGCAGCCCTTCTTCATACGCCAATTACCGTTGGCAGCACGCAAGAATTGCTGCGTGATTTATTACATCAATATGAAAAACCCATTACAATTGAAGACATTCAAAAAAAAGTCGCTGAACATTACCAGGTAAAATTAACACAAATGCACTCACCATCGCGCGCACGCAATATTGCACGCCCAAGGCAGGTGGCAATGTATTTGGCAAAGCAGCTTACCGTTCATTCACTACCTGAAATCGGTAAGAAATTTGGTGGTCGTGATCATACAACCGTTCTACACGCGTTAAAAAAAATTGAAGAATTATGCGCCCATGACCGTGAATTTGCCGAAGATATTGCGTTTTTAAGAAGATCTCTTTGAACCAACAAGAATTTAATAATTCTTGTTATCTAGGAAGACTTATATATATCTCCCTAAATACTTTCTTCATCAAAGTCTTGCTTTATTGTAAGAGAACAACTAATTTAACAACAATAATTGATTAACCCCGCTTTTAGACAGAACACACGATATCATCATGAAATTATCGATTGAAAAAAATACCTTCCTGAAAGCTCTAAATCACGTTCAAAGCGTTGTTGAACGGCGTACGACTATTCCTATTTTATCGCACATTTTGCTGGAAGCCAAAAATCAACAGCTGCAGCTTACTGCTACCGACCTGGATCTGATGGTTAGCGAAAATGTTCAAGCGACGGTTAAAACGCCAGGAAGTATAACCACACCAGCCCATATTTTGCACGATATCGTCCGGAAACTTCCAGACAACACCCCCCTGCAACTAGAATGGAATGCAGGGAATAATACCCTGCACCTGCAAGCAGGACGTTCCAAGTTTGCGCTGCCAACTTTACCGCGCGAAGATTTTCCGATTACCGCAACAGGTGATATGCCATCGGTGTTTCAGGTGCCAGCAGGGCAATTTAAGAAACTGTTACAACAGACAAGCTTTGCCATGTCAAACGAGGAAACCAGATATTATTTGAATGGTATCTTCTTCCATATTGGCGACAGCCAGCTATATAGCCCTAAATCATTAAAGGCCGTGGCCACAGATGGCCATCGCTTGGCACGTTCAGAGATGATCATGCCCGCCAAAAGCGAAAAGATGCCGTCCGTTGTTGTACCAAGAAAAACGGTGCAAGAATTGATGAAATTGCTTGAACAAGAAGATGGAGTAGTAACAGTCGGTCTTTCTCCACAACGAATGACTGTGACTTTTAAGGAAATTTCTTTATCGTCCAAATTGATTGATGGTAATTTTCCTGATTACGAGCGTGTTATACCCACCAACAACCAGAACTTTCTTGAGGTTGATCGCCTTGTTTTCACAGCAGCCGTTGATCGTGTTGCAACCATTTGCAGCGACAAACTGAGAAGCATTAAGCTACAGATTCAAAAAAATAATTTGATATTTTCAGCAGCAAATAGTGAACTTGGCAGTGCCGTTGAAGAAATCGAAGTAGCTTATGAAGGCACACCAATTGATATTGGTTTTAATGCAAAATATTTGGCTGATATTATGCAACAACTTGGTGGTAAAAAAGCAAAAATAGCTTTGTCGGATGCGTCATCGCCTGTCTTAATCAGTACGCCAGAAGATGGGGCTGCCGTTTATGTACTTATGCCTATGCGAATTTAGCCTGTCAGCATAAATTTAATCATGTCTTTTCTGCCGGCTATTCGGCAACTAACCTTAACAAGCTATCGCAATTATCAACACCTGGTCATAGACTTACAGACACGCCCTGTTGTTCTCACAGGGCATAATGGTGCTGGTAAAAGCAATGTTTTGGAGGCTTTGTCCTTGCTTACACCCGGCCGTGGACTGCGCCAGGCCAAACTTAATGAAATAAGTTGTGTATCTCAACCAACCCGTGGTTGGGTTGTTTCTGCCGCTGTTGAAAATAATGGTGGTGTTAACACAGTTGGAACAAGTTATGAAGCCGATAAAAGCCAGCGACGCGTTATTAGAATTAACGAAAACACAAAACGTGATCATTCGGCACTCCTTGATCTTTTTTCCATGATCTGGCTCACCCCGCATATGGATAGTTTATTTCTTGAGTCGTCCAGTGAAAGACGACGTTTTTTTGACCGTCTTGTGTATGCCCACTATCCATCACACGCAGATTATCTAACCGAATACCAAAATTTGATGCGCGAACGACTGCGTGTATTACAAGATCACGGTCATCAACATCCATGGCTTAACGGGCTGGAACAGCAAATGGCCGAACATGCAGTTGCAATCGCTTCTGCGCGACGGCAACATTTAAAAGAGCTTAGCCCTTTTTTTCTTGATGACCCCCTCTTCCCAATTGCACATATTGAAATTATTGGCGATGTAGAACACGCACTACAAGATGCGCCAGCACTTAAAGTTGAAGAAGGCTTACAAAATATCTGGGCGCAACAGCGTCAACATGATTATTATAGCGGGATGACCAACACAGGTCCACACCGTAGTGACTTTATTGTTCATAATAAGCTAAGTGGCCTAACCGCCATCCAAAGTTCAACAGGCGAACAGAAAATTTTGCTGTTATCTATTTTAATAGCACAAGCCAATTGGCAAAAAAATAATCAAGGAAGTGCACCCATATTATTATTAGACGAAGTTGCAGCACATCTGGACCCAGCACGGCGAGATCGTCTTTTTAATCATCTCATCAATCTAGAAAGCCAATTTTGGCTTACTGGAACAGATAGCGATTCTTTTGATGGCTTACGTGATCTGGCACAGTTTTTTTTAATTGAAAAGGGCTTGGTAAAAACAAGCAACCTATGATAGTCTAACACATTACTTTATTTAAAGGCGTATTGAGATGACAAATTCTCCAGCAACCGATGTAACGGAAAAAAAATATAGTGCCGATTCAATTAAGGTTTTACGGGGTTTGGATGCGGTTAGGAAGCGTCCTGGAATGTATATTGGTGATACCGATGACGGATCCGGTTTGCATCATATGGTATACGAGGTTGTCGACAATTCAATTGATGAGGCGCTAGCAGGGTTTTGCACTGCAATTGACGTAATTATTCATGAAGATAATTCTGTAAGCGTACGCGATAATGGTCGTGGAATTCCCGTTGATATTCACAAGGAAGAAGGCGTTTCGGCTGCGGAAGTTATTATGACGCGTTTGCACGCGGGCGGTAAGTTCGATCAAAATGTTTACAAAGTCTCTGGTGGATTGCACGGTGTTGGGGTTTCAGTTGTTAACGCACTGTCTAAGGTATTAGAGCTGCGTATTTGGCGCGAAGGATATGAACATTTTATGCGCTTTCGACATGGTGATGCTGAAGCACCGCTATCCCGTGTAAAACCATCAGAACCAAATCAGCGCGGAACCGAGGTTAGGTTCTGGCCATCGCACGAAACATTCAGCAACGTTGTTTTTGATTACCGTACCTTAGAGCATCGGTTACGCGAATTGGCATTCTTGAATTCAGGCGTACGGCTGCGCCTGACTGATAAACGCCAAACACCTGAACAAACCGCAGATTTATTTTACGAAGGTGGCCTGGAAGCTTTTGTACAATACCTTGATCATGGGAAAAACCCACTGCATCAACCAATTATCAGTTTTAGCAACCAGCAAGATAATATTACCGTTGCCATCGCCATGGAATGGACTGATAGCTATCATGAAACAATGTTATGTTTTACAAACAATATTCCGCAAAAAGATGGTGGTACACACCTGGCTGGATTTCGGGCTGCTTTAACCCGTCTTATTAACCAATTGGTGGATCAAAATCAACAGGCCAAGAAAGATAAAATTACCGTAACGGGTGAAGATGCTCGTGAAGGTTTGACATGTATTCTGTCGGTTAAAGTTCCTGATCCAAAATTTTCATCACAAACCAAGGAAAAACTTGTTTCATCCGAGGTTAGACCTGTTGTTGAAGCTGTTATGCAGGATAAACTTGGCCAATGGTTCGATGAACATCCCGCAGAAGCCAAAAAGGTTGTACAAAAGATATTTGAGGCGGCAACTGCACGTGAAGCAGCCAGGAAAGCACGAGAATTGACCCGTCGCAAAGGTGCTTTGGATATTGCTTCTCTTCCAGGAAAATTGGCTGATTGCCAAGAACGTGATCCCGCTTTATCGGAGTTGTTTATTGTTGAAGGCGACTCGGCAGGTGGATCTGCTAAACAAGCGCGTGATCGTAAACATCAAGCTATTTTGCCATTACGCGGCAAAATTTTGAACGTGGAACGTGCGCGTTTTGATAAAATGCTTAATAGTCAAGAAATCGGCACACTGATTACGGCATTAGGTACGGGAATCGGACGTGAAGAATTTGATATTAATAAGACGCGCTATCATAAAATTATTGTGATGACCGACGCAGACGTTGATGGATCGCATATCCGTACCCTGCTATTAACTTTCTTTTACAGGCAAATGCCGTCTATTATTGAAAAAGGCTATTTATACATTGCCCAGCCCCCTCTTTATCGGGTTAAAAAAGGTAACCAAGAACAATACTTGAAGAACGACGAACAATTGGAAACTTTTTTGCTACAAACAAGCTTGGCCAACCTACAGATAACCCTGGATAAAAAAATACTACCGATCGAGACTTTAACGGCTTATCTTGGGCAAATGCGGCCATTGGCAAAAACAATCGAACGGATTGGCAAAGCTCTTGGACATGCCGAACTTGCCGAGCAGGCAGCTATCTACGGGATGCTTACACCTGGTAAAATTTCAGCCCCCCTATCTCAAGTTGTTGAAGCCATGGTTAACAAATTAAATATGCTTGATCAACACAATAAAGCACGCTGGGGTATTATCAAAACAGACGACGCCGAAATAATTTTAAGTCATAACCAGGAGGGATTATCACAACAATACCGTATTAATGGCCAGATTTGGGATCATGCTGATACACAACAGCTCCGGCAGTTTCAAGATATTCTAGCACTTTTTGGCGAAAAAGAATGGCTTATCACGGGCAAGGATCAAGATTTTACTGTTCGCGGCCCATTAACCCTTATTCGTCATCTTGATGATTTGGGTCGTCGTGGCGTTACCGTGCAACGGTACAAAGGTCTTGGTGAAATGAACCCAGAACAGCTGTGGGCTACCACACTAGATCCAAAAGTTCGCTCGCTATTACAGGTAAAAGTCCAGCATATTGACGAGACAGAAAAAATTTTCTCGACCCTTATGGGTGATATCGTTGAACCTCGACGTGAATTTATTCAAAACAACGCCTTAAAAGTTCATAACCTGGATGTTTAGCCTTCGCCTTCCAGGATAGATATTGTGGTATAATTTTGTCAAATGCATGCAAATAAGCGGGTTTAGTTTGATACAAGAAAAGTAAGGTATTGATAACTATTCTAGGAAATATATTTTCATTTGCCAGAATAAACTATAGCCCTAAGAAAGTACTGCCATCTGTGTTATTCATTCATATAATCACCTAACGACCGGTTGTCGCCCAAAGATTATCCCCAAGGCCCCCGTCTTACTGCCCTGTTATTTATAGATGGTGATGATTTAGCCATCTCTACCAACCGTTGAATTCTGCTCTCCAACGAAGGATGTGTTGAAAACCAGGCAGATAACCCACGGCGATTAAGGGGATTAAAGATATAAAGATGTGCGGTTGCCGGATTATCACGGGCAGAAGGAATATCTTTAACTGCGGCAATTTTTGCAATTTTTTGCAGGGCGCTTGCCAACCATAAAGGGTGGCCGCAAATTTGTGCCCCTACTTTATCAGCTACATATTCCCGAGATCGGCTGATTGCCATGTGTACAAGCATAGCGGCCATTGGCGCCAACACAATCAGCAGAATTGTTGCCAGTAGCCCAATAGGATTAGCAGAAGATTGCTGATTGGAACGTGAATGACCCATCATGAAGGCAAATTGGCTAATTAATCCAATAGCACCGGCGATTGTTGCCGCAATTGTCATAACCAGTGTATCACGGTTACGAATGTGTGCTAGCTCATGCGCAAGAACAGCTGTTACTTCATCCCAATCCAAATAACGCAATAATCCTGTTGTTACCGCCACAGCGGCATGATCGGGATTACGCCCGGTTGCAAAGGCATTGGCCTGGTCACTTTGAATGATATATATTTTCGGCGTTGGGATACCTGCCTTTTGGGCAAGCTCAGATACAGTCTGATAAAGCCGCGGGGCATTCTTGGGATCAACTGGTTGAGCAGCTTGCATCCTGAGAACTATCTGGTCTGAAAACCAGTAGGCGCCAAAATTCATAAGAAGTGCAGCAACAAAAGCCACCATTGTTCCCTGGCTACCTGCCGCCAGATAGCCAATTGCCAGCAAAATAGCGGTCATGAATGCTAAAAATAAAGCTGTTTTTGTATAATTACCTATCATCAGAATAACTTCCAAGAAATTATTAACCACACCTTATATATAAGATTAGCTTAATCAAATTAAAGATGACTGCTATATGTGAATAAAAATCGATAATATTTCTCGGTAATCCTTAATAGAATATCTACCCAGTTTCTATACCGCCATAAACAAGAATGCGCCCAGAATCTTTAAATTATTATTGTTGTTGATGCTTGTGATTTATTGAATATCGTAGTAATCATCTTTTATGAAGAACCCAGTCTTTTATACCATAAAGAATAGCGCCGATTACCACATCATGCAAAAGCAACCACCGGTTACGTTAGAAAATTTAGAACCGAAACAAACCAAAAAACTTGATCAAGGTGTCACGGAACATGGGGTAAAAACCACTGAAATTGGTGGTTTTAATGGCCTTGAGCCAACCCGTTATGGTGATTGGGAAAAAAATGGCCGGTGTTACGATTTCTAAGCTTCTTTTGATCAAACGATTCCGTTTATATTGGAGCAGCAGATTTTTATTTATATTGGGTTAGCAGTAACATGGCGAGCAATTTTAGGTAATATGCTTTCATTTTCGGCTGCCTTGGCATTATTAAGGAAAACTGTTAGTATTGTTACGTTATCCCCTTGCTGAATAATTGCGGCATCGTGCCGACAATTGCTGGTCCAACCTGCTTTAGACCAAAGTTTACAATCACGGTGCAGCCCTTCACCCAAAAAACCTTTACGCTGGCTGCCTACAAGATTTTTTGGTTCATTCTCTAATGGCCGATACATCAGCTCCAACATGTCTTCACAGCTATCGGGGGTAACAATATTTTTTTGATAAATTTCCAATAACAGCCTGCTTACCGCAAGCGTTGTTAACATGTTGCGGTTATTTGGTACTAGGCGCGACATATGCTCGCGGCCATAAGGTCGATCTTCCCATGTTTTTTGTGTTACAACAATCCGATCAAATTCAGGCCATCTATAATGTCTGAAGGCTTCTTGTACCAACCGCCGACGAACAAGCCATATTTCAAAAGCCTGTGGCTTCATTTCCGGACCACTTGTGGTATCTGTTAACATATCAACAATATAGCTGGTCGCATCGTTACTTGAATCTTGAATCATAGCGCGCAGGGCTTTTTGCAATTCCGGGGTCATGTTTAATTGTCTGCTTTTTATCCACTCAAATGTCGCAACCATATAAAATAATTTTACAACACTTGCTGGATAAAACGGCATTTCCCCAAGATAACTAGTACCCCAAACATTGTTTTCTTTCAACTGCAACCAGGTAAAAGAAAAATCCCGCTCCGTCAGCTGAAATTCGCGCTGAAGTAATTGCACCAATTGGTTACCGGCGGCTTGTGTTGCTGTATTTTCTTGATAAAAACCCATCTTTTCTCCTATATTTTTTTAAGCATCTTATAAATTTTTTGGCGATTTACGCGCTTGGATTCTCTAAACCCTTTTTCTTGTTCTATTTCCATATTGGCATTCACATATTAAGCTATCCAACATCTTAATATCAAATATGGTAAGGTCAATAAACTCTAGAACCATTCGAAATGACCTTTCAGCCTTGAACATTCAATCATATTGGCTGCAAATTTAACATCAGTATCACAACAAAAATATTTTTGATAATTTTTGCTTCTATCCTGATAAAAGACAAAACAGGTTTTTGCGAATTATCATTTAAATATTTGTGATTAAATTTTTTGAAAAGAAAATACAAAATTTCTGCTGAAAAACGAAATAAACAACATTTATAAAAATAAATTATTTTTACAATCGGTAAGCCTTGATGAAAGTACCCTTATAAACCAAGGTTTCCCAACATGTAAAAAAATTCATTGCACTTCGGAATAAATTTTATCAAAATGGTAAGGTTGGTTTTGTTTCAATCGATTATCTGGTTCTGGGTCGTATGAAATTCTTGGTTGTTTTACGTTTGTATGAACCTGACTCAAGATATAAATATTGAAGAAACCAGTGTTTTATTATCATTATCCTACAGATTTGGGAGGTTCTGAATGAAGAAGTTATTTAATTGGTCGGCGCTTGCTCTTGCCTCGGCAATTGCCATGGGCGCAGCATCGGCCAATGCACAACAGGTTTTGCACCGTGGTCTTGGTGCTGAGCCAGAAACCCTTGACGTACAATTATCCACAGGCGTCAGCGAAGCTTACATTGCAACCGATATGTTTGAAGGCTTGGTTACCTATGGCCCTAAGGCTGAAACAGTGCCTGGTGTTGCGGAACGCTGGTCAATTAGTGCGGATGGTACGGTATATACGTTTTACCTGCGCGCCAATGCCAAATGGTCAAACGGTGACCCTGTTACCGCACATGATTTTGTTTATTCGTTCCAACGCCTTGCAAACCCAGCTACTGCCGCTGAATATGCCTGGATTACTGACCCAATCCTGAATAACGAAGAAATTCGCACAGGTGCAGAAAAAGATATTAGCAAGTTGGGCGTAAAAGCGATCGATGATCGTACTTTGCAAATTACCCTTAAGGCATCAACACCTTACTTCTTGGCGTCGTTGCAACACCATGCATCCTGGCCGGTGCATAAAGCCACGGTTGAAAAGTATGGCAATCAATGGACAAAGCCAGAAAATTCTGTTTCCAATGGCGCTTATATGATTGTTGAATGGATTCCACAATCACGGATCGTGCTTAAAAAGAACCCGCATTTCCATGCGGCAAATACGGTTAAGATTGATACGGTTTATTATTATCCCATCGAATCTCAGGCCGAAGAATTCAAGCGCTATCAGGCTGGGGAATTACATGTAACCTACGATATCCCAAGCGATCAGATGGATTTTATTAAAAAGAACTTAGCCAGTGAAGCACGCATATCCGAATACTTTGGTACCTATTATTATGGTATTAATATGGATAAGGCTCCACTTGGACAACAAGCAAAACTGCGCCATGCATTGTCCTTAGCTATTGACCGTAATATCATTACCGAAAAGGTAACCAAACAAGGGCAGGTTCCTGCTTATGGATGGGTACCACCTGGGGTTCCAGGCTACCAGCAGCAACAGCTTGATTATGCCAAAATGACCCAGGCTGAACGCGAAGCCATGGCCAAGAAATTGTATGCCGAAGCCGGTTATGGCCCACAGAAAGTATTGAAGGTTGAGATTCTATTTAATACAAGTGAACAGCATAAGCTTATTGCTGTGGCCATTCAAGCAATGTGGAAAAAGGTTTTGGGTGTTGAAACAACTATTACCAACCAAGAATGGAAGGTTTATTTGGATAGCCGCGATCAAGGTACGTATCAAGTTGCTCGTGCTGGTTGGATTGGCGATTATTTAGATGCTGAAAACTTTTTGTCTATGTTTGCTTCAAACGCTGGTAAAGCCAACAACGTTCGTTATAAGAACCCAAAATTTGACGAACTGTTAAAAAAAGCAGCTGTTACGCAGGATGCAAAACAACGCAACCTTCTTTTACAGCAAGCTGAAAAAATATTCTTGGATGATCTACCATTGATTCCTATTTTCTTTTATGTAACTAAGGCGATGGTAAAACCAAATGTTCAAGGATGGCAGGATAACGTTCAAGGGTTTCATTTAACCCGTTATCTTTCCTTGAAGTAAATACCCTGAACCTGTTGTGCATTTTCATGCACAACAGGTTTTTTTAATTTTCTTAGGCATTCAATGTTTTATTTTACGCTAAAGCGGTTGTTTTGGGCTGTGCCCACACTGCTGCTAATTATTACAATTGCTTTTTTCTTGATGCGTATTGCCCCAGGCGGCCCTTTTAGTAAAGAGCGCCCGGTTGCGCCCGAGATACTGGCAAATATCAACAAGGTATATCACCTGGACGAAAGCTTGCCCGAACAATATGTGCGTTATCTGGGCAATATTTTGCAGGGTGATTTAGGACCATCCTATAAGTACAAGGACTTCACCGTTAACGAACTTATAGGGCTGGGTTTTCCAGTGTCCGCCCAAATTGGTGGGATTGCTATTTTATTAGCCCTTCTTATCGGTGTTTCCCTTGGAATTCTTGCGGCGCTTAGGCAAAATACGCCAACCGATTATACAGTTATGACGGTTGCCATGTTTGGCATTACCATCCCAACATTCGTTACCGCCCCTTTTATGACCCTTGTCTTTGGGGTGCTGCTAAAATGGTTGCCAATTGGCTGGGATGATGACAATTGGACATCCCTGATCATGCCGATTATTGCCCTTTCATTGCCACAAATTGCCATTATTGCGCGCCTAATGCGCGGTTCGATGATTGAGGTTTTACGTAGCAACTATGTGCGTACAGCGCGTGCAAAAGGGCTTTCTGAACGCTTGGCTATTTTGCGCCACAGTTTAAAACCGGCCATGGTTCCTGTTTTATCCTATATTGGGCCTGCCGTTGCAGGTATTATTACAGGTTCAATTATTATTGAGCAAACTTTTAATATTCCAGGAATTGGCCGCCATTTTGTTCAAGGCGCTTTAAATCGGGATTACCCTATGGTTATGGGGGTAACAATTTTATACGGCGCATTGATTGTTTTCTTTAATTTAGTGGTGGATATTATTTATGGTTTCCTTGACCCGAAGGTAAGGTACGACTAATGAAGACTGAACCCGTTTCCCTTCCCCCATCCAGTAGCAAAATTGTTGTGAAAAGTCGTGGATTATGGGGCAATGCCTGGCGCCGTTTGCGGCGCAATTACGCCAGCCTGTTTAGTTTAATTTTACTGGCAATTATTGTGTTGCTATGCCTTCTTGCGCCTTATCTAAGCTCTTATGAGTTCGACGATGTTGATTATGACAATTTTTCAAGTCCACCTTCTTTTGAAAATGGTCATTATTTTGGCACCGAACGCAACGGGCGCGACCTTTTTGTGCGGACACTTTATGGCGGACGCGTATCATTATCCGTTGGCTTAGTTGCAACCTTAGTAAGCCTTGTTATTGGGGTTTTATGGGGGGCAATTGCAGGTTTTGTTGGTGGACGCCTTGATAACCTAATGATGCGTTTTGTCGATATCCTTTATGCAATGCCCTTCATGTTTTTTATTATTATGTTAACGGTGGCTTTTGGTCGGGATATTTTGCTCATTTACGTGGCAATCGGGGCAATTACCTGGCTGGATATGGCACGTATTGTTCGTGGTCAGGCTATTAGTTTGCGGCGCAAGGAATTTGTTGAAGCCGCAGTTGCCGGCGGCGTTTCAACATTTAACATTATCCGTCGTCATGTTATTCCAAATTTGCTTGGGCCAGTTGCAATTTATTGTACACTCACCATTCCTTCCGTTATTTTAGTTGAATCCTTTGTCAGTTTTTTGGGTTTAGGTGTACAAGAACCAAACACCAGCTGGGGATTACTGATTAGCGAGGGTGTTCAAACAATGGATAGTTCATGGTGGGCACTTGTATTTCCGTCTTTGTTTCTGATGGCCACGCTATTCTGCTTTAATTTTATTGGTGACGGGCTGCGCGATGCCCTTGATCCGAAAGACCGGTGAACGACATGACAAACAAACCCATATTGTCGGTTGAAAATCTTAAGGTTGTTTTTAAAACACCCGAAGGGCCGGTCAAAGCCGTTAATAATATTTCGTTTACTGTTAATGACGGTGAAGTTGTTGGTGTCGTTGGCGAATCAGGTTCAGGCAAAAGTCAGGTTTTTATGTCTGTTATGGGATTGCTTGCCACAAATGGTACTGCCACCGGGGTTATTCGTTATCGTGATATTGATTTACTTGGCTTATCTCGGGATAAGTTAGATAAAATCCGGGGGCGTCATATGTCGATGATTTTTCAAGACCCGATGACCTCGCTTAATCCGTATTTAACGGTAGAACGACAAATGACCGAAGTGCTTGAAATTCACCGCAATATGTCGCGGACCGAGGCGCGTCAACAAGCCGTCCAATTACTTGAAAAAGTACAAATTCCCAGTGCCGCACAACGCATTTCTATGTACCCACACGAATTTTCAGGTGGCATGCGCCAGCGGGTTATGATTGCTATGGCATTGTTATGTCAACCACAATTACTTATTGCTGACGAGCCAACAACCGCCTTAGATGTAACTATTCAAGCCCAAATTCTTGAGCTAATGCGCACGTTAAAACGTACAAAAAGCAACGCTATGGTTTTGATTACCCACGATTTGGGTGTTATTGCCGGCTTATGTGACCGCGTTTTAGTTATGTATGCCGGGCGGATAGTTGAACAGGGAACTGTTCAAGACATTTTCTATAACCCGCAACATCCCTATACTATGGGTCTGCTTAAATCGATGCCACGCTTGGATGTTAAGACCGATCGCTTGCAAACAATCGCTGGCCAACCACCAAACTTACAACACTTACCCATTGGTTGTTCTTTTGCTGATCGTTGCCAATATCGGCAAGATATTTGTATCAGCAGCAAACCTGAATTTCGCCAAATTGCCCCTCAACGGTATAAAACATGTCATCTGAATTTTTAAATAACACCCAATCCCCCCCCCCTGCTACTATCCTTTCTGTTAATAACCTAAAGGTTCATTTTCCGATTGGAAAAAGAATGCTAAGCAGCCAGCCCAAAGCTTTATTAAAAGCTGTCGATGGCGTTTCTTTTACTTTAGGTGCTGGTGAAACACTAGGTCTGGTTGGCGAATCTGGTTGTGGAAAATCAACCCTTGGGCGGGCAATTTTACGTTTGCTGCCGAATATTCAGGGCGATGTTATTTGGAAGAATCAAAATCTTATCACCCTATCCCCCAATGAATTACGGCAAAAACGTCGCGAATTGCAAATTATTTTTCAAGACCCGCTTGCCTCGTTAAACCCACGTATGACCGTTGGCGAAATCATCGCCGAACCCCTACGTACATTTCAGCCAAACCTGCGCAACCATGATATGAAAAAGATTGTTCAGGATATGATGGCAAAAATGGGCTTGTTACCTGATCAGATTAACCGCTACCCCCACGAATTTTCTGGGGGACAATGTCAACGCATTGGCATTGCCCGTGCCATGATTAACAACCCAGAACTTATTATTTGTGACGAGCCGGTCAGCGCACTTGATGTGTCTATTCAGGCACAAATTGTTAACCTGCTGATGGATTTGCAGCGTGAAAAAAACCTGTCGTTAATTTTTATTTCACATAACCTTAGTGTTGTCAGGCATATCAGCCACAGGATTATGGTTTTGTATTTGGGCAAGGTCGTGGAATTAACCGATCGTGACCGATTATATGCCAACCCAAGACATCCATATACCCGCGCCCTTATTTCTGCTGTTCCCCTACCCGATCCAAACAAAGAACAAAAGAAAAAGCATACGGTTATTTCGGGCGAGCTACCATCACCGCTTAACCCCCCAAGTGGTTGCGCTTTCCGTACGCGTTGTCCTTTGGCTACGGATGTATGCGCTCAGAAAACACCACCCCTTGAACAAATTGAACCCAATCATTGGGTTGCTTGTCATCATTGGGATGAATCGCTTAAGATAGCCAAGTAGCCGTAGCCTATCAAAACAAATTGGCTGGTTTTAAACACGCTATTGAATATTTCCGGATAAGATTGGTTTTTAAGCCTTGATCTAAAACGTTATAGTCCAACGGCGTTTTTATAAAGATCAAGCAATTCTTCCTGCTCGCGGCGTGCCTGATCTTCCATTTTGCGAAGGCGGACAATTTGCCGCATTATTTTAGCATCGTAGCCAGAACCTTTTGCTTCAGCATACACATCGCGAATATGTTGCATCAGATCAGCTTTTTCCTGTTCTAATTTTTCAATTCTTTCAATAAACGAACGTAGCTGTTCGCCAGTAACTCCACCAATTTGCGTCATGATTAGCCCCAAAATACGCGTTAATAAAGCAAAAGCGATTGTACCATAAATACATTTCCTAGTGATCACAACTGTTTTTGACAATAATTATTAAAACCAAGGTTTTTTATTGACAAGTCGCATTTTCATAAGTGTTGATTTACGTTTTTTGCATCACAACATGATTCGTCATAAAAATTTTTATTAAATCAACCCATTCTTGAACTTGCTTTTGAGATTCCAACATATCCTGCCGTATTTCAAGTAAGGCATGTGGCAACCCTAGAGGTTCGGCATGGAATGGAAGCGTAAAAGCGCATGGATCACGTCCGCTATATGGTTCATTCTGCCCGATCATCCAACCGGTTTCTGTTAACAGGAAGTTATAAAGTTTTAACGCTAGCCTTTCATCAAGATTCCATAAAACTCCAGCAGACCAGGGTCTTGGCTCTTGCCCTTGTAACTTGGGACAAAAACTGTGAATTGATAATAAATTTGGTGTTATGCCTCGGGTGATCATGCGCTCTATCACCCGCTGAATTTGATAATGATAAGGCCAGAATATCTGATCTTGACGCGCATAACATTCTCGCTCTGATAGATGGTAATTTGCAGATATGGTCGTATTATCACTGACCTGAATAATCGATGTTGGATGGTTCAGGGGTCTATTTAAATCGATTACCAAACGTGAATAATTGCCCATTATAACATGCGCAGAAAACTGTGTAGATAAGGTAGATAACAGTTTTTGTACACCCAAATCGTATGTAATATGGCGCTGTCGGTCTAGTGTGGATAAAGCAAAATCGTTCCCTTTAGGAAACAGCCACCCGGCGTGATCCCCCAAAACAATCCAGGGATTATCGTCTGAGCCCATATAAAATTGATAAGCTGGTGCATCATTTTCACGTAATAAGATCATCTCAAATCTTCTACCCCCACAGGTTCGTGCTTGACCAAAAACACCATTTCCAACTAGGATTAGCTTTTGAAAAAATATAATCTGTATCTCATTATCGTACAATTGGTCTTTTGCTAAGATTAATTGGATAAATGTAGGGAAAAAATCAATGAAACGTGACCGCCGCGCTAAAATTGTTGCAACACTTGGCCCAGCTAGTTCATCTGCCACCATGATTGAGCAGCTTTTTCTGGCCGGAGCCGATGTTTTTCGCTTAAATTTCAGCCATGGCACGCACCAGGATCATCAGCAACGCTATCAAATTATTCGTGATGTGGAAAAAAAATGGAACCGCCCTATTGGTATCATGCTTGATCTGCAAGGACCAAAGCTAAGGGTGGGTCAATTTGTCAACAGCGCCGTAACATTACAACAAGGGCAGAAATTTAAACTGGATCTGAAAACCGATTTGGGATCGGCCGAACGCGTTAATTTTCCTCATGCCGATATTCTTGCTGCCCTAAAACTGGGCACCGACTTGCTGCTTGATGACGGGAAAATTCGGCTTAAAGTTCAGGAACTAGGCAAAAATGAAGTAACAACTACCGTTGTTATCGGCGGTAAATTAAGTGATCGTAAAGGGGTTAATATCCCTTCACTCGTTTTGCCCTTGTCTGCTTTAACAAAAAAAGATCGGGAAGACCTTAGTTTTGGTCTTGATCTTGGTGTTGACTGGGTGGCCTTATCGTTCGTCCAACGACCCGAAGATGTGATCGAGGCCGCGCAAATTATCAATGGTCGCGCAGGAATCATTGTGAAGATCGAAAAACCATCTGCTGTTGATCGTCTAGATGAGCTTGTGAAACTAGGGCAAGCGGTTATGGTTGCCCGTGGTGATTTGGGTGTTGAGATGCCCCCAGAATCTATACCAGCGGTGCAAAAGAAAATAATTGCGACATGCCGGCGCTTGGGCAAACCCGTTATTGTTGCTACGCAAATGCTTGAATCAATGATTCAAGCGCCAGCGCCGACTCGTGCTGAAGCCTCTGATGTCGCAACCGCCGTTTATGACGGCGCTGATGCTGTGATGCTTTCGGCTGAGAGTGCTTCAGGATCTTATCCAACTGAGGCAGTGGCCATGATGAATCGTATTATCATGCATACCGAGAGTGACCCACTATATCGACGCATTATGGATGCACAGCATTTTGAACTTGAGCCAACCGCTTCAGATGCTATTACCGCCGCCGCCGCCCAGGTTGCCCATACCATTTCTGCAGCAGCAATTGTTACTTATACCGCATCAGGTTCAACAACATTACGGGCAGCGCGGGAACGGCCAGAAGTTCCCATTATATGCCTGCCTTCCGACATCCGCACATCACGACGCTTATCGTTGTTATGGGGTACACATTGCGTTTATCATATTGAAGCAGATACTTTTGGTCAGGTTATTGAAAAAGCCAGCAAAATCGCTTTGCAGGAAGGGTTTGCTAAACCGGGTCAAAAACTGGTTGTTACAGCAGGTGTACCTTTTGGAACACCGGGTTCAACCAATACCCTACGCATCGCTCAGGTATAGTTTTTGGTAAGGAACGATTGCTACTTATTATTTTTCTTGCGAAACTGATCTAGAGAGACAACCTTGGGTTCTTCGGCTTTTTTGGGCTTGGCTGCTGTATCACCAGGGTTATGGGCTTGCTGGGTTTCTTTTTCAAGCTGCTGCTGTTCCTTGACAGAAGGTGTTTTTTCTGTATCAGCCAGCTTTGTCGGCAGCGATTTTGCTTCTTCAACAGCAGGTAAATTTTTATCACCCGAAGCCGCAACCGCTTCAGAGGTTACAACAAATTGCAGCCCAAAATTAACGGATGGATCTGCAAAACTTACCAAAGCAGTAAAAGGTATTTTTAGAGTCTCCATTTTGCCGTTGAATGATAAATTTACGCTAAAAAATTCGGGCTTAACCACCAAATTCCAAAACTGATTTTGTAAAACAATGGTCATGGTTGGATTATATTTGGCTTTTAACCAGGGGCTAATCAAAACATCCGCATCTTGGGTGCGAAAGGTAATGTAAAAATGATGTGTGCCAGGCAACCCATTAACAACCACCTCTTCAAGAACGTGGCGAACAATACCACGTAGCGCATTTGCGACGAGAATATCATATTGTAGTTGCGCCGATTGTTTTGTCATGAGGATCCCCCGTGCAGCACTTTAATTGCCATGTTTACAGCGGAAGGGCTTCTGTTGCCCGGTGCCCTTCCAGAACCGCGCGCTTGCCTTTCAATTAGGCAGCTACAGCCAGACTATGATTGTCGTTGGCATTTTTAAAGTAGCCCGATAACGGCGGTACAATGCCGGGCAAACGCTTTGTCTTTACCACATCCGTCAAACCTATTTCGCCCCCATATAAAAGGCTTTATGGTGGAGGCGCCGGGTACTGCCCCCGGGTCCGCAATGTTTATTACACAAAGTATTTATCGCCATAGTTGCTTGCGCAACATCTTTAATATATATCATATCTTGCTTGGATTAAAGCCCTTTTATAAAATAAAATCAGAATGAAGCAAATTGCTACGATACAAGGAATAAGAATGCCCATAAAAACCGATCAACAAGCGATGATAGATGCACAGCGTCAACAATCGTCCCCTACATTACGCCCAACCGTAACAACGCTTGAACAGATTTTATACAAAGCTTTACCTGTATTGGACCATGGTTTTATACGGGTTATCGATTATATGGGTAACGATGCCGCAATTGTACAAGCTGCCCGCGTATCTTATGGTAAAGGCACCAAAACAGTCCGTGAAGATCAAGGTTTAATTGATTATTTAATGCGCCATCACCATACCACACCTTTTGAGATGTGTGAAATTAAGTACCATGTTAAACTCCCTATCTTTATCGCACGGCAATGGATTCGGCACCGCACGGCTAACGTCAATGAATATTCTGCGCGTTATTCGATTATGGAAAATGAATTTTATATCCCTGATGAAACGCAGTTGGCAGCACAATCGCAAAAAAACCGGCAAGGCCGGGGTGATATGCTCGAGGCAAAACGCGCCCAGCATGTGCTTGAGCTTTTGAAACAAGAATCACTAAAAGCCTTTAATGATTATACGCAATTGATGAATGAAGATGAGGAAGGTAAAATTATTGCCGCTGAAGAAACCGGTTTGGCACGTGAGTTGGCCAGGATGCGTCTGTCATTGAATTTTTATACCCAATGGTACTGGAAAATAGATTTGCATAATCTGTTTCATTTTCTAGCCTTACGGGCACATCCACATGCCCAATATGAAATTCGGGCTTATGCCGATGTCATGCTGAAAACGGTTGAGCAATGGGTGCCAGCGGCTTACGGGGCTTTTTGCAGGTATCGGCTGGGTGCTGCACAGTTTTCTGCCCCTGCTTTGCACGTGATTCGCAAAATGCTGCGAGGAGAAGCCGTCACTCAAGAAAACAGCGGTCTTAGCAAGCGTGAATGGGACGAGATGATGACAACACTGAAATAATTTAGCAAAAAGGTATGTACTGTTATTTATTTCTGCAACAGTGTTGTTCTTACTGTCTGTTGCTGCAAAAATATCTTGCCTATGCTTGGCTGAATCAAGCATATTATAAGCGATCAACAGATTGCACGCTGGAGGAAAGTTGGTTTTTCTTGAACAGGTATCCATGCGCTATGGGAATGACCCAGAAATCCTACGTGACATTTCCCTAAAATTGCAGCCCGGAAGCTTTCATTTCTTAACCGGTCCCAGCGGGGCAGGAAAATCTTCTTTGCTGCGCCTTATGTATTTGGACCAGCAGCCTTCTAACGGTACGTTGCGTTTGTTTGGCTATAATGTTGGGCGTTTACCCAGACAACAATATCCATTAATCAGGCGGCGTATCGGTGTAGTTTTTCAGGATTTTCGCCTGTTAGATAATTTAACCGCTTTTGAAAACGTTGCATTACCGTTAAAAGTTATTGGGTTTCCGGAAAATAAAATTCGCGATCACGTGTCTGAATTATTGATTTGGGTTGGATTGGCTGATTATCTTTATAATTACCCTAAAACCCTGTCCGGTGGACAACAACAGCGTGTTGCTATTGCCCGTGCCATTATTAGCCGCCCAAGTCTGTTGCTTGCCGATGAACCAACCGGCAACCTCGATGAACCCATGTCTATGCGCCTTATGTATTTATTTGAAGAACTTAATAAAACGGGGACAACCGTTATTATCGCAACCCATAGTGAAAATTTAATTGAACGCTTTCCATATCCGCAATTGCATATCGATGGCGGACATTTAACAATTATACCCGGGAAAAAATAGCATGCGCCTGCTTGCACCCGCCCTACCGCTTGGTCACGATTCCTCTGGTCGTTTCTTGCCCTGGATCATGGCTTTCATGGTTTATATTGGTATGCTGGCCTTAGCCAGCAGTTTGGCACTTGACCGCCTGGCTGCACGCTGGAACAGCGGTCTACAAGGTACAATGACGGTGATGCTGCCAACCCAATTAACCCCAGCTGCGCAAAACTTGCTGCGTGAAAAAACTGTCCAGGTCATTAACAACACAAGTTGGATTGTGCGGTCACAGGTGATCGACTCGGTAGAAACCCGCAAAATGTTGGAACCTTGGCTAGGCAATAACCTGAATTTTGGTGAATTACCTATCCCAGAACTGATAGCAATTGAATATCTGTCAACCAACCCATCCAATGTTGCCAATCTGCGCCATGCATTAAACGCCTTGTCACCAGATATTTTACTTGACGATCATCAGGGTTGGTTGGCTGAGCTTCTTAGTTTTGCCGAATCTTTGCAGGGATTGGCTTATTTACTGATCCTGGTTGTTGGTGCAGCGACAGTAGTTACGGTTATTTTTGTAACACAAACCGGCCTTGCTATTAACCGGCGTATTGTTGATATTGTTCACCTTGTTGGCGCACCCAACCGCTATATTGCCCGGCAATTTCAGTATCATTCTCTAAGACTTGGCTTGGTAGGTGGGTTTATTGGCGCTTGCATGGCAGGCCTGACCTTACTGGCAATTGAATATTTACTAGGTTCCTTAAGTTCAGTTATCCTACCGCGTCTAACACTTTCGTTTTGGCATTGGGTTTTATTATCACTGCTCCCTTTATCAGCGGGGATGATCGCTATGTTCACCGCCCGTTATACTGTTTTGCGTGCATTATCTTGAAAATGATCTTTCGCATCTTTTCTATTCTAACCTTAAAAAAGTGCCGATTTTGTCGTACAATTCTGTTTCTTGTTGGTTGTTGGCTTATTGGTTTTATTGGTTATTTTAATCAAATTCCCCGCACCTCAGTTTTGCCAGAAAAATTTTCTCTACCAGCTGGCGTCATATTAACGGGTGGCCCTGGGTTACGGCGTATCGAATATGGGATTAAGTTATTGCTGGATCATAAAGTTGATCGTTTATTAATCTCAGGCGTTGATCCATCCGTATCATTAATGATGATGCTGACGCCACTAAAATCATCATTCCTAGGTCATAATATAGCAAACCTTTCCTGTTGTATCGAGCTTGGACATGCAGCCAAAGATACCATCGGTAATGCCGAAGAAACAAAAAATTGGGTTGAACAGCATGATTATCGGCAACTAGTTATTGTCACTTCTGATTATCACCTATTGCGCAGTCTAAAAGAATTACAAGCAGCCATGCCAAAGGTTAAACTATACTATCTGTCTGTCCCGTCTGATTTTGTTACAAGACTCGATCAAGGCAAAATGCGTATAAACTATGTCTGGAAGTTAATTGGTGAATATAATAAATTTTTATTAGTCTCGGTAAGACAATTGCTCAATAAAATTTGGTACAACAACTAGGAATAAGTGGCGTATGGTAAAATGTACTTCTTCTACCCTAAATTTGGAAATTTTACTGCGGTCCATTGCCTTTTCCATTGCTTTTTATGGGTGGAGTTTAGTGATTTTAACCCTGTCACTTCCATTTTTGATCATCTCGCGTACCATAACCTTCGAATGTGGACGTCTTTGGGTGCGTGTTACCTGTTGGTTGCTGCGTGAAATATGCCATATTCGTCATCAACTGGTAAACCGCCATTATATTCCAAATAGACAGGTTATTTTTGCCAGCAAACATCAATCCGCATGGGAAACTTTAACTTTTTTATTGGCAAGTGCACAACCAGCTTTTGTCTTGAAACGGGAATTGTTGTGGGTTCCTTTATTTGGTTGGTTTATGTGGGGATTGCGCATGATTGCCATTAACCGCAAAGCCAAACGCCGTAGCATGCAGCAATTATTGGAACAGGCTGAAAAACGGATACGACAAGGACGATCAATTGTGATTTTTCCTGAAGGCACCCGCATGCCAGTTGGACAAACAGGTACTTATCACAACGGTATCAGCGCCCTATATCAGCATTTGAATGTACCAATCGTACCAGTTGCCCTTAATTCTGGCCGCCATTGGCCTAAAAAAGGTATTTTCAAATATCCAGGGCAAATTATTATGGAGTTTTTACCACCCATTCAACCTGGCCTTGATAAGGAAACTTTGATAGCAACCTTGCGACAGCAAATCGAAGATAAATCTAAAAGACTGCTTGATTAGTACACATTGATCATCCACCTACTTTAAATAGGCACGGTCATGATAACTGAACAATTTTTAATCGTTTCCTTCGATTATCTGTTGAAAGCCTTGATCGCACAGAAAGCCCTACACCAATCATAACTAATATCATACCCATAATTCCCAACCAACCTAATTGTTCGCCAAAAATAATATGGGCATATAAAGTAGTTACTGGTGGAATAAGATAAAAAATAATGGCAACTGAGGTTATTGCTCCGTGTCGAATAAGCCAACCTAAAATACTTAAAGCACCAACCGACATAATAATTGATAGCCAAAAAAGACTAAAAATAAACATACCAGACCATTGAATATGGGCGTCTTCTGCAAAAATTGCCAATGGTACCATCATAACCAAGGCCGCACTTAATTGAATAACTTGTCCAGAGCGCATATCAACGTTTTGACAGAATTTTTTCTGATATAAAGTTCCCATTATGCCAAATAGGGCGCAGCCAACCAACCCCAGTCCCGCCCAGGTAATAACCGCATTAACTAACTTTGGCTCGACAATCACGACAATCCCAATAAAGCTTATAAATAATCCGACCCATTGTTTAATTGGACTTTTTCAGCTAAAATAGGACCTGCCAAAATCCCGGTTAATAAAGGCTGCAACCCGATTATAATTGCCACCAACCCAACCGGCACCCGCAAAAATACGGCTAACCATGAAGCACTCGTATAAACTGCATTCAATAAGATACCTGATACCGACAGGTGAAATATAACATGCCAAGATGAGGGATAGTGCGATTTCACAAAACGCACAAAAATTATCACGAATGTAATGGCAACAACCAGCCTAACTACGATAAAACTAAGGGGTGTCGCATAACCTAGTCCAATTTTTACTATTATAAACCCTGGGCTCCATAAAATAACAAACAGGATCGAGAGTAAAAGCCTTTGATGCATTCGTGCTACACTTCTCAAAATCAATTGTAACAATAGCTAATCTAAACTCTTAAGAAACAGGTCAAATATTTAAATTAGTTAATTTTTGTATTATTTATATTTGAACTTTAAACGATGCCAACCTGATCCCAATAATAGCAATTCTAATATACTGTTAGAAACAGGCCTATTAAGGTCACACAACCTGCTATCGCCTTTGCAGCATTATATGAAAAATTCATCATGGCAATTATTTTGTTATTTATTAACGTTAAAGAAAATCAATTGTTGAAGGCATGTTATTAGAGTGGTTTTTTAACAAGAATAAACATGAAGTTAATTTTTTCTAACTATTTTCTTAATACCAAGACCAACCCAGACATTGTAACCACCATCCCAATGATTCCAAGCCAACCCAAATTTTCGCCAAGAATAACATAGGCGTATAATGTTGCTAAAGGCGGGGTAATATAAAACATGACCGATACGGACGACGCCGCACCATAATATATCAACCATGACAACAACCCAATCGCCACCACAGATAAAACCACCGACATCCAAAACAATGCTAGAATAAACTCCCACCCCCAATTAATTGGACCTTCGTCAAATAAGCTTATTCCAGGCCATACTACCAAAAGTGAGGCCAACAACTGAACAACCTGTCCTGCTTTTAAGTCTATACCCTGACAAAAACGTTTTTGATACAAAGTACCAAAGGTAATTCCAAGTAAAGCCAATAAGGCTAGACCAACGCCTTGAAAAGAAATTAAAGCAGCCTGTAACCTTGGTTCAATAATAATAAAAATACCCAAAAACCCAACAAGTAATCCAATCCATTGACGCTGGGTTGTTTTTTCGCCTAGTAAGCGCCCAGCCATAACCGTGGTTAATAAAGGCTGTAATCCAGCAATAATAGCAACAATTGCAACGGGAACCTGCTGGTAAACAGCTGACCAAGAAGCACCCAAATAAACCGCATGGGTCAAAATACCAGCTGTTGATAAATGCAAAAACTGCTTTAAAGTGGTTGGCCAACGTGCCTTCATGATTATCGCTAGAATCGCCATAATAATCACCGCTATTACCAGCCGAATAAAAATAAAACTAAATGGAGCTGCGTGGCGTAAGCCAATCTTGGCTACGATAAATCCTGTACTCCATAATAAAACAAAAATTGCTGAAAACAGTATCTGTTTTTGCTGATGTATATTAGCTTGAGGCTGTGGCAAATGTTCTATGTTCCCGTATATTTGCTAAAAACGCCGATATCATGGGGCTGAAGATCATAAATGTCTAGAGTCCCTAAGGTCAGAATAAAAAATAATTTTTAAAATCTTGTGCTGTTATAAATTCAGATTATTATTAAGCACTTTATATTCCGATAACCTAAAAGTCTTAGCAACGTAAAAGTCTATCATACACTTATGGCCAAGTTACCAAAAATTTTAGCCAGAATCATTTACGGTATTTTTTTGTTACCCCTTGTTCTAATTACCTTTTATATTTGGGCTTGGTTTATTGCCGCACAAAGCTTAAAGTCGTATTGGCCAACCCTGAACAAAAAAATGAATATCAATGGCGTTGTAGCCGATCTGCCTACATCCATAAATATTCAAGGCTTTCCATTCAATTTTGTTATTACTATACCAGGTATTAAACTTGGCTACAAAAATGGACATGCACCTTGGTTGTTAAGTGCTGACCGGATTGATGTTTTGATAGATTTCCTGCGCCCCATGGCATTTGAGGTGCGCATACATAAAGCAAGACAAGAATTTCTTTTACCCCATCAACCCGCTATGTTGATTGCAACCATGCATATCAGCAACAAGCTAAATACCGATGGTCGGCTGGATAATATGGTTATTAATATCACCGACTGGAAAATGGTACAACCATTGTATTTAGAACATCCCTTTCCCCTATCTGTAAGACGGGCTGAAATAATGATAAACCATAAAGAAAATAACCAAGAATGGTCTGTTAACACCCAGCTGCATGATATTGCAGTTTCAGCAATGCCAACATCCTTGGTATCCAGCCCTATTAAACTGATGCGCTTTCATGCTTCGGTCAGCAATGTGGGACAGGGAAAGAATTTTATTGATTACCTATTGAGTTGGCAAAAAAACAATGGACAGATCGTGTTTCATCAATTCGAGATGACAACAGAAAAATGGGCTATATCTAGCGATAACATCTTATTACAGCTTGATCAGCAACTGCAACCAATTGCTAGGATTAACCTTGTGCTTTATGATTATAAAGCTTTCGTAAACGGGTTGCTGAATTCAGAATTAGCCAATATAGATATTAAAGAACGTATTCAAGAGGCCGTTAGGCTTCTGGCTGCCGCCCAAGGCAATACAGCACAAAATAAACTGGCTGTTAGAATGTTGATCGAAAACAAAAACCTAAGCGTTGGTCCAATATCAATATATACAATGCCAAATTTAAATTGGAATTATCTTCAAAATTTTATACCCAAATCCCTAAAAAAATAGTTACATTATCACGATCATCTCTGCCTGTGAAAACACCTAAAACAAAGATGATCGTAAATAATATTTTACCCTAACTGATGCGGAAATTTTGAAATTGCCAAGGATCGTTCAAGTTCAACCCTTTTTCACGGAACAATCGATAATGCCCCTTTAAAGGATTCCAATCAGTCCATACGCCAATAATTTTCCCCAAATATGGCCTGCATATATCAATAATTTCTTGATAATCTAGATGTTCTGGTTCTAACAAGCCAAGCTCGGGATTCTTAATCAACCACATCGCACCCGCCATAACGGGCGAAGCAATCTGCAAAGATGTTGCACTAAATTTTCCATGAAGCACTTGGCGCGCTGTTGCATTGTCAAGAACTGATCCAAACCAAAAACCGCCATGATCACCAAGCATCAACGCTCCAAGCTCATCTGATCCTTCGATAATTTCTTCATTCAAAAGGCGTTTATTAGGTTGTAATGTCCAGTTATCACGCGTGGCTACCTCGCGCATGCTTAGGACAGCATCATTACAGGGGTGATAGGCATAATAAACGGTTGGACGGTAAATAACCTTTTTACCCTGCTTTAGACTTAAATATTCGCTAAGACTTATAGCTTCGCCATGGGTGATACAATAAGCTTTCATAGGGCCGCTTATCGGTGTCCAGGAACTTACTTGGGTAATTAAACCCGGTTGCCCCAGATAAATGGCAGAACGTGCACCAACACGATGATAATGACCATCTTTGGGCATCTTCTTTTCGTGGGTACCCCACCCCATCTCCGCCGGCTGCATCCCTTCGCTATAAAAGCCGTCGATGCTCCAGGTATTGACAAATTCACCTGGTCGTTTAGGGCGATTAGCGATTTGGGTATCATGTTCAGCAACCTGAATAACCTTAACCCCTAGGCTGTTGCCTAGGGCAGCCCATTCTTGTTGACTTTTGGGTGTATCTTTAAAATTTTTGATCTTTTTTGCGGCAATTTCAAGCATACCAGCTTTTACAAAATGGCTAATCAACCCTGGATTAGCACCGTGGGTTAATAAAGCACTCATAGCGGGTTTACGCCATTTCTTTGCACGCTGAATGGCTTCGTACCTTAAATAATAGTTACTGCGTTTATTGACAGGAATGTCGGGGTTATCATAATACCCATCCCATGGTTCAATACAGGTATCCAAATATAAAACACGGTTTTTTTGACACCAATCCATCAAATCAACAGAACTTACATCAACACTTAAGTTCAACATAATGTCGCCAGCACCTGCAAGCCCATTAAGCACTTGCTCTAAATTATGTTTATAAAGTGGGTTAACTACATAACGCACGCCACGCTGAACATAAGGGGCGATTAAGGATTTTTGATCTTGCCCATCAATAATAATGATGTTGCTTAATGGCATATCGAAATGTTCGGCAATCATTGCCAGGGTACAACGACCAACTGATCCATAGCCTATCATTAAGACACGGCCAGTAAAGGGAAATTTTTTTACCATGCTATTTATCCTTGTCAATAATCGGTAATGCTGTGTTTATTTGGCTTCTGCGCATTCAAAGATGAATGTGAAAAGGGTAGCCTAACTTTTGGCCATTGGCATGCGCATGCACGCTAGGCAAATTAAACTACCCGACCGATTGTCGAAGGTGTTGGTGGCGGCTTTGATAGTCTTGAAATTTGCGTACAACCGTTTCCATTTCTTGGGCCGTACCAATTGTTATGCGTAAGCAATCCGGTAGGCCATAGGGATCGAGGGGTCGAACGATTATTCCTTGTTGATTTAAGAAACTTTTAACATCTTGTGCAAGCTGTGTACCTTGCTTACGATGGCTTGGCTTCATACTTTGCGAGAAATGAACCATAACAAAATTACCGGCACTAGGTAATACGTGGTATCTTAATTGTTGAATGTGTTGTGTAACCCAACGCAACCATTGACGATTATGTTGGAATGATTTTTGAACATGTTGTCTGTCACCAAGCGCAGCACAAGCAGCTGCCTGGGACGGGGCTGACAACGTAAAAGGCCCGCGAATACGATTTAAAATATCAATGATTGATTCGTGGGCATAAGCCCAACCAATACGTAAAGCAGCCAGGCCATATATTTTTGAAAAAGTCCGCAGCACAACAACATTTTCTTTGTCTTCAGCCAGAAAGTAGCCCGGATCATAGGTTTTATCATCAACATAATCTGCATAAGCCGCATCAAGAACCAGCAAGACACGTGATGGCAAACCGCGATGTAGGGTAAGAATTTCATCCAGGGTTAACAAACTGCCCGTAGGATTATTAGGGTTAGCCAAAAAAACAATCCGCGTTCTGGGTGTAATTGCTGCTAAAATTTCGGTAATTTGTGTTTTAAAATCTTTTTCTGGAACAGGAACAGGCTTGGCACCAACGGCAACAGCGGTTATTCCGTATTTCATAAAACCATATTGACTATATATAATTTCATCGCCCGGACCAGCATAGGCCTGTGCCAACAACTCGATTAGTTCGTCGGAACCGGCACCACACACAATTCGCTTAAGATGTAGCTTAAACCTATCTGAAATTGTTTCGCGCAATCGCGTGGCCGATGGGTCAGGATAACGATGTAATTGCCTGGATAGGGATAAAAAAGCATCAACAGCTTTTGGACTACAGCCCATCGAATTTTCGTTTGAAGCCAGGCGAATGGGGTTGTCGATCCCAGGTATTTTTGCTTCACCCGGAACATACGGCGATAGAACGTCCAAACCTGGTCTTGCTGGCACTGTCATTGTTTATCCTCCCGGATTTATCGTTTTTTGAACAAAGCGGACTTAGAATAAAGTACAAGCCTATCAGCAATCGTAAAAACAGTATTGAAATCAACTTACTGAAGCAAATACAGAATGGCAACCCCTTTAAGCATTGATTTTAAAAATTTGCTTGTTAGTTATTAACGGGGTAAGGCAGATAAATTAGGAAGTCGAAGTTTTCTTGGGGTAATTTTGACTAATTTTTGACGCATCATTCCATTAACAGCAACGAAAGCAACGATTCCAGCTGTTATTGGTAACAACAAACGAGCAAATTTTTCCCAGATAGACAAAGCCTGTACGGTATCTTCACCCCATATTGGCCAACAATGAATACCATATCGCATGCCCAGAACCCCCCAACCTGCTGAATTTAATATGTTATGCAAATAACGAGTTGTCACAGAAACATCATTACAAAAAGGAATATGTCGGGACAAAAACCACCCATTACCCCACAAAGGCAATAACCCAATCAATAAGCCACCAGGAACCGTTATGCGCCTTGCTTCAACAAAATATTCTACCAGGTCGCTTTTCGATTTGGCCGCATGTATTAATAAAGTTTGATGAACAGATTGCCCATGAATAGGTACATGATTTGGTTGGGCAAAAATAACCGTACGATGATCCTGATATCCAAGGTCTTGATTACCCAACCAATTTGGCCTGGCATAAAGACATACATGCTCTTTCATGCCTAATAAATGCATATATGGCTTAGTATAACCAAGCCCAAGCACAACACCTGATGTTTCTTGAAGCTGAAAGTTCTTTAGTATTTCTTTTAAAAGCCCGACAGCATGATGGGTAATCCAACAGCCTAAACGACTGTCGTAAAAATGACGCAAGCGCGCCCCATTCCAAACAAAAGAACCTTGCACAAACGGAAAATTATCAGGCTTTAACATCTTGGTAAACGCAATCTTTATTGCTGCAGAAAATATTGTAGCTACTATATAGGGCGTGTAATACTTTTGAAAAGCTTATTCCCGCCAAAATTTTATTCTGCACATAAAGTAAAGTAAAATGCCACTACCAACTGATCAGGCGACAATCATTAACAATATACGCCAATCTGGCAAATGGCTGTTAGAATTTTATGAAGAATTATCTGATCAATCAACACGTCAATTGTTGCCGGGTTGTAGTTTCAGTGCCACTGACTTGCTGACATACCAAATTGGATGGAGAAATCTACTTTTTGGTTGGGATATTTCCGAAACAAAAGGCTTACAGCCGTTAATGCCTGCACCTGGATATCGTTGGAATCAGCTTGGAAAACTGGCCCAAAGCTTCTATAATCAATATGCTAATTTGCCTATAAAAGAATTATGTAAAGAATTTTCTAAAACCCTGCACAATATTGTGACTTGGATTAACAATCAAACGCCAGAAACCTTGTTTCACCCTGACCAACGCCGCTGGGCTGGGAATAAATGGCCTCTTGTTAAATGGATTCAGGTTAATACAATTATCCCATACCAATCAGGTCGTCGTACTTTATGCAAAGCCAACATAGAGTACCACCCGAACCTTAAAAGATTTTCAGATTATTAATTAAATAGGAAGTCTCAACTGTACTAACCACAATTTTTATATTGCTTTTATATTGCTTAAAACAAATGGTACTAGCGGTTCATGTACATTATTGATTGCGATTCTTACTGGATTGATACAGAATGTCCAAACTTTGTATAATTGTATAGGTAGACTTCAAATCTTTATCTATTTCCTATCAGGAGCATATAATGATTAGCCCGGCTAAAATGAAACTACGCACCTCAGGCACCACCCCTTATGGCCGTAAGGTAATGTTGGTTGTCCATGAATTAAAATTGACTGATAAAATTGAAATAATGGCACCTGTTCGTGATAATTGGATCCAGGGAATATCACCGGAAAATCCGTTAGGTAAGGTTCCTACTTTAATAACGGCTGATGGCTTGGTTCTTTATGACTCAATCGTCATTTGTGAATATTTGAATGACTTGGCTAAGGGAAAACTATTCCCAGCTAGCGGTACTGCTAAATACAAGGCTTTGCGGCTGCACGCCCTTGCCGATGGTATTTTAGAAGCAGCCATCGCCCAACGTATTGAAACCCACATGCGCCCAGCCCATTTACAATGGACAGATTTTTTATCGCGTCAGCGCAATAGTGTCGATAACAGCCTTAAGGTTACCGAACAATTGGTAAAAGAGTTTAATAAGGAACCAACAATCGGCGAACTATCTATTGCTGCTGCTTTGGGCTATTTAGATTTTCGTTTTCCCCAAGACAATTGGCATAAATCCTATTCCCAATTGGATATTTGGTACCAAGAAATCAGTAAACGACCATCCATGAAGGCGACAATGCCAAAAGAATAAGCTTGTATTATCAGCCTATCCCAACGCATAAAAAACCTAATATCATGACAACAACACTTTCTTCTTTACCTAATGAAGCCCAGATTCAAAAAATTCTCTCGCCGTATAAAATTCAGCCCAGCAAGATGAGGTTTTTAATTGGTCCTTTTGTTGGTTTCCTAGTATCTTTAGGTGCGGTAGGTGGTATCGGATCGTTTTTGGGCCCCTCTTTGTGGCGTGATTGGCAAGGAGGCAGCGATTGGTTGCTTGACCGTTACGCTGATGTCGTTGACGGCGAATGCCAAGGCAAAAGCTTTCTTGTTGCTTGTGATGCTTATTTAGAGGCCAGTGATGGGCGTCGTGCCTATGTTGCGTATTTTTTCCTTGGTTCTATTGGCCAAAATTACGAGGTTGACATATTGCAATCGGCCAAGAATCCTGATATTTTGACTACCGATTTAGGTATTGATAATTTTACCAACCGCCTGATGGTGTTTCTTGTTCTAGAGCTGGGGTTTTTTGTTATAGCCATCGCAATGTTGCGGCAATTTTTACTTGTTCTGAACGTACGCCGCATGCAACGTTATGTTCGTGATAGCAAACCAGAAGTAAAATTGGTTCACCTAAGCATCCCAAATCATTCAAAAACCAGGACAAATAAAAAGCTGGTACGCATTAATGCCAAGCAGAATTGGCTTTTTACCCCAATACAATCTGGTAGCAAATCTTACAATCATCAGTCAGTTAGCACACTGTTCCGCCCTTTATTAATTTCCAGCCAGCCTATGGTTGGAGTAGCTCTGATTAGCCGTGACAAACGCCAGGCCGTTTTGCTTGATGATCGGCTGGAATCACTAAACATCCTTAGTAAGAATAGGCAAGCGGTTTTGAATGGTTTGAAAGAAACAGCGCGCTGATATTTAAGGCCAAGGTAACATAGGCCGATTATGCCACAAAATTTTGATATTCATCTATATGAAAACCAGGTTCACAGGATTTTGGCGCCTTATTCGTTACGTAAATGGCCTGTCAAAATAACACTAATGATCTTCTATTCTTTACTGGTCTTATTTTTCTTGACCTTAATAGTGTTTTTTGCTTGGCGGTTTGGCCCTAATCTTTGGCAAGATTGGCGGGGTGGTGATGATTGGGCGGTCGATACAACGGGAAAAGTTGCCAAAGGCACATGTGATATTGATCCGTATCTTATTATTACCTGTAACTTCAATATATCGGCTAGCCAGGCCCAACGAAACAATATTTCTTATGCCTTTTTCGCTTGGGATTTAGATAAACTGAATAAATATAAAGAATATACCCAAGCTTATGGTTATACGCTTCAATCGACTGATTACCAACCTCAAATTCTTGTTTCCCAAAAAAATCCTAATATTGTATCAACCAATTTGGGGATTGATTATTTTATGAAACGTTTAATTACCCTTTTTATCCTTGAATTTTTCTTAATAATTGGCCTAATTTTTATACTAAAAGAACTATTGCGGACGTTACGCTACATTAGAATTCAACGGTATGTTCAATCCAATAAACCATTCATTAAACTGGTTAGCTTGTCTCTGACTCATTCTTCTTGGATGACAAACCCCGAATACCAAAATCAGAAATATCCAAAACACCTGATAAATAAAGCTATTAAGGACGATATTTGGTCATTTCAGCCAATCAATAAAGCAACTAACCAGAACAAATATCTGTACCAACCTGTAAGCAATAATTTTTATCCTTTTTGTTTTTATGCATTAGATATTGGAACATTAGGGATCGCAGTCATAAGCGCCGACCAACGACACGCTATTTTACTGGATGACCAGCTACAATTATTAAACATGTCTCCGTATGAACGTGAAGATGTTTTAGCAAAATTTGAAGGCATTAACGATATTTTATCACAAAATGATCATTAATTTTAATTACTTAACTACTCTGTTATTAAACCAGATACCCATGATAGCCGGAAAAAGAAAAAAATGGCAGCAAAAACTTGCTGCCATTTTTCTAATAAACTTCAAGGTTGATGGTGTTATTTTTTATTTAATTCTTGCATGCGTTGCTCGGTAAAGTGCTTAATACACTGATTCATGCCTTCTTGATATTTTGCCTTATCGGCTTTTTCCGCCGGTGTTGCCATTGCTTCACCAAGTTTTTCACAATGTTCTTTTACCTCGCGGGCCATTTTATCCTCGGGTGATTCACTACAAGCAACAGTACCCAAGACCAACATTGTTACTAAAGATAAGCTAGTCCATTTGTTCATCATTTTATCCCTTTTTCAAAACGAATTTTGATGTTTTTTTTAGATTAACGCTGAAGATAATGAATAAAAAAAATCAATACCGCAAGATTTGTTAAAAAGACCCGTGATAGATTTTAATCACCAACAAACTTTTTTTAAAGGATCAGGACATGCCATCTATCACCCCAAATAAATCTTTCGACATTGTAGGAATTGAATTAAAAACTTCAAATGCAGTTGGTGCGCGAACAATTCCTGCACATTGGCAAAAATTTTTCGGGGAAGGTGTTTTAGAAAAAATTCCTAACAAACTTTCCAATGATATTTATGCGGTTTATACCAATTTTCAGCAAATCGGTTCTTATAATGAATGTGTTTATTCCTTAATTATTGGGACAGCCGTTCATAAAACAGCTAAACTACCTGCTGGCCTTTTTTCGGCAACCATCCCCGCACTCAAGCGCCGTGTTTTTGCCGTTAAGGGTGGTATTGGGCAGGTTGGTGCAACATGGCTTGATATATGGAAACAACCATTGACCAGAAATTTTGTAGCGGATTACGAACATTATCAAGCTTCTGGTGCAATTGATATTTATATTGGGGTTAAATAACCACCCAAGTGCGCAACTAGTGAACGATTAGGGGTTTTTGCATGCGACAACCTATTCAATTAAAAGATTATGTTCAACGGCTTAACCGTGTTACCACCTATATATTTGACCATTTAGATGAACCTTTAGATTTAATAAAACTGGCTGATGTGGCCTGCATGTCACCCTACCACTGGCACCGGTTATATCACGCCTTAAATGGAGAAACCATTGCCGAAACTGTTAGGCGGTTACGTCTACAACGGGCAGCCGTTTATTTGGCACATACAGACTTACCAATTGCAAAAGTTGCCCTGAAAAGTGGTTATGATAGCTTGCAATCCTTTACCAGGCTTTTTAAGCAATCTTATGGGTTGCCACCTGCAACATACCGCACAAAGGGCGGTCATCAATTATTTCGCTTATCACCCGAAACAATTAGCAGCAACAGCGACTATCCTGTTCGGCTTCTTGAAATACCTAGCCTTAAAGTTATTGCCGTCAATCATCGTGGTGCATACATACATGTGGGTAAAGCTTTTTATCAGGTTTATACGTTACTTGGGGCAAAGGGCTGGTTAAAACCAGGACAACGTTCGGTTGGCATTTATTTTGATGATCCGGATATTACCCCGGAAAAACAACTACATTCTCAGGCTGGGATTATAGTAGAACACGATCTTTTAATTACCCCACCCCTTGTAAAAACAGAAATTCGCGGTGGCCTTTATGCTGTACTGCGTTATATTGGCCCTTATGCCAGCATGCATGCTGCATATCGTTGGCTATATGGTCAATGGTTGCCACAATCGGGTTATGAGGCTGCAAATGCCCCTATTTTCGAAGAATATGTCAACAATCCGCGTGAGGTTCCGGCCATGGAGCTTATTACCGACATTTATTTGCCACTGCAATCCTTGACTAATGAGTAAAAAATGCAATCGCCCCGTTACTGGCAAAAAAAACTGCATATCAATCAACAGATCGTGGTGAAACCAGTACCTTGCAATATTGCCGGTATGAAAATAGGACAAATGATGCTTGTTCCAACTGCCAAGTTAATTGATGATTTTATTCGGCTTATCCCATTTGGCCATCAGCTTGATATTCCAAGCCTGCGCCACCGCCTGGCACAAGCTTATGATGCCCAGGTAACATGTTCAATTACCACAGGTTTTCATATGCGTACCGTGGCAGAAGCAGCCTATGAAGATTATCTATCGGGAACATCGCTTGAATCAATAACCCCTGTTTGGCGGGTGTTAAGTAATAACGCCCCTACCAGCAAAAAATTATCATTTTACCAAGATTTTATTGCCCCCCAACGTAAGAAAGAATGTCTTTTCTAAAAATGTCATTGGTTATCGGTGCATTCTTTTTAATATTGCTGAAGTCCAGGAGATAACAAAGCCACAGGATCCAAGAAATAAAAAAGGGCAATATTGATATTGCCCTTTGGATCAGGAAATGTTTCAATTTGTTTAATGAACAACGAACTCTTGTTCAGATGATCTTGGCGATTGACAATGCACATTTTTTAATAAAAGCAAAAACTCATTGATGCGTTCTTCCAGGGGCTTTTGCTGCAACAATTTTTCATAAGAATGTGCAGGAATTGTCACTGTTGTTACCCCTTGCTTTTTCAGTTGATCAAACAAATAAGTGCAATGATAGGTTAAACGATAAACCGTTTCTGCATCAACCTGTCCCCATCGTTGCTTACGCACCACTTGTTCAGCCACTGGCCGAAAAATAACCATCAATTGACGCAACGTCGTCTCAACCATGGCGGGGTAATAACAAGAATAAGCAGCGCGGCTTGTTGTAATTATTCCATGGCGTGTATCATGAAAGCTCATCTTTCTCTCCTGTTTTGTGCGGTCAGAGATATTCATAAACAGATACTTAGCATATATTCTTTTTTTGTGCAATAAATATTCTTTATTTGTTCTATTGGCGGTTTCAGGGGTTGTTTTCTTGTTTTGTATTTTGGTCAGCGATTCTTTATTTTATTATTAAATTTTCTTATGATGAATTTATTCCGGTAAAAAATTAACCAAAAACTCTATCCTATCGGAGCAAGATATGTTGTGGTCACTTGGGTTAAAAAGATTTATTCAACAGGGATCCTTAACCGTTATTGACGCCAGGGGTATCGCCCATCATTTTGGCGTTGAATCAGCCCAACCAACGGTAATCATTCGTTTACACCGACGTTCGCTTCATTATAAAGCCCTGCTTAACCCCAGTCTTTATTTAGGCGAAGCCTATATGAATGGTACCTTAACTTTGGAACAAGGCTGCGTCGAAGATATGGTTAAATTGTTTAGCATGAACGGCCAAGTCCACTGGCAGCGTCCCTGGCAACATTTTGTGAAACGCAGCATTAATTGGATAACCTGGTTGTTCGGGGTAATCCCTTCCAAACAATCAAAGGCGAATGTCGCCCACCATTATGATTTGTCCGGGGAACTTTATGCCCAATTCCTAGATGCCGATAAACAATATTCTTGCGCTTATTTTATCAACCCTAACAATAGCCTGGAACAAGCACAACTTGATAAAAAGCACCACATAGCAGCCAAATTATTATTAAAACCCCGACAACGGGTGTTGGATATTGGTTGCGGTTGGGGTGGACTAGCCCTTTATTTGGCAAACAACTTTGATGTGCAGGTTACGGGGTTGACCTTATCAGAGCAACAATACACCGTTGCCGTTCAACGTGCTAAAGATATGGGATTACAAAATAAAGTTAAGTTTCTATTGCGTGATTACCGACACGAAAAAGGGCAATATGACCGGATTGTTTCGGTTGGCATGTTTGAGCATGTTGGTGCTCATCATTATAATGAATTTTTTCGCCAAGTAAAAAGTTTATTGAAACCGGACGGTGTGGCTTTGTTACACTCTATCGGCCGCATGGATGGGCCGGGCGCCACCGATGCCTGGATTAAAAAATACATTTTCCCGGGCGGATATGTACCGGCTTTATCCGAAGTTACTCCTGCAATTGAACGTGCCAATTTGTGGATTACCGATGTTGAAATTCTACGCCTGCATTATGCCTATACCCTTAAAGCCTGGCGGGAACGTTTTTTGGCCACTCGCCCGCACATGGTGGAACTATACGGTGAACGCTTCTGCCGCCTGTGGGAGCTTTACTTAATAGGGTCGGAATATGCTTTCCGCAATTTAGGCAAAATGGTATTTCAAATTCAACTCAGCAACAAAGTCGATTTAGTACCGCTAACCCGAGATTATATGCTGGAAGAAGAAAAAAGGCTGCAAGCAATATTACCTGTTTAAGCCCCCTACAGGCTTAGGGCAAGCATTATTCGCTGATAAATTAAATGGCAAGAGTAATTTCAAATAACAGCTCCTTTTTCTGTCGGGGTGTAAGATCTTCAAGAAACTGTTGGGCTAAATGTATTGTCTCAGCGTAGCGTGATTCTTGAGAAAGACATTCTGTTTGCGAGAAATCGGCAATCGCCTTCATATCCGGGCAAGTACTTTGGTCTGTCACCCAGAAACCATCAATACCCAATATAATAATTTTATTTTTACGACAATGCTCAAGAAGCTTTTTGAGATTTGAAAAGGTAAATAAGGTTAACCCCGCTTTTGTGAGACAAGAAATTTTAGCTTGGTTAGCAAGATAAGTATCAATTTCCATGGTATTTTGTGACTGCAATGCCTGTTAGCTTAACTTTCAACATCATAACACTTCATTATGGTTGATAAAGGTGTGGTTTTTTCTTTAGCACAGCAAATGTTTTCGATTGTTTTTTCAGCCAAATAAATATTCTCAAACTCTTTCACATGTTCCAGAACTCCTTGCCAAACATAATAACCCTTACTGTGGCCAGTGGTTTGCCAGTTTTACCAACCGTTCTTTAATTTCAACGGGTAATCGCACGACTAACATAATGTTCCTTTTATCTTGTTTGTGATATTGTAATAAATGTATAATAAATTTTACATGTGGCCAATACAAGGGTTACCCTAGTTATGCGTTTTTAAAAAAAGCGAAATCCCTATCAATACATATGCTGGCCGCCATTGATGGAAAGGGTTGAACCGGTAATGAACCCGGCCTCATCAGAAACCAAAAAAACAACGCCGCGGGCAATTTCGGCGGCTTTACCCAACCGCCCAACTGGAATTTTGGCCACAATTTTTTCCAAAATATTGGCCGGGACCGCCCGCACCATATCGGTATCGATATAACCCGGGGCAATGGCATTAACGGTAATCCCCTTCCCAGCTGCTTCCTGTGCTAAAGCCTTGGTAAAACCGTGAATACCCGATTTGGCAGCCGCATAATTAACTTGACCATATTGCCCAGCCTGCCCGTTGATCGAGCCAATATTAACAATTCGGCCAAAGCTACGTTCGCGCATGCCGTCAATCAGCACCCGGCACATGTTGAAACATGATGTTAAATTGGTATCAATCACTTCCTGCCATTGTTGTGGGGTTAGGCGGTGTAGTGGTGCATCCCGCGTGATACCAGCATTATTCACTAAAATGTCAATAGGCCCCATATCCTGACTTATTTTGGTCACCACTTTTTGACATTCCTCATAATCCGCAACATTAAATTGATAAGCCGTAATTCGGGTTTTTTCTGAAAATTCCTTAGCCGCCATTTGATTGCTGGCATATCCCGCTGCCACCATATAACCGGCATTTTTCAACGCTTCACTAATGGCGGCACCAATACCACGCGTACCCCCTGTTACCAATGCCACTCGTTTTTTCATGGAATCCTCGCCTTAATATTAGTTTCTAGCTGCTTGCTACAGCCCTATTTATATGCTTAATAATCAGCAACATCGTTTTATTTTTTCCATTTTATCATAATTCGATTATTCGCAAACAAAAATATAAAACGCGGTGACACAATCACCGCGTTCTTAAATATTATTGAACTTAGGGTTGAGAAAATAGCCTATTCCCGCTCAACGCACATGGCAATTCCCATGCCGCCACCCGTACAAAGGGTAGCCAAACCGCGCCTTACTTGCCGGCGTTGCATTTCATGCAACAATGTTACCAAAATACGCGCGCCAGATGCCCCAATTGGATGCCCCAAGGCAATGGCCCCGCCATTAACGTTCACCTTGGCTATATCCCATTTCATTTCCTGATTAACGGTGCAAGCTTGCACCGCAAAAGCCTCGTTCGCTTCGATCAAATCCAGCTGTTCCACTTTCCACCCAGCCCTTTGCAAGGCAAGGCGACTTGCTGGAATTGGCCCTGTTCCCATTATCGATGGTTCAACACCAGCGGTTGCCCATGATACAATACGCGCTAAGGGTTTTAAACCTTTTTTATCGGCTGTATTTTTTGACATAACAACCAAAGCAGCCGCCCCATCATTAAGACCCGATGCATTACCCGCGGTTACGGTTCCTTTATCGCGGTCAAAAGCCGGGCGCAATTTTGTTAAATACTCAATTGTTGTATCAGGTTTTGGATATTCGTCTGTACTAACCATTATATCAGTTTTACCGGTTTTAATGGCAACAGGAACAATTTCGTTTTTAAAACGGTTTTCTTTAACTGCCTGTTCTGCTTTACGTTGTGAAGACAGGGCAAATTCATCCTGCTTTTCACGGCTTATTTGGAAATTTTTAGCCAAATTTTCAGCAGTTATTCCCATATGATAATGGTGAAAGGCATCCCATAAACCATCATGAATCATGGTGTCAATCATTGTGGCATTGCCCATTTTTACCCCAGGTCTTAGCCATACGCAATGTGGTGCCTGGCTCATGCTTTCTTGCCCACCGGCAATAACAATATCATGATCACCAGTCCGAATAGATTGATAAGCGGCAGCAACCGCCCGCAAACCAGAGCCGCACATTTGGTTAATTATATAGGCCGTGGCACCCACAGGTATTCCAGCTGCCATAGCCGCCTGACGGGCAGGGTTCTGGCCTGTTCCAGCGGTTAGTATTTGTCCCATCACTATTTCTTGAATTTCGGACGGTTGTAATCTTGAATGCTGAATAACCGCTTTTATTGCCGCTGTTCCCAGATAAGAAGCGGCAACTTGGTTAAAAACACCTTGAAAAGAGCCAATAGGGGTACGAACCGCACTGGTAATAACCACATCCTGCATTTAAAACACCTAATCAATCTATTAATTATTAACGCCGCAAAATAAGTTTAACTACCCAGCCAATTCTTATCATGCTGCACCACAGCATTATAGTGCAATACATATAAATAAGCAATTCTTTAGTTATTATTGCCCAACCAATCCGTAATTGCTTGAATTGTTTGCGGCGCAGCACGGGTACTTGTAACCATTCCAATATGACCCGCTTCGATATGGCGCAAGGTAACAAAACGGGCATTTTCTGCTAAAGCAGCAGCACTTGCCGGTGGCACGATGCGGTCTTGTGTTGGGATAATTGCTAATATTGGGGTCTTGTGTGATTTGGGTTGAATAATCTGCCCTAAAATCTGCCACTTACCCAGCATGGGTTGGTTAAGCTGATACCAATTTTGCACACATTCATTCAGTACATTTTGCGGTAATGCCACACCATCATTTAGCCAATCTTCTAGTGCAACAAATTGTTCAGCCGCCGCCGATTGGAGCGGTGTTTTCGCAAATTTAATAAATTTTTGTAAAATTTGTTGTGGATCAAGGGCAGAAAAATACCATTGCAACAGCTCAACCGGTACGGGTTGCCCAGCGGGTAATAAACGCTGCCACCGTGGCCAATGGCGTTGTATAACTTTTGTTAAAGGTGCTTGGGACACTTTAAAATCCCAAGGTGCCGCCAGGGATATCACCCCCTTAAAACATGATGTTAGTTGTGCCGCTGCCAGTGCAAATAACCCACCCATGCAATAACCTGCTGCATAGATGGGTTGCCTTAAGAAACGTGGCAAAGTCTGAGACAGTAATCGTAACAAACGCGCCATATATTCATTTAATCCGAACGAATATTCAAGTTTGGTCGGATCCCCCCATTCTAACAACAGGCTACTGAACCCCTGTCCAGCCAACTGCCTTAGAAAAGAATTGCTTGGCTGTAAATCTAGAATGTATCCCCGATTCACAAGTGAAGGAATCCAAAATAAAACCGCACGTGGGGATGCAGCTGAATAATAAATGACTTGGCTTGTTGATTCAGTCGCAACAACCTGACACACTGGTTTTTTACGATAATAAGGATGCTGCTGATACGAACGAACACCTTGCAAAAAATACTGATAACGATTTATAGCCTGATTTGCAATTAAATCAGCCAGTTTTTTTGGATGTTCGCCGAGCTGGGTGTTGTACAGTGATAATTTTGGCCAGTTGCTGTTCAAGCGTGTCAACACGTTTTGTAAGCTGTTGAAGTTGTCCGACCAGCTCATCCACAACTGCCAGGCGTTGCTCAGATGATAAAACAGCGGCTTTGGATTTTGCAGACGGTTGATCATGGTTAGCAGCCTTTGCAGCGGGTGAAGATGAAGATTGGTTGGCTGAATTCTTTTTAGCTTGATCATGCGTTTGTTGTAAATTGGCTAAAAAATGTCCCCACTGATCCACCCAGAATGGATCAGCCAAATGGCTGGAAAGATGCTGTTGCCACAAATCAAGGGTTTGGCGGGCTGCCTCGGCCCACGGTGTATTATGATTGTTTTCGTCTGTCGATTTTTGATTCGAATCTTGGTTTTTAGCAAAATTATGCGATTGATTTCTAGCTTTTGGTTTTTTACGATTTTGTGAGTCCATTATTGGCCCTCCACCTTGACTTGATAAAGATTAAGTAATAGCCTGATAGCAACTCGATCACTTTTGATGACCTACGTCATTCAACATCATCGCCGTTACGCTTATAATTTTGTGTAATATGACTTTATATATGCTATAGCCGTTTGCTGAACATGTGAAGCTGTTAATTCAGCAAGCATAGACTTGAAAGACATTATAATGAAATGACATTTTTGTCAGTTAGTTTCTGAGAAAGAAGCAGATTATGACCAACACCGATGCACACAAAGCGCCAGTCACCATCAAGAAATACGCCAACCGCCGCCTTTATAATACTGCAAGCAGTAGTTATGTAACACTGGAATATCTGTGTCAACTGGTCAAAGATAATGTTGATTTTGTCGTGGTTGACGCGAAAACGGATGAAGACATTACCCGTTCTGTTTTAACACAAATTATCGTGGAACAAGAAGCAAAAGGACAGCAGTTATTACCCCTAAGTTTCTTGCGACAGCTTATCAGTTTTTACGGCGACAATTTGCAAATGCTTGTACCAAAATATTTAGAACAGTCCATGCAAAGTTTTGTGCAACATCAACAAAATTTTCGTCAGCAAATGCAACAGACATTTGGCAATATGTTTCCTTTTACCCAATTAGACGAAGTCAACCGCAATAATATAGAGTTTTTTCAAAAATCCTTGCAGCTTTTTAATCCTTTCGGGTTAAAAAATCCCACAACAGCGGAAAAGATGGCATCCAATAACCATAGCCCGTCATTTGCGGAAAGTGCATTACAAAAACTGCAAGAACAATTAAATGAGCTGCAAAAACAAATGAGTCAGTTACGCCATAACAACAAAAAATAATTTTTGAAATTTTTCTAAGTGCTGGCCATTTTTTTGCCATAATTATCATTAAGCTGGTATCATAATTTAAAAAAGGCTAGCTTTATGCTTATGTTCATTTATATCATTACTTTACTATTTTTCAGTCCTATCATTTTTGCCTTATCGATGATACCGAACTTGCTATTGAAACAAGAAAAACAAGCATCACGTAAAAAGATATCGGTGTTACTATTGGCGCCATTGATGATATCAGCTTCTTTTTTTGTTATAGGCGTGATGCCACCAAATAATTTTGCTTGGATTTTTTTAGTGATTACCTTTGTCTTTGGCCTACTATTGGCAACACATGCAACGTTAACTTCCA
>JAEUKQ010000059.1 GCA_016794225.1 Alphaproteobacteria bacterium | reverse complement strand
AGCCCGCGGGCAGAAAGTTGGCAGTACCCTGTTTTCTAAGTTAATAGAGGATACAGAAAAGCATAGAATTTGGATGTTGCAGTCCCATATTTTCCCTGAAAATACAGTAAGTATTGGCTTGCATCGTAAAATGGGTTTTCGTGAAGTAGGGGTTCGTGAAAAAATAGGGCAGCATTTTGGTAGATGGCGTGATGTTCTATTGATGGAGCGTCGCAGTCAAAATATTTATTAAGATATCGGTGTTATAGAGGTGTAGGAATGTCTTATATAAAAGGTAATATCCTTTCGTCCTACGCAAGCAACCGATTGGGGAATTGTTCGAGACATTTATGCACATATGCAACAGGTGTGGCTACGTTGCAACGTGACATGCCCAATTGGATATTTGGGATCAAAAAGATTAAAAGAACAGCCGGTTTGTTACAGAAATAAGTGGTACAGTCGTGGGGTGAGCAAGTTTATATCCAATCCCTGATTGGGTTAGTGTTTTATCCAACACCGGCAAACCTGATTATATAGCTGTTGTGGAAACAGCCTTATATGTTTCTTTAGCACAGGGAAAAGGTGTTGGGTTTGTCCTTCACCAGAAATGCGACTTTAGGATCGTTGGATACCAAAAAAATTATGTGAATATCAAGGGGTATGGCGTGATGCTATGTTGCTTGAACGGCGCGGCAAAATTAACGCCATTTTTTCTAAGGGCTAATGTCAGAAAAGTCAGTCTCTTCTTTTGTTGCAATATATAATAACTAAATATCTACTTCTTTCACAAACTTGGCGTTTTGTTGAATGAACTGGAAACGATGGTCGGATTTTTTCCCCATCAGCGATTCAACAAATTGCTCAACGGCTTGCCATTCGGTTGATAGGGTTGTTGTATCAGGATTAAAGCGGGACGGTAACGTAACCTTTAATAACAACCTTTTGCTTGGATCCATGGTTGTTTCTTTCAATTGTTGGGCAGGCATTTCCCCAAGACCTTTAAAACGACTAATTTCAACCTTGGTGGTTCCCTTGACCAATTTTTTAAGTAATTGTTCCTTATGTTGGTCATCAACAGCATAGTGACTTTTCCCAGCAATATTTAGTCGGTATAATGGAGGTACAGCGAGGTATAAGTGACCCTGTTCAATTAACATTGGCAGTTCCTGATAAAAAAATGTCATCAGTAGTGAGGCAATATGGGCGCCATCCACATCAGCATCGGTCATGATAATCACTTTGTCGTAGCGCAGTTTTTGTTCATCATACCGATCACCCGTACCACACCCAATGGCCAGTAACAAATCATTCAATTCTTGGTTGTTTTTTAACTTGTCAATTGATGCACTGGCCACGTTTAAAATTTTACCTCGTAAGGGTAAAACTGCTTGGTAGTCGCGGTTGCGCGCTTGTTTAGCAGACCCACCTGCTGAATCACCCTCGACCAGGAAAAGTTCGGTTAAATGACGATTTTGCTGTGTGCAATCGGCCAATTTTCCAGGAAGGCGCATTTTACGACCCGGCACTTTACGTTGGGTATCTTTTTCCTGGCGGCGTTGCAGACGTTCTTCTGTTCGCTCAAGAATTGTTTCCAATATCCGTGTTGCCCGCTGCGGATCGGCAGAAAGCCAGTGATCAAAATGATTTTTAATAACATTCTCAACGAATTTTGTTGCCTGCGGGCTGGTTAATTTCTCTTTCGTTTGTCCTTGAAATTGGGGTTCTTGAATAAAAACCGATAGTAAGATAGCTGAACCATTAACAATGTCATCTGCAGTAGCCAGGCCGGTTTTTTTATGCTCAACCAGGCTACCATAATCCTTAACAGCCCTTAAAAGACCGCTGCGGAGGCCTGATTCATGCGTTCCGCCTTCAGGGGTTGGAATAGTATTGCAAAATGATGATAAAAAACCATCATCAAGCGGTCCCCAACAAATTGCCCATTCGATTTTACCCTGCTGTTCGGGTAGTTCGCTATGACCACAAAAAAAATCGGCAATATTGGGGGCTGGATCTTTGGGCAGGCGGTACACAAGATAATCCTCTAACCCATTGGGAAAAACCAGCCGTTCATGTGGTGGACATGGATAAGCAGGCGATAGGATTTCTGGCGGGCATTCCCAATCAATCGTAATACCAGCGAACAAAAATGCTTTTGCCCGTGCCATATGGTATAGTCGAGTGGGTTGTAGTGTGTGATTCCCAAAAATTTCTGGATCAGGGTGAAAAATTACGGTTGTTCCTTTTCCCCGACCGCGTGCACTTTCTTGCATAAGCGGGGTTGTTGGTTTACCCTTGGAATATTCTTGATAATAAAGTTGTTTATTTCGAATAACTTCGATTCGCAGATAATCAGACAGGGCGTTAACTACGGATAACCCAACCCCGTGTAGCCCGCCGGCAACTTGATAGGCTTTGTTGTTAAATTTACCGCCCGAATGTAGGGTTGTTACAATCACTTCTAAGGCCGACATATTAGGGAATTTAGGATGTGGATCGACCGGAATTCCACGACCATTATCGCTAATAATAACCCGACCATGTATATCAATCTTAAAGGTAATATGATTAGCATGGCCGTTTAATGCTTCGTCCATGGCATTATCAAGAATTTCCGCAGCCAGATGGTGCATGGCGCGTTCATCTGTTCCACCAATATACATGCCTGGGCGCCGGCGAACAGGTTCTAAGCCTTCGAGAACTTCAATTTGTTGGGCACTATAGTCGTTTTTGTGGCTGAATAAATCGTTGTTCATGATGCTGAGATTAAAAATGTTAATAATAGCTTATTTGCTTTTAAATGATTCATATTAGTTAAAGCAATAATAAAGCGAACAAACCATGTGTAAAAGCGATTGATGAAAAGACTTATTTTTATAGTGAATTTCAAATTTTACGAGATATAATAAATATTGTAATATTTTAGCACATAAACGAGGTTCTTTATGAATTTTCAAATGAAATACAGTGAGTTTTGGCGCCTTTATTTAAGTGCCCATAGTAAAGCTCTTACCCGGCTTATTCATTATTTTGCAACTCTTTTCGGTGCTTCCGGGCTTGTCATTAGTATTATTACAGGTGATTGGTATTGGCTGCCAATTACCATTGCTGGTGGTTATATTATTGCCCCAATGGCTCATTGGGTTGTCGAGGGTAACCAACCATTAATTAAGGTTAATGCCTTTTATGGTGCTGTTTCAGACCTACGAATGATGTTTTTGGCTATGATAGGGCAATTAGACAAAGAATATAGAAAATTAGGGCTGGTTAATAAAGGCTGGGGTTCATAGCAACCTTATGGCAGGAAGTAGGGCAAGAATAACCATAAATTATTGGTTGTTTCATAAAAAAGGCCGCTATGCAGCGGCCTTGATTATTTGATAATATTTAAGAACTATAATACATCTTAAATTCAACAGGATGTGGTGTCATGTCATAAGTTTGGCATTCATCCAATTTAAGCTGAACGTAACTGTTGATAAGTTCTTTGCTAAACACATTGCCATCAAGCAAAAACTGATGATCTGCTTTTAAGGCTGCAATAGCTTCCCGCAAATTGGTACAAACTGATGGAATTTGTTGCAGTTGTTGGGCTGGCAATTCGTATAAATTTGCATCTAATGCAGCGCCTGGATTAATTTTGTTTTTAACACCATCAAGACCGGCCATCATAATGGCTGCAAATGCCAGGTAAGGATTTGATAGGCCATCTGGGAACCGCATCTCGACCCGTTTGCCTTTCGGGTTTGTGGTATAGGGGATGCGGCAGGCAGCTGAACGATTGCGCGCTGAATAGGCCATTAAAACGGGTGCTTCATAACCAGGTACAAGTCTTTTATAGCTGTTGGTACTCGAGTTGGTAAAAGCGTTAAGGGCACGTGCATGCTTAATCACCCCCCCAATATAAAATAATGCAGTTTCAGATAGGCCAGCATAGCCGTTACCTGCAAATAAAGGCTGGCCATTTTTCCATAAGGATTGGTGTACATGCATACCAGAACCGTTTTCCCCTTTAATGGGTTTGGGCATAAAAGTTGCTGTTTTGCCGTATGAATTGGCAACGTTACGTACAACATATTTATACATTTGCAGCCAATCGGCACTGCGAACTAATGTTGTATATTTAAATCCCAATTCGTGCTGGCCAGGCGATACCTCGTGGTGATGTTTTTCAATATCAAGACCCATGTCGCCCATAACGCTTAGCATTTCCGCACGCATGTCATGTGCAGCATCAGTTGGGTTGCTGGCACAATAAGCACCCTTGCTATCCGGGCGATAAGCATGGTTGCCTTCTTCCATTTTTTTACCGTTCAGGCTTGGTGTTTCATCCGAGTGAAATTGTGCTAATTGACGGTATGGTGTGCTATCAAAGCGTACATTATCAAACACAAAAAATTCGGCTTCAGGACCAACATAAAGAGTATCTGCTATCCCACTGCGTTTTAAATGTGCTTCGGCCGATTTGGCCACAAAACGTGGATCACATATGTAGGGCTGATTTGTACTTGGTTCGATAACATCGCAAATAATATTTAATGTTGGTTGTGCAGCAAATGGGTCAAGGTGCATGCTGCCGAAATCGGGCAACAAGATCATATCTGATTCATGGATAGATTTCCATCCTGCAACCGATGATCCATCAAACATAATACCTGTTTTGAGTAGCTGCTCGTCGATGGCTGTTATTGCATAGGTAATATGATGCCAGCCGCCGCGTATATTAGTAAAACGAAAATCGACATATTTAACGTCTTTTTCTTTAACAAATTTGCTATAATGGTTAAAATCGGTCATAGGCCTGTTCCTGCTTGGGTAAAATATGATTAAAGATGGGGTCAGTAAAATTGACCTTGCTTTATAGGCAGTATCAAAATTTGGGACAAGTTATTTTTCAGGAAAAGTGCGTAAATTTTTTTGTTTTTGTAGGAATTAAGGATTGTCTTTTTCTTAGGGTAAGAGTATGGTAATAATCCCTGCAAATCATTGCTTTATGCAATTCATCATCTATAGGCTTAAAACCTTTATATATCAACCAAAAAGATTATAATTTTTAGCTGAATTGGGGATGTTAACTTTGTTAATCAGCCGATGTAAGGCACGTTTGCCATTCAGGCCTTGTTAATAAGCCATCGTGATTACTATCACAGTTCGCCAGTAGTTGCCGATTAAAATGCAAACATTCTTCACGACTAATTTGTTGGTTTTTATCGTTATCAATAAGGGTAAATCGTTGTTGAATTATTGCTTGCAGCTGCCTTTTATCAGGGCGGTTATAATATTCCAAAAAACTGCTTACTTCCGCTAGGCTTAGTTGTTTGTCTTTATTGTCATCAAGACGGTTGAAGCGCTGGATACACTCGCTGTCAATTTCAGCATAGCTTAATTGTTGGTTTTTGTCCCAATCAACATCAGTAAACCATGTCCATGCCCCCGATTCGGTATTCTGTCCCAACAAACTTGCAGGCCAAACAGCATAAGTTACAGTACTTAAAATAACCAACAGGCGCACTAACATGTTATATTCCCTTCAAATCTTGTGCATCGAGCATAACAAGTTATTTGGCGGCAAGCAATAATTGCTGTCTGCGAACTTCATAAAGTGTTACAGCCGCGGCATTAGAAACATTGAGCTGATCGATAGGGGGAAGGGTTGGCAAATGCACCATAAAATCACATTGATCGCGTGTAAGGCGGCGTAAACCAGGACCTTCGGCACCAAATACAAGGGCAATTTTGGCGGGTAATTTGACCGTTCCAATGGTATCCTTTGCATCATGGCTAAGCCCCATACACCAAAAACCATCTTTTTTGATCTGATCCATAAATTGACTAAGGTTGGTGGCTTTGACCATTGCTATTGTATCTAATGCCCCCGAAGCGGCTTTTGCCAGTGCACCACTTTCAGAAACACTATGGTGGTCAGTTAGTACAACAGCGGCTGCACCAAAAGCAGCACCCGAGCGCATAATAGCCCCCACATTTTGTGGGTCGGTTACCTGGTCTAAAATAATCAGGGTGGCAGGGGCAGAATCATCGATCGGTAATATTTCTTCAATCGCTGGTTCGGTTAAAGGGGCCACCAAGGCCAAAATGTCCTGGGTAACGGCGCCGGGCGCATATTTTTGCAATAAAGACGCATCAATTTGTTCAATGGTTAGGCGGCGTTTTCTTGCTTGGGCGGTAAAAAGCGTTGGCAAGTGTGCTGGATGGGTTGACGCCAGTCTTTTGATGGTTCTTTTTTGATTGAATAAGGCCGATTGTACGGCGTGTGTGCCATACATCCAATATTCTTTAGAGCGGTGGTTGTCAGCCCCGTGATTGGAGCGATGATGTTTCTGCATGTAACGTTAGGCAAAATTTGCTTTAATTAAGTTTTTCAGACCTAGTTAATAGTAGTTTGCATAAGAACCCAAGTAAAAATAACATCGAAAATCATTTTTTATGCTTTTTCCAAACAATTTTTGAAAACACAAAATGAATTTTGTGAAGGACAAGAGTTTTTCATTGACAAATAATTGTAAACCGACAAATTTAGCGGTTGTTTTCTAAAAAACCTATCTGTATATTGCACGTTTGGAGAGATGCCCGAGTGGCTAAAGGGGACGGTCTGTAAAACCGTTGGCGTACGCCTACGTAGGTTCGAATCCTACTCTCTCCACCATTTTCTTGTCCCAGCACATCCGCGAAAATCCAAAATCATAAGGCTAATATTGCCACTATCTTTTTAACCCAAGGAACATTGTAAGTTTTCGGGTGTTTCGAAGCAAAAAGGGCATAATGCCATCGAACAATCACGCGCCAGGCGTGAAGATGAGTAGCAAATCATGAGGGCTATTTTTTCTGTAACAACGCTACTAGTAGCGTTGTTTAAGATATTTGCGAGATCAATTATGAAATGATGGCTTTTCAAAAACAAGTGGCGATATCTGCACCTAATTTTAGGGTAAGCGGTAAGTTTTTTTCTGAAAATTTTTTTCTAAGTATACATAATTGCCATTTTACCAATTGTGGCACCACTTTCTAAAAATTCATGTGCTTGGCGAATATTCTCAACAGAGGCTTGCATAGTCTGACCTAGTGTTGTCTTAATTTTTCCACATTCAACCAACTTAGCTAAATTTGATAGGAAAATACCCTGTTGCTCGGGGTGATGTCCATGCATGGATTTAGTAAACATAAATTCCCAGTGAATAGATAATGATTTTGATTTAAAAGATGTAATATCAAAAGATTTTGGGTCGTTCATTTCAATCAAGATCAAGCTACCAAAAGGCTTTAAAATACTTGGAATAATTGGTAAATATTCATGTGCATGTGTAGTACAAAAGACAATATCCATGGGCCCAAATTGCGCAAGTTCGCCTTGTAAATTGCGTCCAATAACGTGATCTGCACCCATGTGCTGAGCCCATTCTATTGTTTTTGACCGTGATGCGGTTGCGATAACCTTGGCTTGTGTATGTACTTTAAGTAATTGAATAGCAAT
>JAEUKQ010000058.1 GCA_016794225.1 Alphaproteobacteria bacterium | reverse complement strand
GCTGGAAGAACCAATCACCAACGGCATGGGCAAGGTAAGGCTTGGAGATACAGTATGGCGGGTTAGCGGGCCTGATTTGGGTATACGCCAGAAAGTACGGGTTATTGGTACGAATGGCACAATTTTGATTGTTGAAAAATATATTGGCTAATCATAACCATCATAGCTGCTAAATATAATTAGATTAATTATTTAATTGATCAGGAAGCAAGATAATGCGTACGTGGTGCTTATTTATAAAAATCTCTTTTCTTGTATTGTTAAACCACTCAGTTTCTTATGCGCAGCAAAGTCTCTCATATCAAGTAAATTCATATTCTTTTGGGCATTATCTTTCAGTTCCTTCAGAGGGGTTCGAAGAAAAATTACTACAAGATTGTGGCTTTGTCCAAAGCCAGGCCTCAAGCCTTCAACTTAGCTGCTTCTTTCAAGAGGAACCTATAAGGTTTCCAGAAATTGAGTGGCGACAATTATTATTATTTTTTGAAAATGATGGACAAATAAAATCTTTGCAACCCACCATTACTCCTGCTTTAAATAAGCCTAAGGTTAAAAGTGGTGATCAAGTTGCTCTTTTGTCCCTTGAGGAAGTTATTACTACGCTGATGTCTTTTGATGAAAACTCTTTTAAGTTAGAACTTGTCAACAACAATCATAACACGATCAAAAAACTATCTTTGGGTTCAATAGTGGGTGAGCCAATTGATGCGATAAATCTTGATGATGAGTCTATTGTTGTTTTAACAAATTACATACAAAATCTAAGTCAAGATATTGAAGATTATAGAACTTATGGCTTGATGAAGATGGATCGGCAAGGGAAAATTTTATGGAATACACAAGACAAATTTATGGGCCAATTGTGGCAGGGCTTTATTGAAAAATTTCCTAAAGATGAAGCCCTTTATGGTTTTGATTTTTTATTAAAACCAGTACAGAAGCAAATTGTGGTTGCTAGTTTTCGAAATTGGCCTGAGGCAAAAGAGGGTAAGTATGTTTTAGGAAATGGCCTTTTTCTATCGTGCTATCAAAAAGATGGAACATTTCAAGGGAATATTGTGCTGCCTGATGCTACTATTAACCAACAGACCATAAAACTTGACTTTCAGGATCAGATTGTTGCAGCCTGGCTTAAATCTGATACACGCGTTACTGAAAAGAACGACGCATTTTTTTTGGGACGTTGGCCACAAGATTGCAGTGCTAATACAGCTTTAACTTCTGTTAATATAGACGTTCCTAACCATTTTCCTGATTGGCAAATGGGAAATAATACCTATGTAAAAGCTATACAACCTGTAAAAAATGGACATACGTTTATTCTATATGTTCAGCAAAGAGCGGAAGTCCACTGTCTGAAATTGACTGGTCGTCCTTGCAGTTCACAAAAGATTTTTGCTGAAAATATGGAATTATTGAGGCCAGGACTATTTTTAATGGAGGTCAGTCAAAGCGGCAAGGTGCTTGGTGTACAGCCGATTATTTCGCCTGATTCGCCATCAGGTTGGTTGTTAGCGGTCGTTAGGGGTTTTCAGTATGAGCAATATAATGATTTCAATGTTACACATGGTATTGATATCGGTATGACAGTAACCCCAGACCAACAAAATCTGGTCATTTTCTTAATGAATCCTTTAGCAGCCACTGTTGAAAATCGTAAAGCACAGCAGCCACCTGAATCAGTTTTATTGGTATACCGTATTCAACTTAAACCCTAATTATAGTATTTTGTTAGTTGTTACTATTACTACGTGTTTTGCAAACAAAGTCATAATCGTTTATTGGGGAAGGTGATAAAGCGCCTTCCCTTATTTTTTATTTAACGCCATCACAATAGATTTATGATGACCGCCCCTTGAATAGTTTTTGTTTTTTTATAGATACACACTGTGTCTGGTACATAGTGTGTAGCGAAATGGTAAAAATTAATGGTAGGTAGAGTGGGCATGACAGGAATGAACAAGAATCAACCAAGGATCGCCGTTATCGGCGCGGGCATTGCTGGGCTAAGTGCCGCATATTTTTTGCGTAACAATGCACAAATAACACTGTATGAACAGGAAAACCGTCTTGGCGGACACAGCAGAACCATTCACATACAAACCGCTTATGGGGTAATACCCGTCGATACGGGTTTTATTGTTTTTAATACACGTACATACCCAAATTTGTTGCGGCTATTTCACGAGCTTGCAGTTGAAATTCAGCCAAGTAATATGTCTTTTGCGGCCTCAACCAATAGTGGGCAGATGGAATGGGCTGGCCGATCAATCAATAGTTGGTTTGCCCAGCGCCAAAATATATTGAATATTCCCATGTGGCGTGGGTTGGTTGATGTGATTAGGTTTAATCAAACTGCTGTGACAATTACCCATGACAAGCCCGAAATGACCGTTTGGGAATTATTGATCAAGTTGAACTGTGGAAATTGGTTTCGTCATCATTATCTACTGCCTATGGTGGCCGCTATTTGGAGTTGTCCTATAGACCATGTCCTAGATTTTCCAGCACATTTTTTGGTACAATTTATGTATAATCATGGGTTGTTACAAATTTATCGTCAACCCCAGTGGCTTACTCTTAAAAACCGCAGCGCCGATTATGTTGAACGGTTGGTAAAAATTGCCAAGCCAACGATTATTTTATCAGCTGAAATCACAGCCATCAAGAGACAGGCAGATTCGGTAATTATTATGGCTGCCAATGGACAAAACCAACTTGTCGATCAGGTTATATTTGCGTGTCATCCGCAAATCGTTTTATCTTTGCTGAAAGATGCCACTAATAAGGAGCGGTATGTTTTATCAAAGTTTCAGCGCCATAAAAACATTGCCTACACGCACCGTGATCCGAACTGGATGCCGCAGCGTATAAAATGTTGGAGTAGCTGGAATTACCTAAGCACACAGCAAAATGGCCAGACCAAAATAGCTGTAACATATTGGATGAATAAATTGCAATCATTACCTGATACTAAACCAGTTTTTGTAACTTTAAATCCGTGGCAGTCAATAGCAAATAAGGACATTCTTGATCAAACTGAATTTTACCATCCGACATATGATCTTGAAACATATTCTGCCCAGAAAGATATTGCAGCGATACAAGGTGAAAATCGGTGTTGGTTTACGGGCGCATATTTAGGGTACGGATTTCACGAAGATGGTATTAAAAGCAGTTTACAGGTCATACAAAAAATGGGTTTGGGTTGGCCGTGATGAAGGGGCATTACATATTAGATGCAACGGTTGTGCATAACCGCCATGTTCCCATAAATTATCCGTTACGTCACCGGATAGCCTATTTTCTTATTGATATGGATGATTTATCTGCCTTGGATAATTTCGGGATGGTTGGGTTAAATAGCCCCAATTTTTTAAGTTTTTATGAATCTGATTATGGCGTTGATCGCGAACGTTCGTGGCGCGACCAGTTATACAGCCTTTTACAAGAACACCATCAGCCCCAGCCAGCACATATTATGCTATTAACTTTACCCAGGCTATTGGGGTATGTATTCAACCCGGTTAGTTTTTGGCTATGTTTTGATGATCAATCGAATCTTTATACGGTATTGGCCGAGGTAAATAACACGTTTGGCGAACGCCATGGTTATTTGTGCTACCATCACCCTTCAAAAAACCTCAGTGTTTTTCATACAGGTGATGTTCGTTACCAAGAGCCAGTTACGCATTTAAAAACATTTCATGTATCGCCTTTTTGTGACGTTCAAGGTTATTACGATTTTCGTTTTAATATCTGTTCCAACCGTTTGGCAATTAACATTGATTATTATGTTGATAAACAAAAAACTATCAGCACCGCGCTTTATGGAACAACTGTTCCTATGAGCAATTTAGAACTGCGTCGGCAGTTTCTTTGCAAACCATGGCAGACGATGAAGGTTATTTTTTTTATTCATTACCACGCGCTGCGTTTATGGATAAAAGGCATGCGTTATCGTAAGAAGCCAACAAAACCAAAACATCACTTTAATTAGATTGTGCCATGAAACAGCTTCAAAATTTTTTAAACGCTTTAAAAAAATGTCCGTTTGGTTCGTTACGCCTAGCGATACCAACAGGTCAGACCCTTGATTTTATTGGGCAGCGTCCAGGGCCACAGGCAGTTTTGCAGGTGCGCGATTGGAAAATGGTGGATTTATTACGGCGGCGTGGTGATATAGGTTTTGGCGAAGGATATGTTTTAGGTTATTGGCAAACCCCCAATTTGCTTGACTGTATTTGTTACTGTGCCGTTAATCTGCCATTTTTAAAGGAATATGCTTTATCAACTTGGTGGATGCGTTGGTTATTTCGTTTATATAATAATGTTATTCGGGCAAATACAACAAATGGTAGCCGGTTAAATATTCGCCGTCATTACGATATTGGCAACAATTTTTATCAACGCTGGCTTGATCCAAGCATGACCTATTCATCTGGATTACGGGTTAGTGGTACTGAAACCTTAACACAGGCACAGCAAAATAAATATCAGCGTATTCTTGACTTAATCAAGCCTAATGGCGCAAGAATTCTTGAGATCGGTTGCGGTTGGGGCGGTTTTGCTGAACAAGCTGTTAAGGCAGGTGCGTCGATAACTGGCATTACTATATCGCCACAGCAATATCATTTCGCGCGCGATAGACTACAAAATCATGCCAATATTTTACTTTGTGATTATCGCAGTATTAAAGGGAAATTTGACTATATTGTATCAATCGAAATGTTCGAAGCAGTTGGCGAAAAATATTGGCCAACCTATTTTCAAAAAATTTATGAGTTATTAGCCCCAGGTGGACGCGCTATTATCCAAGCTATTACTATAGCTGATCAATTTTTTGCTGCTTATCGGCGTGAAAGCGATTATATCCGGCATTATATTTTTCCTGGCGGTATGCTCCCTTCACGCGAAATATTTATTAAATATGCCAGACAGGCGCATCTTGCCGTGCAATCAGTTTTTGAGTTTGGCCAAGATTATGCTTGGACGTTACAGCAATGGAATAACAATCTGCAGCTTGTGCAACCGGATCTTGAAAAAATGGGATATGATCAGGCCTTTTTAAGATCGTGGGAATTTTATCTTAACATGTCGGCTGCTGGTTTTATTACTGAACGAACAAATGTTATGCAAATTGAATTATTGCGACCCTAGTTTTCAAAAATTTTTAACAGTTTAAAGGAATAGGATTATGAATTTATCTGCATCAAACCGCCTGAAACCTTTTCAAGAAAAACAGCCTAGACTTGATCTACGGAAATTTTTTAATGGTACGGTAGAAGGGTGGGGGTCGTTGTTTGACTATTTGGGTCGACCAACCCGCCGTTTTTATGTTAAAATTCAAGGAACTTGGGATGAAAAAAATGGCCGTCTTGACGAATGGTTTCACTTTGATGACGGCGAAAAGACAGAACGCATCTGGAGCATAAGCTATCAGGATGATCAATATTTTTTTGCACGTGCAGGTGACGTTATTGGCCAAGCTATTGGCCAGCAAGCCGGTAATGCCATAAATCTACGCTATCGATTGCGTGTACCATATAAAAAATCAACAATTGATTTAAGTATGGATGATTGGATGTATTTGGTTGATCAAACAACCATTCTAAACCGTACCAAGATGAAAAAGCTTGGCCTTAAAGTTGGTGAAATTTGTTTATTAATGCGGCGGATATCATGAACCGTACATGGTTAGTTGGGGCAAGTGAGGGGATTGGTCGTTCTCTGGCAATTGGTTTAGCCAGTAAAGGATATAAGCTTGCTTTATCGGCAAGGCAGACAGATCGCCTGTCTAACCTGGAATCGCAATTAGGGCCAGAGCATTTAGCCGTTCCTGCTGATGTTCGTGATCAAACAACATTACAGCAAGCTTGGCAAAAAATTATCGATGAATGGTCTGGCGTTGATGTCATTATTTATAATGCCGGTTATTATCGACCCGCAGCAGCAGACAATTTTAACCTGGAAGATGCCGAGGCCATGATTGATGTAAATTTAACCGGTGCTTTGCGGGTTTTATCACTGGCCATTCCGGCCATGATTAAACAAAAACGCGGCAAAATAGTTCTTATTGGCAGCATTGCGGGGTATCGTGGTTTACCATCTGCTATTGGTTATGGGGCTAGCAAGGCTGGTATTATTCATTTAGCCGAGAATTTAAGGTGCGATTTAAGCCCATATGGCATTCATATTCAGCTTATCAACCCAGGCTTTGTTAAAACACGCTTAACCGACCTTAATACTTTTTCCATGCCTTTTTTAATGTCACCGGAAGATGCGGCTGAAAGTATCATGCGTTCTATGGAAAAAAACAAATTTGAAAGCCGATTCCCGTGGTTATTTGCTAATGCGGTCAAATTGATGCGCTATCTGCCATCATCGATATATTTTGCCCTTATCAAACGGCAAAAAAAGCTTCCTTGAAATAACAACAAAGTTTATCCTTGATGGATAAATAGTCATCAAACGCCACTTTAATTTTTGTTATAATTTTTATTAGGGGCAGCAGACGAATTACATTCTTCAGTCGCTAACGCGCTGTCACATAGATCCAGCAAAAAATAAAATTAAAGAAGCATGATTCAATGTATTATGCAGGTTTTTATTTCACTAGTTTTACCTGATACAGGCGCAAATTAAACATTTCGCTCAATGTAATTTGGCCTTCGGTTATTTGCTTGAAGAAGTCCGAACGTTGGATGGGCTTTTCATCTTGCTGAAGGCTGAAGAACAATTGATCATCAACAAGTACACTTTGCCAGACACTTGCATTAATGCCGAACTGATTAGTGTAATATAAAAATGACATATCCGTTGCTGATAAAATAGATTGGCGTTTGCGTTCGCGTCCTTGCCCATCGATTTGCACGGCAAGCAGTTGATGATAGGCTTCATTCTTAACCCATTCGCCCTTAACATATCGGCGTTGTTCGCAAATAACCACGTACGTTGCGGGCGGATTGATTAATAAATCCCAACTTAGGCAAGCTGATTTACCTGTATCATTCTTGGCAGGTAAAATAGGGCGTTGCCACTGCTGTTGACCTTGACGGTTATAAAGTGTTAGTTCGTTTTGGAATACCGATTGCCAGGATTCTTTACCTTGGCCACTATAAGCAAGCACCAAAATATTACCAGCTGGGTCAACAAAAAACTTTTTTGTTCCCTGTGCTGCATTTTTTTCAAGATTAATTTCTGCTTGTGATGATACCTGACCATCTTCCTTAAAGAAAACTACCTGGTAACTTGCCTGGGTTTTTGTTTTGCTGTTAGTGGCCAAGCTTAATAGCGAAATGGCAAAACCACCATCTTGCAGCGGCCATACACCAATATTTTTGCCTTCTTCAACTGCTAAGGTAATGCGTGTTTCTGCGTTGATCTTTACATCAGTTTTCTGACTGTTAATTACCGTTCCTTGTTGATTAAGCCGGTCAATAACCAAAGATATGGATGTCTGATTATAGCCAATTTCATTATTGGGTAGCCAATCGGTTGACAGGGTTGGGTTATAATAAACAGCAACATAGCCATTTGTTAAGGCGGTGGCATCAAAGCTAATGTAACTAATTGATTTTTTGGGGGCTGTTGGTACCAAATATTTCCATATTGGGCGCGACTGACCATCCAACAATATTAGGGTCGATGGTTTTTCTTCAAGATGGTCGGTGGTATATAGTAATTGTTGGCCATTTGGGTACCGCCGTAAAATATCGTGAACTATTGGTTCGGCATCCAAAATGGTGCTATATGTACTGATGCCATTTGCCGGAATAACGCCATAATAATAGGCCATTGGAAAACCATCGGGCTTGCCATAATAGGGTTCATTCGTGGCATAAAGCGCGCATTGCAGCGTAAATAGCGTAGAAATTGATGGCACTGTATCTTTGGGCTTAGTTGCCCCAAGCGAACAGGTCATTTGCTGCCACGGCAATTTTGCGGTTTTTTCCTGAAACAGGGTGGTTGATGTTGTAAGGGGTATAAGGGTGGCCGGTGACTGGGCTAATAAGGTTGGTGCAGTTAAGCAGCATAAAATTCCTGTTACAGCAATGCATATCCGATTTTGCACTTATATCTCCCCTTTAAGCTAGCCTTCAATAAATCCAATATTAGCAGGGACAAAATTAGTTGTCACGCTTGTAAACTTTTGATGGTGGGTTAAAGTACAGTTAAATGTATTTCTTGATTACTTATTATTTTCTTTGCTGCTGGATGAATAAGTTTTTTCCGACATGATGGGTTGAAAGTTTA
>JAEUKQ010000057.1 GCA_016794225.1 Alphaproteobacteria bacterium | reverse complement strand
TATATTTCTGTTGTATCAGAACAATTATGATCATGAACATGTTCTTCAGGATGATTTTCTTCGTCGTGATCGTCTTCATGTATATTTTCAGTACAATCATCATGGTGTTCAAGTGCTTCCCATACACCACCCGAACGAATTTTAAGTAAATTTATTCCGGGGATCTTATGCAAGTTTATGATAAGTTGATTTTTTGGAGCATGTTTAATATAAGACACAATAAAAGGATCAACCGTTTCGCCAACCCAAACAACCATGTTGGCATCTGATAATTTTTGTATGTCCGTTGGCCTAAGTATATAACCATGTTCGGACATATAACCATCCACAATAAATTCTGGAATAGAGATGTTTTGGGTTAATGAGGATATAATGGAGTGAATAGGTTTTATTGTTGTAACAACTTTTATTCCCTGGGGTATGCTTTGGGAAAATACCAAATTGGGTGACAAAAAAATGATAAAGAAAATAAAAAATAATTTCCAAACCTGAGGACGCATGGCGATGTGATCCTTGATTATTGATGATGTTATGTTATAATGTAACATGTTAATAATATACACTTACTTAAACTGTCAAGCTGGTAATATATGGAAATGGCAATGCACGATCATCAGGTTTGTATTAACCATGCTATGCAAATGGCAAAAAGTGTTTGTAAACGCAACAAGCAGGAACTTACACCATTGCGTCAAGCCGTATTAAAATTAATATGGAATAGCCACCAACCTGTGACTGCATATCAAATATTAGCTGATTTATCTAAAAAAAGAAAGATGGTCGCTCCTCCTACAGTTTACAGAACATTAGAGTTTCTTGAAAAAAATGGTCTCATTCATAAAATTGAAAGCTTAAAGGCTTTTATAGGGTGTTCTCATCCTGATCAAAATCATGGCAGTGTATTTTTGATATGTCGCAAGTGTAATTATGTTCAGGAAGAATTAGATATGCACGGGCAAAGCAATATCGATAAAATTGTTAATAAAAATATTTTTTTGCCGCAATCATACGTGATTGAAGTGATTGGTTTTTGTAAATCATGTCATTAAACAACCATCCGTGTGGTCTCGTTAAAAATAAAGACCAACAACTTTTGCTGGAAGCGCAGAATCTATCATTCACAAGACAAAAAAACAAAATTCTTGATAGGGTTAGTATTAAAATTTACCAACCGGAAATTACAACAATTATAGGGCCTAATGGAGCTGGAAAATCAACATTAGTTAAAATTTTATTAGGTATTATTAAACAAGATAGTGGATTGCTTATTAAAAATCAGCATGTGCGTTTAGGTTATATGCCCCAGGACTTTAATATAAGTCAATTTATGCCCATAACAGTTGCATATTTCTTTAAGCTATTTGTGCATAAAAAAGATAAAAACTATTTCGATGGAGTAATTGATTTTCTTAAAATAGGTCACTTATTGTCCAAAAATATTACATCGCTTTCTGGTGGCGAAAGACAAAAAGTGCTTTTAGCAAGGGCAATGGCAGAAAAGCCTAATGTACTTGTTCTGGATGAACCAACTGCTAATTTGGACATTCAAGGACAAGCCGATTTCTACCATTGGATCGAGACAATACGTAATCAATATCATTGCGCTATTTTGATGGTATCACACGATTTGCATTGGGTTATGAGGGGTGCTGATCAAATTATTTGTTTGAATCAGCATGTATGTTGTTCTGGTCATCCCCATACCATTCAGCATGATGACGATTTTAAAAATCTATTTGGTCATTTATGGCAAGAAAAAGTTGGTTTTTATCAACACCATCACGATCATCAACATTAATCTGGCTGGAAAGAGATTTTAGGAATGATAACAATTTTCTTCATTCGTGCTGTACTGGCGGGTGTTGGTATCGCGGTGATGGCAGGACCTATCGGATGCTTTGTTGTTTGGCGACGGATGGCTTATTTTGGTGAAACACTTGCCCATGCGACCTTACTGGGAATATCGTTATCAATGGTCGCCGGTTATATGTCGTATCTTTTTATTTTTTTAATTTTAGGTGGATTAGTGTTGTTTCTTGCTATGATTAAAAGATTCGATACCCTACCAATTGATACGGTACTTGGTGGTGTTAGCCATTTTTGTCTTGCCTTAGGGTTAATTGTTTTTAGCTTAAGCCCCTCCCAACAATTTATGTCAAACATGACAACCTTATTTTTTGGTGAAATACTAACAGTTTCCTGGCTAGATGTTATAACAATCTTTATATCAGCTTTACTTTTGTTGCTGATGGTTATTCTAAACTGGCGCAGGCTTATTATCCTTTGCCTTCACCAAGACATTGCAGTTACTATGGGTATCTCACCATTTAAGACAAATATTATTCTATTAGTGTTGCTTGCATCTGCCATTGCTTTAATGGTAAAAATGGTGGGTGTTTTACTGGTTGTTTCGTTGCTGCTTATTCCGGCAGCAACAGCTAAATTGTTAAGTCATTCACCAAAACAAATGGCCTATTTAGCCCCAATATTAGGCGTTAGCGCTGTGGTTGTTGGAATGTTTTTAACTTTTTATTTTGATTTGCCAACCGGGCCAACCATTATCCTGGTTTCCGGTATACTATTTCTAGGCTTTTTTTATTACAGCTATTGTTGTCGTATATAAGGTTTATGTTCAGGAACACCCAAGGCAAAATTGATTAATTTGATCGCAGGCTTCGGCTAAAACTGTGTCAGAAGTTGCATAAGATATACGAAAATATGGACTTAAACCAAAAGCATTTCCTGGTACAACCGCTACTTTGGCAAATTCTAATAGCATTTTGCAAAACTCGGTATCATCGGTAATTACTTTTCCCTTGAATTTTTTACCAATAAGCCCGGCACATGATACATATAAATAAAATGCTCCTGGGGGAATTAAACAAGATAATCCAGGCGTTTTATTAATTTTACTTGCAACAAAATCCCGACGTTTTTTATATGCCTGTTGGAAAGGTGCAATAAAATCTTGTGGTCCATTCAGCGCCTCAACAGCAGCTGCCTGACTAATAGATGAGGGGTTTGATGTGCTTTGAGACTGGATCATGCCAATCGTTTTAATTAACGATTTAGGTCCACCACCATAACCAATCCGCCATCCTGTCATACAATATGTTTTGCTAACGCCATTTACGGTTAAAGTTCGTGGCTTTAAAGAAGGTTCAATTTGAGCAATTGTGGCAAAAACCTGCTTTTCATATATTAAATGTTCATAAATATCATCGCTTAAAATATGCACATGACTATTTTTGCGTTTGCGTAATACCTGAGAAATACCATAAATTTCATCAGTACTATACATTGAGCCAGACGGGTTACTTGGACTATTCAATACAATCCACTTGGTTCTGGGATTAATTGCGTCATCTAGCTGTTGGGGTGTTATTTTAAGTTGATTTTCAGCTTTACCTTCAACAAATACAGGTATCCCATCTACAAGTCTAACAATGTCGGGATAAGAAACCCAGTATGGGGTCGGAATAATAACTTCATCACCAGGGTTAATTGTCGCCATAAAGGCATTAAAAATAACTTGTTTTCCACCTGCACCCACAGTAATTTCGTCTACGTTGTAGATAAGGTTGTTTTCACGTTTAAATTTGTTAATAATTGCGTTTTTTAAGGCAGTTGTTCCATCAACTGTGGTGTACTTTGTTTGACCTGCATTAATGGCTTTAATGGCTGCTTCTTTGATAAAAACAGGTGTATCAAAATCTGGCTCGCCGGTACTTAAGTTTAATATTTTTATTCCAGAAGCCTGTAAAGATAATGCCTGTTGCATAATAGCAAGCGTTGGCGATGGTTTGACGTTTTTTGAACGTAGCGAAATTATATTCTCTAATATTGTGGTTGGCATTGCGATACAAAAACAATAATATAATTGAAAGTTAATTTATATCCTACTACTTCCCAAATAAAAGAAAAGATAATTCTAGGCATGAAAACGAGGCAACAATGCAACCAATAGATTGGCTATTCATTGGGGGGGGGATCTTTATACTTATAGGGGCATTTGCAATTGGTTATTACTGGCAACAATATCGCCAAGCCAAAATTTTGTTGTCTGGTTTAAATAAAATTGTTTCTATTTTGTCCGCAGGGCGATACGCAAAATTTTTAAAAACACCCACCTATATGGTTGATGAAGATAATGGGGAAACAAAAGTTGTTAGTAAAACAGATAAAAAAGAACCACCCACGCTGTCGTTACCATTACAACAAGCAGTAACAAGTGCTAAACTTGAAAACATCGTGGTTCCACAGATATTATTAGCTGATGTAGACTGGGGACAACAAATAATCAACTTGCTTGGAAGTGATATAAACGATATTCAACGACACCTAAGCATCCAGCTATCTGATATTGTTTTTTCAGAGCAGCAGATTATTGAAACACCTAAGTTTATTGTACATCAAAACCATAAAAATCAACAATTTTTACTAGTTTTAGTACCAGAAACAAAGCAGCAAAATTTACAGAAAATAATGCTCATAATTTTTGCAGGCCAGCAAGCACAAAAATTATTGGATTATGGAACCAAGCTTTCTTTGGAATTACTTGATATACCTTTTGGGTTTGGTTTTTTAAACAAGCATGGCATTCTAATTACAGCAAATTCACAATTATTGAAACAAATACGCAAACCGTCACAAATTATTAAACCAGAAGACATAAAGCAACAAAAACTATCACATTTTATGTTACCAGAATTACAACAAAAATTGGATTCATTCGTTGAACAAAAAAAGGATACTTATTGTACATTAAGGATAGAACAGGTACGTTGGGTACATAATCCAGCACAAGTTACTGATCTGACAATACAATATTGGCCTATGATTGACCTATTTACTGTTACAGTGCTTGATATAACCTTGCAAAAACGTCTTGAAAACCAAGCAGATCAATCACAAAAGATGCAGGCAATCGGTCAGTTGGCAGGCGGTATAGCCCATGATTTTAATAATTTACTGACTGCCATGATTGGTTTTTGTGATCTGTTGTTAGTAAGACACAAACCTGGCGACCAGTCTTTCGCTGATATTATGCAAATCAAGCAAAATGCCCATCGTGCTGCTAATCTTGTTAAGCAGTTACTAGCTTTTTCACGACAACAAAATCTGCAGCCAAAGATTATAGTGGCAACAGATCTTTTAGCAGAATTATCTCATTTATTAAAACGACTTATTGGTGTAAATATCGAGCTTGAAATTATTCATGCTCAAAATCTTTGGGCAATTAAAGCCGATCCAACACAACTAGAACAAGTAATTATTAATCTAGCGGTTAACGCCCGCGATGCGATGGCAGAGGGTGGAAAGTTATTGATTAAAACCGAAAATCAAACCGTTAGTAACCCTATCGCTCTTAGTCAGGATACGATCGTGCCTGGCGATTATGTGGTTATGACAGTAAAGGATACCGGCACCGGAATTGCCCCTGAAATTATGGATAGAATCTTTGATCCATTCTTTTCAACCAAAGATGTGGGTAAGGGAACGGGGTTGGGCTTATCAACCGTTTACGGTATTATTAAGCAAACAAAAGGCTTTGTGCGTGTTGAAAGCCAGATTGGTATGGGGACAGCTTTTATTATTTATATACCACGTCACCATCAAATTTTAGGCCAGCCAAATGAAAGTAAAGAAGGTGAGAGTAAGCCTAATGACCTTACAGGCACAGGAACTATTTTATTAGTAGAAGATGAAGATGCTGTTCGGATTTTTAGCGCTCGAGCCCTAAGGAACAAAGGTTATAACGTTATTGAAGCACGTAGTGGAGAAGCCGCCTTGGAGGTTATTAGAAAACAACAGAAAATTGATTTAATGATTAGCGATGTTATGATGCCCCAAATGGACGGGCCTACGCTTATTCGGGAAGCACACAAACTTCTACCTGATCTTAAGGTTATTTTTATTTCTGGATATGCCGAGGATTCATTTCGCGAACGTTTACAAAACGAACAGGACATCCAGTTTCTGCCTAAGCCTTTTAGCTTAAAGCAGTTAGCAGAAAAAGTACAACAAGTTCTAAAGGTATAAGCCAGATTTTACTTGCACCACCTAGCGAACTGGGTAGGATTATAACCGAAAATATAAAAGATTATTACATACGGAAGGCACATAATTATGTCATCACAATCCCGCAATACCGAGCGTGATTTATCAGAAAAAAACAAAGCACTCGAATCGGCTCTTAGCCAAATAGAACGGGCTTTTGGTAAAGGTTCTATTATGCGGCTTGGACAAAATGACAAAATTGTGGAAACAGAAGTAATTTCAAGCGGTTCGCTTGGATTAGACATAGCTCTTGGGATTGGCGGGTTACCACGTGGGCGTATTATTGAAATTTATGGCCCAGAAAGTTCCGGTAAAACAACCCTGGCTTTACATGTTATTGCTGAAGCACAGAAGAATGGTGGTGCTTGTGCGTTTGTTGATGCTGAACATGCATTAGATCCATCTTATGCTGCCAAACTTGGCGTCAATGCTGCTGATTTATTAATTTCTCAGCCTGATGCCGGTGAACAGGCTCTTGAGATAGCTGATACATTGGTTAGGTCTGGTGCTATTGATGTTTTAGTTATTGATAGCGTTGCTGCACTTGTACCAAAAGCAGAACTTGAAGGCGAGATGGGTGATACCCATGTTGGGTTACAAGCTAGATTGATGAGCCAAGCCTTGCGTAAACTAACTTCATCAATTTCTAGGTCGCGGTGTATGGTTATTTTTATTAACCAAATTCGTATGAAAATTGGTATTATGTTCGGTAACCCGGAAACAACAACCGGTGGAAATGCTTTGAAATTTTATGCCTCACTACGGTTGGAAATTAGGCGTGTTGGTTCAATTAAAGACAAGGATACAGTGGTTGGCAACCAGACACGTGTTAAAGTTGTTAAAAATAAATTAGCTCCGCCTTTTCGTGTTGTAGATTTTGATATTATGTACGGAGAAGGAATATCAAAAACTGGTGAGTTAGTTGACCTTGGTGTTGCCGCGCAAGTTGTTGAAAAGTCTGGCACTTGGTTTTCATATAAAAGTCAACGCATAGGTCAGGGACGCGAAAACGCAAAACAATATCTAAAAAACCATGCCGAAGTTGCGTTGGCGATTGAAAATGCAATTCGCCAAAATTCTAAGTCGTTATCTGGTGCTTTGATTGAAGGAGGGGCAGCTGGCGACAATGAATAGGGTCATTTTTAATATAAGGTAAATTTGTTATGCTACGTACAAATGAAATACGAAACGTCTTTCTTGATTTTTTTAAGAAAGAAGGACATGAAATTGTTGCCTCCAGTACGTTGGTTCCCAACAATGATCCTAGTCTGCTTTTTACTAATTCGGGCATGGTGCAATTTAAAAATATTTTTACTGGTGCCGAAAAAAGGCAATATGTCAGGGCAGCTACAGCACAGAAATGTTTAAGGGCTGGTGGGAAACACAATGACCTTGAGAATGTTGGTTATACAGCGCGCCACCATACTTTTTTTGAGATGCTAGGAAATTTTTCTTTTGGTGATTATTTTAAAGAACGCGCCATTGAGATGGCTTGGCGTCTTATTACCAAAGAATATGGAATAGCAAAAGACAAACTGTTGGTAACAGTTTATGCTGATGATGAAGAAGCATACAAGCTGTGGCAAAAGATTGCCGGGTTGTCTGCAGACCGTATTATAAAAATATCAACCAATGATAATTTTTGGTCTATGGGAGATCTTGGCCCTTGTGGCCCATGTACTGAAATATTTTATGATCATGGCACTAAAATAGCTGGTGGTCCACCCGGTAGTAAAGATGCTGATGGCGACCGTTATATCGAAATTTGGAATTTGGTTTTTATGCAATTTGAACAGGTTGCTAAAGATCAAAGAATTACGTTGCCGAAACCATCAATTGATACTGGCATGGGGCTTGAGCGCCTGACAGCTATTTTGCAGGGTAAGCACGATAATTATGATATTGATACCATGCAAACTTTAGTGACCGCATCTGTTGAATTTTCTAAAAAAGCGGCGGTCGGCGATACACGTTTTGCACACCGGGTAATTGCAGACCATCTTAGGGCTAGTAGTTTTTTGGTTGCTGACGGAGTGTTACCAGCAAATGAAGGAAGGGGATATGTTCTTCGGCGCATTATGCGTCGTGCAATGCGTCATGCACATAAACTCAATTCAAAAGATACGCTAATGTGGAAGCTTGTTCCAACCTTAATCCAAGAAATGGGTGCAGCCTATCCGGAGTTAGTTCGTGCTCAGGGGTTAATTATTGAAACCTTAAGAAATGAAGAAGAGAAATTTAAACAAACCCTTGAGAAGGGCTTAAAGCTTTTAGAAGAGGAAACAAAAAACCTACAAGGTAAACAATTGCCTGGTCGTATTGCTTTTAAACTTTATGATACGTATGGATTTCCTGT
>JAEUKQ010000056.1 GCA_016794225.1 Alphaproteobacteria bacterium | reverse complement strand
GATTTGTTTTGTGCCATATCACATCATTCAGAATCCAAAAACCTAAATCCATCATCATGGCCCCTACCCTGAAAATATTATGATAAGACCCGATAACCCAGATTGTTCCATCATCTTTTAAGACACGGTGTGCTGCTGCAAGCCACGATTTTGTGAAACGATCATATTCTTCAAAAGAAGCAAATTTATCCCAAATATCGGACACCCCATCTACAATACTATTATCAGGGCGCCTAAGCTCGCCCCCCAGCTGCATGTTATAAGGGGGGTCGGCAAAAACAACATCAACACACTTCTCGGGAAGACCATTCATTCCGGTAATACAATCACCAAGACAAATGGTGTCAAGCTTAAGTCCTGCCTGCATCAACTAATATTCTATCCTGTTTAGAAGCTAACCGAATAACGAATTGTTGACTGAACCGTAACATAAAGTCTATCTACTTTTAAACAACTTATCACATCAGTTTTTCAATCAATATTAAGCGATTACTACTACTGCCAAAAAATTAGGTAAGCCGGATTTGTTACATGATATTTTAATGTTGGAAACAATAACATTTTGCATATCCCAGACCCAGGGGCAAAAACTGATATCACATAATTTTTATCCGTCCTAGTTGCGCTAAGTACCAGGCTTTCACGCAAAATGGGTTTCAAAGCACTCCAATCATCTGTATTCTGGTAATCACATACCATCAATGGTTTTTGATTAGTTAACGAGATAACCTTGTCAACCTTACCGCTATTATTTAAAAAAGCACCTATTATTTGCCCATGGAATATGGCACCTTGTGCGGTATTTGTCTTTTGTGTATCAGCTTGCTCCCAAGCTGGATAAATTGCCCAAAACCCATCATTCCGTTTTGAAGGCACTAAAATTGGCAGATGAGCAACTAATGGTGCATCACCAATTGATGGATTGCCTGGCTGCCACCCTGCATAGGTTTTCTCTGCTATTATCCGACATTTGGCATCAATGGTTGTTAACCTCAACCAGTCAGTATCATACATAATCGTTTGGTCCACCAAAACAACCTGTCCCTGATTACTCATCACCAGCTGTTGCCAATCCCTGTTTTCTAAGAAAATCTGTCCTTGTTTCTGCCCTTTAGTATCCAAGCACAGGGCAAAAATCCCAAATGACCCATTAGAAGAACCTTTTTTAGGCTGCCACGCTTGACCCAAAACCACTATTTGTCCATCGGGTCTCACTATTAAATTTTTATTGACCTGCATTCCTGCAACACTTTGCTTGGCTTTAACAGCGTTGCTAAAGCCTGTAATCTGATGATCAAGATAAAACCATGTTTTCTTGCCACTTTTATCCAGTTTATGAACAGTAAAACCATCTACATCCCAATTTTGACCATGACGTAATTCTAATAAGACAAAACCTCCATCACTGGTTGAAGCAGCCTTAAATGCATGCTGAAATTCATCGGACTGCCAAGTAATTTTTTGGGCAACGGGGTCTAATGCGACAAGCCGATTTTGTGTTTGACCTGCAACAGCTAATATTAAACCGTTGCTTGAAACAGCTAAAACTTTTTGTAAATTCTGCTTTATCAAAGCATCATGGTTTAAAATCCAGGGACTTTTATCTGACGCTAGGAAAGAAATGCTCAGATGCGCGCGGGGTAACCGCGCCTGCATTTTCAATTTTTCGGTCATCAAACAAGTAAAAATTGCATGCTTTCCCAATCCATCCAATGCACAATAATCTGGGGCATAGTTTTGCTTGTTGGTTTCAGCATGATACGGAATTATTTGGGGGGTTGTTTGTGCATAACTAATGGTCGCACCGCCAAAGAACACAAAAAAACCGAGGATGCCGAAAAGAACACATTTTTCCTTGCAAACAAAATCCATCATGCCTTATTTCCTTACACATTTTTATTGTTAAAGCAAAAGACTGTTACTTAAGCGTTATTCTAGCACAATTCAAAATCTAGGGAAGTTGGTAAAAAATTGGCATATTTTCTGCTGGTGGACCTAGTCCTGGATAAAATAGGGCTACAGATATTTTCAAACCGGTTTCATCCTGACCAAATATGATTTTTGGTTCTTCAGTTGTTACTGTTCCCAAAATTACCTCTTGAGGAATTGGAACAAGGTAATCGATACTAGAAATTTTTGTTAGTTGCTTATCTGTTGCCAGATTATATTTCCAAATAAATAATTTTTGTGTTTCTGGCGATAATTGGGCAAGCAACAAATTACCATCTGGCAATAAAAAAGCTTCCCGAATACTGGGTAAGGTAAGCTTTTGTTCTCCACGAGCCGCAAGATTTTGAATATCTTGGCATTCATTGATAGCAAAAATGTTTAAATTGATGGTGTCACCCTGGTTGTATACCGCTACTATTGTCTTTGATTGTCTCTGAAGAATGGTAACTAATCGGCCATCCAGCGAATTATACGCATCATCATGTAATGGCTGACCATCCTTCCAACAGGCGACAGAGTCATCTTGAAATTCCCATGTATAGGGCAAAACAACCTGTTCTTTCTTACCATCAGATAAGGATTGTTCTGTACATTCGGTAAAATCTTGCGGCAACAATCCACGTTCTGAAAGACTATCGCAATCATTGGGTAACGTTATATGATCACGTACAAAAAAAGAATCCGAGGCTAATATTAACCATTTTCCATCTATTAGTGGTGCCAAATTACGCCATAAAATTCTATTACGCGTAGGGTCACCCTCTTCAACAGTTTCTGACAGTAAATGTCCTAGATTGTCGTAAAACCTAAATTGCGTCTTTATAATTGATTCATATTGATCATACACATAATTCCAAATAACAAAATTACCGCTGCCAGGATGATGCTTTAGGCCGCCAAATACTATATTCTTGGCGTCTATTTGATCAATTCGTGCGCTAACCCTAAACTTTAAATACCATCGGCCAGCACCTTCTGAACGCTCATACAACTTAATTTCGTTCCCATCTTGTACATAAAGTAGTGGGATTTGCTGCTTCAGAAGACGGCTATTCTTTATAGGCAAGAAAGAATAATCTGTCTGGTCCAGAATGCGTATTGATTTACTGTCGTGGCTATCAAGGGCAAATATTTGATATTCTCCAATGATTTGTCCATCTACCGTAAGCTGCCATATGGCTAGATAATTTTTGTTTGGTACTACATTTTTATCTTGATCCGCCACCACACAAGACCATAAAAATCTATTGTTAAATTGATCGAGATCGCAGGCTAATATCTCGGGTTGCTTAATAGACCCTAACATTAAGGGTGCAGACAGCGGGTGCTGGGCACATAGTTGCTTACTTAAAAAACTGATCATAATCCCAACAATAAAAAATGTTCTTCCCACCATAATAATATCCTTACAAATATCGTATCGGTTTTATCATACTTCTTCTAATTAAAATTAACCTTATATAGTTTTGGTGTAATTTCTTCAAAATATGGGGGTGAGATAGAGATGATTAATTCCTGCTTACCGGGAATATCTATAATATCTAGCCCTAGAGTCCGCTGATCATGGCCATCTATAATACTATCAAGGTTAACCTTCTGAACAACCCGACCATTACGGTCGATCCGCACTAAATGGTGTTGCGGAATTGCGGCTTGAACATATAAAATAGCCAAGCTTTGGTCAGGCATAGCAATTACCCGATGTACAAATATCGCATCTTCATCTTGTTCTAATAATGTCCCTTCTTGATCAAATTGACTAACCGGCAATTCAACTGCTTGAGCAGATGATACATGGCAATTATTATCAATGTTCCGGATAAATATTTTATTCTGATCAACCGTAAGAAGACTGACCCTGTTATCTTGCATGGCAACTAATTTCTCAATATCAGCTTCTGGGATTATAGCGGATGCTTGATGTACCCCACTTGTCGACAAGCACATAATAAGGCTTGATTCTTCGGCTTTTTCTTCATTTTGGGCATACCCAAATCGATTATAATTTGGGTTGTTTTGTTTGATGATCGCATCGACTTTAGCTTGATTCTCTGTAGTAATTGTAATCGGCACATATAATAATAGGTTTGTGTTTGGCCGTTCAATAATTGTTGCAGTTCCTGTGCCCAAAGTTGTAATTCGGCTTCTATCCAGCCAATCAACTTCTTGAAATTGGTGCAATTTTTTAATGTCTTTAGTACCATTGTCATCTGTCTGAATAATTAACTGATCCCCGTCAGATAAAAAAACAATTTCCGACACATCTGTTATATGTGCCTTTTTTTCAAAACTGGCAGGCAGATTCGTTGGTGTAACTTTTAGAATTTCTGTGTGATAGACCCCTGCTGCTAAATCGTCAAAAATTATTGGGGTAGCAAATAATTCACCATCATTATTAACATGCATAAAAGTGGTAAAAGACTTTTCTGTTAGAATCCCCTCATTAAAAAACCAACTCTGTTTCAGGTTAAAATTTGTATCAATCTTTCCCAACCACAATGCAACGGGCGTCCATTCATCTCCACCACAGTCTTCAATCCCTACTTCTGCCGACTCGTCTGCTGATATATCAGCAGAACTGGTTAACTCATCGGCCAATTCAGGAACGATAGCAGGAGTTGGGGCTATTGTTTCTATCTGATTCTGTTTCTGTGGCTTAGCTTGGGCCTGGTCCGCCCCGGATGACATTGATAATTCTTCTTCCCTGGTAGCACCGTCTTTATTCTCCCTAGTGTCAGAAACATCAGCCGTTAACCCATAAGAAGGTTCCATAACACATTGCCAGAATAATTGCTGTTTATTTGCTGATTGCAGGAACGCACAACTTTGAGGATGGTAATTCTTTAAAATATCCGCCGGGATTGTAATTTCGATTGGCTGCGCTTCCACAATGGTAATTTGCTGCTGCGCTTGCGCTACACTGGTTTCCCAAATACCACCCATGATGGTTGTTAATAACAAAATTCTTTTCATTTTATCCTCTCAAGTTCAAATTTTAACTGTGCTATACCACCCGTGCGACGTATGCTAACTGTGCCATAACATAATTAAATATGTCAAAATTATCTAATATAACTCAACCGAACCAGTATAAATAGCTTCGCCTTCTGCCTAAAAAGCTATTTAGGATTAGACCATTAAAATGTGGCAAAATTATGGCTAAAATATATCTTTTAAGTTTATAAATATTATTTATAATTTACTAAAAATTATCATAAAAATGTAAGTATTATTTGATGGGGGTTGTGCCATGACTAATGAATGCTCTTTTCTTCACATAGGCCAAAGCACCTTGAATAATGGCTTAGCAAAACTGGCAAGTGATCATTTATACCTACAAGGACAAGAACCATTACATATCCGCTTTAACCAAATTATTTCTTTCGAACCCCAACCAACCTCTATTAGATTAGATACGATGTATGGCAAAGTTCAGCTAACACTTTCCGATCTTCAAACCAAGAATTGGTTAAAAATAATTACAAATTCCCAATCTTTAGAACAAAAACTGGGTCTGCAACCGCATCATAAGGCTGCTTTGTTTGGTTTTATTCACCCTGAAGTAAAACAGGCTGTTTGCAACGCGGTTTATGCTTGGGCCAGCTTCCCAAAAGAACCAAGCAAAAGTGATATAGCCATGATACCAGGCCGTTTTGATGCTATTTTTGTTGAATATACGCCACATGTATCGTCCGAGTCAGATTTAAAATGGCAGATATTGCTTGATTGTAAGAATATTTTGTGGCTTGCGATTAAAATTGAGACATTAATACCTAACACATTCGTTGCAGAGTTTTCTGAAAAAAATAACTTGGTTTTATTTCATGTTGTCAATCTTGACAGTAGTATGGCGCTTTATGGCTTTATCAGCAAAAAATATACACCGTAAACAACAACTATTTCTTCGAAAAGCCCAACAATTTATCAATAATTGCGGCAAGCTGTTTTTTTTCATGTACCGATAAAAGTTGAGCGAAATGCTGTTCCATCGACCGAATATAAACTGGCCAAATCTTCTGGCGTAATTGTCTTCCCTGTTCGGTAATAATAATCCACTGGCGCCGTTTATCACCGCCACATGTTTCTCGGATAACATATCCTCGATCAACCAACCGGTCAATAAGCCTTGAAACATTATACTGACTTAATAATATCAACTCTTCAATTTGCGATGGGTGCAGCTTTGATCCCGGGGCTTTTTCCAATTCCCATAAAACATCATACCACGTTAATGGTGGCAACTTCGCTAATCGCAGATTCTGTGCAATGACATTCAACAAATGACGTTCAAACCGTTGCAATTTAACCCAGGTAGTAATCGTAATATCACCTGTAGTTACCCCGTTATTCTTGTATTCTAAGTACCCAGTTTGACCACTCTTTTCCACTTTATACCACCAAGCACCACTTGACAAATAAATGCATTTACATTATTCAATAATGCAATTGCATTAAATTTAACAAATAAAAGATATTTTTGCAAGAACATGTTATATCAATATCAATTTTATGGTCTATAAGGAAAATACCGAATGAAATTATATTATAATCCTGGCGCTTGTTCACTAGCACCCCATATTCTCCTGCAGGAAAGTAAAGCCAAATTTACCATTGAAAAAGTAGATTTAAAAAATAAAACTACTGAAAAAGGCGAAGATTTCCGCAAAATTAATCCAAAAGGATACGTACCAACCCTAAAACTGGATAATGGTGAAGTATTAACCGAAGGTCCAGCAATAATGCAATATATTGCCGATCAGGTTCCTGCAACCAAGCTTGCACCGGCTGCCGGCACGATGGCCCGTTACCGCCTTCAAGAGTGGTTAAATTTTATTACATCAGAATTACATAAAGGTTTTTCACCACTTTTTAACCCAGCTGTTCCAGATAGTTATAAAGCAATGGTTAAAGAAAATTTAGGTAAACGTTTTGATTACCTTAACGATCATTTAACCAAGCATAATTTCTTATTAGGTCAGGATTTCACTGCACCTGACGCCTACTTATATACGGTTCTCAGCTGGTCGGGGTATGTAGGAATTGATCTTAATAAATGGTCATCGCTTCAAGCCTTTTTCAAGCGCGTTGGCGAAAGACCATCCGTAAAGGCGGCACGCACCGCGGAAGGATTGAAATAACCGCTTTAATTACAACTTGAACAAATAAAAAACTGGCCATTATTCTGTAAAGGCCAGTTTTTTTATTACTTATATTTGGCAACTAGGCTGCAGTTTCTTCAGAAGAAGACTGATTAACAACAGGACCCGAATCCTTACCCTTTGCTTCAGGATCACGATCAACTAATTCAATAACCGCCATATCAGCTGTATCGCCATAACGAAAGCCTGCTTTAATAATACGTGTATAACCACCTGCACGCGCACGATAGCGCTCGGCCAGAGTGTCAAAAATCTTAGCTACAATCTTTTCATCTTGCAAGGAAGCGATGGCCTGACGCCGTGCATGCAATCCACCTTTTTTGCCAAGGGTAATTAGTTTTTCAACAAAAGGTCGCAAGTCTTTTGCCTTAGGCAAGGTTGTTTTAATTTGTTCATGTTTTAACAACGCTACAGCCATGTTTTCAAACATAGCAATACGATGTGTACTTGTCCGGCCTAACTTGCGCCCACGTATTTGATGACGCATATTTACTCTCCTTTATCTTGCTTTGGTTAAATTGCCAAAGAAATTGCTAAAATGGTTCCTCTAATTTTTTGGCCATCTCTTCGATATTTTCTGGTGGCCAATTTGGAATCTGCATTCCAAGATGCAAGCCCATCTGTGCCAACACTTCTTTAATTTCGTTAAGTGATTTGCGCCCAAAATTTGGCGTGCGCAGCATCTCGGTCTCGCTCTTCTGTACTAAATCACCAATATAAACAATATTGTCGTTCTTAAGGCAATTGGCTGAACGAACCGATAACTCCAGTTCATCAACGCGGCGCAATAAATTACGGTTAAATGAAGGTTCGGTTGGACGATTATCTACTTGTGCTGGTTTGGGCTCATCAAAATTAATAAATAACTGCACCTGATCCTTCAAAATATATGCAGCTCTTGCCAAAGCATCTTCAGGTGAAATAGTACCATTTGTTTCAATCTGCAACGTAAGCTTATCATAGTCCGTTTGTTGACCAACACGGGTGTTATCAACCTTATAGGTTACTTTACGCACTGGACTAAACAAAGCATCAACGGGCATTAAGCCCAAAACTGTATCTTCTGGCCGATTAAGCGCTGCAGAAACATATCCCTTCCCGGTCTCAACCGTAAACTCCATAGCCAACTTTGCTCCCTTATCAAGGGTACAAATCACCAAATCAGGATTCATAATAACAATATCGTGACCGGTTTCAATGGCACGCGCAGTAACTTCACCTGCTTTATCAGCCCTTAAACGCATACGCTTTGGCCCATCGCCGTTCATACGCAGCGCGATTGATTTTATATTAAGAATAATGTCCGTTACATCTTCACGCACACCCGGGATGGATGAGAACTCGTGTAAAACACCCTCAATTT
>JAEUKQ010000055.1 GCA_016794225.1 Alphaproteobacteria bacterium | reverse complement strand
GTGAAGAGATGTGAGGTAGGGGTAGCGGTAACGAACCCAAGTTATGAGCGTGCGTTGAGTGGATTTGAGGCGGAAGTGAGTTACATGATACCAGTGGGTAGTGCGATGATTACGCCATCATTGGGGTATGAGCGGTATGGGAAGAACGAGGTGGTGGGGTTGAGGGGAGGTGTGCGAATTGATGTACCATTGACGAGCGGGTTAAGTTTGAATGTGGAGGGAGGTGTTCGGAAAGGGTTGCGAGGTGAAGAGAATGGGACGACGGGATATGCAGGGTTAGGGATAAGGTATAATTTTGGGTCTGTACCAGTACACCAGATGAGTAGGCTTGAACGGCGGATGAGTGAAGGGACGAAGATAGGCAATCGTGGTGGTGTTATCCAAACCACCAAAGGTGAAACCACTATTTACCGGAATGAAGCAACAAGTGGACAAGGGTTAACGGCATTACCACCAGGGGTGGGTGCGATATGGAAGATGAACCCCCGCGGGCAATATATAACAAGTGTGTATGTTGTCGATAGTGCGAATGAGAAGAATTTGGATGACATAGTGGCAGCAGCGCCGGCGGATGCGATTGTGGTGGTGGATGGGAATGTGGTGATTGATGGGACATTGAAGATAAAGAATGATGGGGTTGGGATAGCTGGAGCGGGGAATGCGTTATCGGTACGAGCGACATTTGATGGGGGTAAGACGTTTATTGACACGGTATTACCGGTATATGGGAAAGGGCGGCGTGCCGAGATTGTGGGTGAGAGTATGGGGCGTGTTTTTGCACCGACGCTTATTGAAGCGGTAGGTGTCGATAGCCCCATATTATATGGGTTAGACCTCAAGGGTGGTGGGACATCTGTAGCTTTTAATAACATAATCAATGGGCAGATGGAAGATATTAACGCTGATCGACCAATGACCTTTGATCGAGCCTTGTTAACAAAACTTGATACTGTATCTTTATCGGATGATAGAACTGTTCCCACAGGAGCTGCATTATTGGAGATAAAAAATTCCTATGGGTTTGATCTGCGTCATGTGAGTATGAATAATGCTTGGTCGAGCGGTTTATCGATTGTAAATTCTTCTTTTGTGCGTGGTGATTACCTGGATATTCAGGGAACGGTGGGTCATGCTGGCATTTATGTGCAGGGAAGCAGTGGCGTATCGCTGAATTCGGTGCTGTTGGAAGATAGTAAGAATTGGGGCGTGGATATTCAGGATAGTCATGCGATTAACCTGAATTACATGCGTGTGGACAAGGCGGGTATTGCAGGCCTAAATATGACCGGCAGCAATGATGTGCAGGCTACGCGATTATCGGTTTTGAATGCACAGCGTGGGATTGTTTTAGAAAACAACAACCGCAATATTGATATCGATGGATTGGTTATTCAAAAAATAAAAGGGGATGGTATCATTGTTGAAAAAGGTAATCAGGATATCAGCATCAGCAATTTGGATGCGCGGGAAATTAGTGGCGATACATTCTTATCTTCAGGTACGCGCGTAAAGCTAAGCGATTTTTACATAGAAAGAACCAAGGATGGTTCTAGTGATGTTGGTATTAAGCTGACGGCAGATAGTTCCTTCAACCGGATTGAGCGTGGAACGGTACAAACGAATGGCCTATCACCCAATGGATTAATGGTAATTCAAGGTTCTGGACATCAGTTGCAAAATCTAGAAATAGTTAGGTCGGTTGATCTGCCAGCAAAAATTGGCACCATAATAACACAATCTGATATCAAAATCATGAACGCCCAGGATATTTCCATCGATGCAATAAGGACGAATATAACATCAACTATATTTGATTATGGTGATTTATTCTATGAATCAATTATAATCAACGACTCAAAAAACATTCAGCTAAAAAATATCCAGATTAATGATGCTTCAATAGTGCCAGTACTGGATAAGTCTATCTCGATTAATAACAGTCAATATATAACTTTGGAGAAAGCCAATCTACCGCGTCGTATAATTGTTTTTAGTTCAAAATATGTTAATATTAGCGATATCGATATCAGTACCACCCTCAATCTATTACGTCCTTCAGTTGTGGCCAGCTTTAGTGAAAATGTAAATATAAGCAACCTAAGGTCGGATAATGATATCAGTATAATACAATCTAAAAACGTTAAACTGGTTAACTTAAGCATTATAGCAACTCGTGCGGGAATATTTGTTGATGGCAGTACCGATGTTGAGATTAGGGGAGCATCGGTAATTCAATCAACTGCCAGCCCGGAAGTTGCTGGAATTGATATTAATCTTTCGACATCAATTCTTGTTACGGATGTTGTAATTGAATTAAAAAAACCTGAAAGCCTATTTTCTCGTGGAATTAATATTGATTATAGTGGTGTAATTTTAGGGGGTGTTTCGGTTATTTTGGGTAAAGGCGAAGCCATAGCTTTTGCTTTTAGTGGAGGCGCCTTAGCTGATATGGGTAACAATACTGCTTATGGGTTTGATGGAGTGACAGCAAAAGTATGTGATGGTGTTGCCGACACGCCTTTCTCGGTTAAGGTATGGGATGGCACCAAGCATCATCTATGCCAATAATGTGCGCAATACCGAAACAAGAAAGGGCCGGCTGGTATAGCCGGCCTTTTTATTTGGGTGGTTGGTGGTATATTTTCTAAAGATCGGATTTTTTATTTTATACCACGGTGCTAACCAAAGATTGCAGTTTTTCAAGGCCGATATTAGGCAACCACACCAATATTTCATATTGGGCGACATTGGTTTTGGTGAAGGGGTCGTCGTCACGGATACGGTCAAGCAATTGGGGGCTGCCATCGGGAACATGCAACAGCAATGCGCCACCATGCCGCGGCGAGAACGGACCTGATGCAATTAAATACCCTTGTTGCTGCATAAGCCGCAAATAGGCGCGATGATCATCGATAATAGGTGCAACATCTTCAAATGGGCGGCGATAGCGAATAATGGCAATGGCGAACATAAAACCTCCTGCTTGGGTAGTAACCAAGTAACATAATCATTACCCCAACCAATCATCCGGTGCCGTTATATCAAGTACTTCGATATCAAAATATATCAATCTTTAAGGCCTGGCTTTAAGGCTTGGACATAAAAAGGCACTATAAACAAAAAGACATTGGGGCACAAAAAATATGCCGGGGCTATGCCAGATAATAAGGGTGGGTTAACTAAAAATCAATTATCCGTGATGACAGTGGCCTAATGGTTGTGCCGGCATCTTAACAATATAATAATTGGCAATATTAAAAAAATACACCCTGTGCTAGCCCGTGTTATAAAGGGCAACAGGACATAGCAATAAACGACCAATAACTGATACGAGCATATCAGGGTTAAGAATATTTCACTTGGCGGCCGTTGCGCGCCGGAAATAAAACAGGGTTGAAAATTTTGTAATTGCTTATTCCAGCAGCAGCCCACCATGATAATTCATAATATAAGCTATATCATCGGCAATAAGAATTTGTTCCCTGCCAATAAATTCGTCCAGTTGCCCATCGCTTTTGTTGGTATATTTCCATTTTTTGCCCGGTTCAATGTACAAAGCTGGGCCACGCGGCATATTCAGAATCTGATCGCGATTAAACAATGCCCGTTTCAGAAAGCCCATAATTTTTTCTTCGGGAAAACTGGTGTTCCGGATCATCCCATGATAGCCCATTTCCCAAACCGGGTCCCCTTCATGGTACACCACTTGTTGCCCACCAAATTCACGAAAGCCAACTGACGTATCGTGCAAACGCCATACCCCATCAACAAATTCGTAATCATACGAACGCCAGCGACATGGCGCCACCCGCCCTGCATCGACGACAAAGGTTTTTTTAATCGCCTTGTCTAAAAATCCCGATAACCGATCAAGATCTCTATAGGTTTGAATCTTTGGAAGAACCATATTTTTTTATATCCCTAGCCCTGTTATATTTTACATGTTTATTGCATGGGCTTATATATTGTCACAAACAGCACAAAACCCCATGTTTTTTATATTGTGCCAATAACTGAATGCATATTAGGGGTATTTACCCTGTGCCGGCAAGTATTATTTGATTATCTGCCAACCGGTTTATTTAATTGGTTTTGTGTGTTGCCCAGTTCCTTTTCTTGGTCTTTTGGGAAAAGATAAAATCGCGGTCAGCAATTTGTTTGGTTGGCAATGACCAGGTATTAAGGCCAGTTGGAATATTGATAGGGCGCCAAAACATGGATAGGCAAAATAAAAATAATTATAGAAATATAAAATAATTTTAATTATAATGCGCACGGATAATATAGACACTGTAAAAAATCTACAAGACCTACATAAAACAACCAAATGGAAGTAAGATTATATTTTAGGATTATATAAAGGAACCAGAATCATGAAATTTCAAAATGTTTTACGTGCCGGTGTTGCGGTTATCTGTATGGCCAGTGGCGCTGCTTATGCGCAATTTGGCGGAAGTATTGGGGTTGGTGGCCAGCGGGATGATGGATGGGGCTTCGGCACCGATGTGATGATGCCTTTTTTTACCGATGGGTTAAGCCATATGATGTATGGAATGGCGGGTGCCAATTATCGTAAAAACGACCCGGAATTTAGCTTGGGCCTTGGGTACCGCGCCCTGCCAGGTTATGGCGAGATGATGGTTGGCGGGTATATAAGTGCCGAAACCTGGCGCGCTGATAAAAACAATTGGTTTTATGGGGCAACGGCCGGGGTAGAGTTGGTGGTTGGTCCGGTTTCTGTTGGGGTTAATGGCTATGCCCCGCTTGGCAAAAGCCGGCAAAGTATTAAAGGAACAGAATATAGCAGCCAACCTGTGTTGGTTGACCGCACCCCTGGTTCTTGTAACCCAGGCCCAGCCCGGGTGTGTGATTTGGTCATTGAAGATTATGGAAAAAGGCACGCTGTTAATAACTGGGGTGGTGATGTACATGTTGCCTATCGCCTGCCATTTTTAGAAGATATTGATATTGAAATTGCCGGTGGTGCCCACCTGTTTAAGCGGCGTAATGAGCGTGATATTCGGGGATTTAGTGGTGGAGTAGATTTTCTTATTCCATTTGGCGAAAATGTGTTGATGCAGGCAAATGTTAAATTGCGTCATGAAACAAAAGGTGGGCGGGGAACAGATGCGCTGTTTGGTTTTGGGATCAGCTATCAGTTTGGCGGTGCCGGCGAGGGAACGACCAGTTATCTGCGCCGCAAATTAATGCAAACGCCTGAGCGGATGAACCCAGGAAACCGCATGCAAGAACAAGCCAGTGTGCTGGTTGGGCGTGAGGGGATAATTAATGCCGATAACCCCGCCAATGTCGCCATAAGCCAGGTGCGGTTTATTAATCGTGACACCATGAATCCAGGCACAGTTCTCAACACCGCACCCCAGCACAGTGTTGTGGTATATGATGGAAGTAAAGGTGTTATTGACGTTAATGCCACCCAAAATGTTGGAGCCAGCAACGTTCAGGTTATTGGGGGTGGAACGGTTATGAATCTGCGTGGGGCAACCAGTGGACGTAGCTTTACCTTCACCATGGATGGAAGCCGCCCAACCATTAACCAAACCAATATGGCTAATAATGTTTTTGTGGTTGATGGAAGAACCGATGTGGTTTTCAGAAACTTGGATGTTCGGGGCGGGAATAATTCGTTCATATTTATGAACGCAGCACATCGGGCACGACTAAGCAACTTGACCTCGACCAATGCTGATGGTAGCAGCTATGCCTTTGTCGGTTCAACCAATGCCAGACTTGATGATATCAGAAGCGTGAACGCCAATAACACGGGGTTGGCCTTTACTGATGGCAGTCATGGTGGGCAAGCCAGCAATGTATATGTCGAAGCTGCTAACCTTCGCGGTGTTTTGGTTTTTAATTCTGACAATGCGGTTCTGAATAATATTCAGGTGTATGGTCAGAATGCAGCCATGGTACGCGTAACCGATTTTGGCATACGCTTAACCAATGCCAAAAATATCAGTCTTACCAACGCTGATGTACGTTATACTACCGATGCCATTATTATTGAAAATGGCTCGACCGATACCAAACTAACCGGTATAACGGTTTTTGATGCGGGTGGACGGGGTATTTTTGTTTCCGCATCTAATGGGGGGATGTTTAAGGATATTACCGTTAACACAACTGGCCTACGCGGGTTTGAAGTGACGAATTCCGACAGTATTAAGCTTGAAGATGTACGCGTTAATAATACCGGCCAGGGGGCTATGGCCATGCTGCGTGATGGTATTACGTTTAACAATTCCAAAAACGCAGAACTGAAAAATGTCTCGGTCTCACTTACGGGTGGTGACGGCATGGCGGTTTTTGGCCACGGTATTATGTTTGCCAATGGTTCGACAGGCGCCAAGATTGAAGGGGCGATTATTCAGGCTGTTAAAGGTGATGGATTGGTGTTTAATGCCTCAGGTTCTGCAACCGTTAAAAATATAACTGTTGTTAACGCAGGATTAGTTGGCATTGAGATTTTTGCATCAGATACTGTGCGGGTTGAAAATGCCCTGATTGATCAAACAGCAGCGATGGCAACAAGTAGGGCGGTCCTTGTCTTAGGCAGCAACAGCGTTACATTAGATGAGTTAGATTTGCGTGGTCGTATGCAACTGGGTGTTGTTTTACTCGATGCCGTTAATACTACCATCAAAAATACAAAGACCAGCGGTTTTCTAACTGGTTATACGCTCCTCGGTATGACCACCACCATTAATTTGGCCAGCACGGGCAATACATCAACCAATGATATGGCCACCTGTGACGGTGTGAATGATATTGCCATGGGCAGTGGGCCATTGGTTGTTACCCGAATCACGGGCATGATGACGGTTAATGTTAACTGCCGCTAGGCTTAAATTATCATTCCCCAAGCCAGATATTGGTTTGGGGAATTGGCTTTTCAGGCTGGTTTTATCAATTAATTAAAAAATATGCAAAAAAAGATCTTGCTTTTTGAATCGTAGAATGGCACTATGTTCATAAGTTATCCTACGATAAAAATAAAAGCATACTATGCACACCCAGAAGGTAAAATAGGCCCCATCTTGTACCCAAGTTGGGGCTTGTTTTTTTGTGGTGGTTGGTCCATGTTGCTTGGGGGTATCCGCCAAAATAGTTGGCCTATATGGCCGAAAAATTGCACCAATTAACATTATATATAAGCCTATTTGGTTGGGATTGCCCTGTAAATCATGCGCCCGGCGATTTAACCCTGTGATTCGAATGATAAACCCAAGTAATGCCAGGCCTAATTAACTAAGCATGATTAACCAGGGATGATTAATTAGGGCGAATCCTTAGGGGCTTTTACAACGTTATTTTCAAGGCCAATAAAATATGGGTGGTTGGTAAATAACAGTGCAGAGTTGTGGCGATTAGGACAAGAAAAAGCCGAATAGATAAAAAAACACAAGTGGTTTATAGAATGTTTTGTCGCTGGAACAATGGCACGAACAGCAGCAATCTTAACAGGGTTTAAAGTTAACAGGGTTTTTGCTATTTTTATCGACAGCACAAAATAATGTATCAAGCAGCACAGGATGAAGGGCAATATTTGGCAGTACCAAAATTGTACGGGTTATTTGCGGCCGGCATCCGGGAATGTACGGGCGGTGCTGGTGAAAAAAATCCTGCGTGTTGGTACCTAGCTGGGCTTAAACATTAAGAGGTAAGATGAAAAAAATTGCTAAAATTTGGTGCTTTAACGGATGCCGAAGATGGGCAGTATGGTGTTATCAGGATGGGGATATGCCTTTACAAATCAACCAAGGGGGTGTTGTGATGAGCTAATATGTTATGGTGGGGTTATATCTAAAGGAAACAGTATAATTATGCAGCTGGTTTAATAGATGAAATAAGCTGTTTTAGGTGGCACAACACCTTTACGGCGTTGTGACCAACTATTGGTGGGTGCATATAAAAATATCAACCAAAGAACATAATAAAAAAGGGGGAAAGTTGCCTTCCCCCCTAATGTATTAATCAACCAATCTCATTAACGGCAAAGAGCGACCGTGCCATTATTGGTTGTGGTAACATTAAGCGGGCCACTCATGGCACTAATGTCATTCATACCATCACAAGCGCTTTGCATACCATTGGCGGTAAAGGTGTTGCCACCCAAATCGATGACGGTAGTGTTGGCACCTAGGCCTAGGTGGTAACCAGTCGCGAAGTTGCTGACGTGGACATTACCTATACGGGCATTAAGGGCATCACCTACTACTGATACCCCAATAACACCACCAGCACCTGCCCCACTGATGTTGACATTTGTTACCTGGACATTATTAGCTTGAGATATAACTACACCACGACCAGTGTTTACGCCAATCTGTAAAATCCTTGTCATTCTAATATTTCTAATAACGGTATCATTAGAGGTTATCCCTGACACGCCTATTCCAATAGATGCACGCTCGATCACACCTTGTTCTACAATAACGTTATTGCTATCAGCTACGCCGACACCAGCAAAATAATCGCTGTTATCATCACTGATACTAAAATTGCGTAGCACCCCGTAATCAGAATTGTTAGTAAATAGAACCCCA
>JAEUKQ010000054.1 GCA_016794225.1 Alphaproteobacteria bacterium | reverse complement strand
CTGTATTTGCAATGCTTGTTTAAAACTTGCAACCGCCTCATCAAGTTTACCAAGAAAACGTTGGGCGTTTCCAAGATTGTTATAAGCGCTTGCATTTTTAGAGTCCAGAGCTATTGCTCTTTTCAAGCTTATTTCTGCCTCAGCCATTTGCCCCATTTCATAAAGCAGAACTGCGCGGTTATTATGATACGAGGTGATGCTTCCATTAATAGATATTGCCCGTTCAATTGCCTGTAATGATTCGGGCAGTTTTCTTGTTTCATAAAGAACAACACTTAATAAATGTAGTAACTGGGTGTTGTCCCTATTCTCTTCTAGGCCTTGTCTACAGGCTACTTCGGCAGCTTCAAGCCGACCTGCATGACGATGTTGTTTTGCTATATTGATCCATTCAAGCGGCGAAGGCATTATTACGGATTAGCTCCAATTGAACTTTAAAAGTCTATCACATTATAATGTTAGCAGTATGATGCTTATTAATTTGTTTGTAAAACGTAATTTGTTTTTTCTTATTCACGGTTAACGGTTTTTAGTTCGTTTCTCAAGGGAGATATAAGTTTTTTTTCGATTGCAAATTGTTGGACAAATTTAGCTAAACTGGCAACAATGTTCAGTTCAATTTCTTGACCTAAAAAATAGCGGTACAGAGCTGAATCATTAAATTGCAACATTTTTTCATAAGCTAGAAGTTGCTTATAGTTAAAATCTGCTAGAAAGCGATTGGCAAATTGCCCTAATATTTGATCCATTTCTTTATTACCGCGATAATGACTACGGTAATACAGTTTTTTTCTAAGATTTTGGATTTTTAAATTTTGTGCCTGCAAAGCCACACCAATCAAGGTAATTTAGTTAATGTTAACAACACTCACGCTCAAGTAATATTTATAATATGCAAAAGCAAATATCATATCATCAAGAAAATATTGATCGTTTTTTGGACTTTTTACAATCATCAGTAAAAATTATTCCCGGAATCGGTGACGCTTATGCTAGGTTGATTGATAAACTATGCGGCAATGCATCTATTTTGGATTTATTACAGCACCTTCCCCAGAATATTCAACCCAAAAAAAACATCATTAGTCTTGCTGATAGCACCCATGAAATAGCAGCATTCAAGTTAACTATCGAACGACTTGTCCTTCATTATTCAAGGCGATCATTTCCACAAAAAGTTATTGCTCACGACAAGACGGGTAACATTGAAATATTATTTTTCAATATGCCAGCAAGTTATCTTGAAACACGTTTAAAAGTCGGCCATGAATATATTATTATTGCAAAAATAAAGAAAACAGGAACACGTTTTCAAACTACCAACCCAAGCTTAATATGTTCTGTTGATGATTATGCAAGAGCACCTGCTTTACAACCAATTTACCCCTTAACCGCAGGGTTAAGCCAAAAAAACATTCAACGATTTATTCAACTTGCTATCAAAAAGCTGATAGATTTACCGGAATGGATTAGTGAAGAAAATTTAGATAAAACATGGCCAAGCTGGAAACAAGCCATATTAACCATTCATAATCCAAGCAATTATAACGACACATCACCAGAATCATTTGCAAGAACCCGCCTTGCATATGATGAGATTTTAGTACATCAACTAACGATCCAGTTGCTTAAAAAATATCACCAAAAAAGTGATAAAAAAAGTTTTAGCTTTATGCGTTCTTTAAGACCGCAAATATTGAATAATTTTAGCCATGAACTTACCCAATCACAACACCGAGCTATTCGTGAAATCGAGCAGGATCTGCGCTCGGGTAAACGTATGTTGCGCTTGCTGCAAGGAGATGTCGGTAGCGGTAAAACAATTGTTGGGTTTATGGCTTTAGCGATGGCCGTTGAGTCTGGTTACCAAGCAGTGCTTATTGCACCAACAGAAATATTAGCCGAGCAGCACTACCAAAAAATGTACAAACTTGTACAACAAAAGGAATGTGTTATTGAACTCTTAACAAGCAGTACAGCAGGCAAAAAGCGTCAGTCAATCATCTCTAACTTACAAAACGGTCTTGTTAATATATTGGTCGGCACACATGCTTTACTTGAAGAAAGTATCAAATTCAAGAATCTTGAATTGGTAGTGATTGACGAGCAGCACCGTTTTGGCGTTCATCAACGCATGCTTCTTGGTCAAAAAGGACAGCAACCAAACATTCTTATTATGACTGCGACGCCAATACCAAGAACGCTTGCCTTAGCAATGTATGCGAATATTGATGTTAGCATTCTAGAAGAAAAACCAAATGGTAGGCAGCCAATTGAAACAAAAATACTGCATGAAGAAAAAATACCCGAGCTTATTAAAAGACTTGACCATATGATTAAGTCAGGTTCTAAGATTTTTTGGGTATGTCCTGCAATTGATGGAGATGAGCCGGCCAGAAAACTGATTACTGTAAACAACCGATTTACAGAATTACAAAAAGTATTTAGTCCGGCTATAGGTCTTTTACACGGTCAACTGAAAAGCGAAGAAAAACAAAAAACACTTAATAGTTTTGCACAAGGGCCATTAAAAATTCTGGTTTCAACGACAATTATCGAAGTTGGGGTTGATGTACCCGAGGCTGATATTATTGTGATTGATAATGCCAATCAATTTGGCTTAGCCCAGTTACACCAACTTCGTGGCCGTGTTGGGCGAAATAGCCGACAAGCTTATTGTATTTTGTTATATAAAGAACCATTAACTGCTATCGCTAAAGCTCGTTTAGAAACCTTAGCCAATACTCAAGACGGATTTAAGATAGCTGAAAAAGACCTTGAACTACGCGGCAGCGGCGATTTACTTGGCACACAACAAAGTGGCTTTGATATCTTTAAGTTTGTTGATGTTTCTTATCATCACACATTGTTTCAAAAAGCATATCAACAAATTAAAAAATTTCTAAACAAAGATCCTTTTTTGCTGTCACCAGAAGGTATACGCCTACGAATTCTACTGAAACTTTTTGGTAAAAATAAACATACTTTATTCCTAGAAGGCATGTAAAATATTAAACTATCCAATTGGATTTATACCACTATAAATCTATAATTTTTTTTAAGCTTGACTTAAGCAATAACAACCAGTTCTAGTTACTATTAAACTTAACATTGAATAAGCTTGGGAAAAGATCATGCCTAAAAAAATCCTTCCTGCAAACTATAAACCTAGTGAAGATGAACCTTTTATGAATCCCAAACAGCAAGAGTATTTTCGTCAAAAACTATTAAAATGGCGTGCTGATCTTTTACGCGAATCAGCAGAAACACTTAATAATCTGCAAGCTGAACCACTTGATGACAGTGATATGGTTGATCGCGCGGTACACGAAGCAGATATGGCTCGGGAATTAAGAACACGTGATCGTGAACGAAAATTAATAACCAAAATTGATGCGGCACTACAGCGTATTGAAGATGGAACTTACGGGTATTGCGAAGAAACCAACGAACCAATTGGTGTTAAAAGACTTGAAGCAAGGCCAATAGCCACCTTAAGCCTTGAAGCACAGGAACGGCATGAACGCTTGGAAAAAACAAAGCGGGATAACGATTAGATCATTATTAATATTTCAATAATGCTAAAATTACTTCTAACTATTGTTAATACTTTTTTGCTTCCTTTTATGTGCCCTGTATGAAAAAGGTAGCGTTAATATATATATAAAAGACATAACTAAAATCACGATCCATGGAAATGTGATCATCAGAGCAATGAGAATGACGAACAACAAGAAAAAAGTAGACAGAAACTGAGGTTTTAGCCTGAGGTTTTTTATAGACAAAGTTGGTAAATGGCTAATCATCAACCCAGAAAGACTCATCATCCATATACCCCAGCCCCACGGGTTAAGAATAAGAGGTTCTTTAATTTCAAAAAAAGCAATCATTGGCAATAAACTTAGAACTGCCGCGGCTGGTGATGGTATACCAGTAAAAAAGCCAGGTGTATAAGCAATTTGTGATGCATTTGAATGACTTTGGATATTAAAACGCGCTAATCGTAAAGCACAACAGATTGTATAAATTAAAACAATAGCCCAACCAAAAGATTTTAGTTCAAACAACGATCGTTGATAGACCAAAATTGCCGGCGCTACTCCAAATGATACAAAATCTGATAACGAGTCAAGTTCTGCTCCAAAACGGCTTGTTGCCTTCATTAAGCGTGCGATCCGTCCATCTAAACCATCCAAGATAGCCGCAATAAAAATAGCAGCAACAGCTTCTTCCCAGCGTTGTTGTAAAGCAAAACGAATACTTGTTAAGCCAGCGCATAACGCAAAAACGGTAATAATATTTGGTATCAACTTACTTTCGGGTGGCAAAAAAGGGATGGTTTTTCTTTTTCGGCTCATATTGTTTTTTCTAAATCTTATGTGATGTTTGCAAGAATAGTCTCACCAGCAATACTTGTTTGACCAGGCAGTATGTTTATTTTTAAATTTTTTGGTACATAGATATCTAATCGACTACCAAATTTAATGATTCCATATTTTTGCCCCTTCTCAACCGATTGCCCAACTTTAAGATCGCAATTAATCCTTCTGGCCACTAGGCCAGCAATCTGAACAAAGACAACGTCAAGATTATTCTTTGTTCTTAGCCATATTGCGTTTCGTTCATTATGTTGACTAGCTTTATCAAGGGCAGCATTAAAAAAACGACCCTGATGATATTTGATATCTATCACCATTCCTGATGCGGGCGATCTATTAACATGAACATTGAATATACTCATAAAAATACTAATTTTAGTACATTCATCAAAAGGTTGTTTGTCCAATAAATTTGGAGGAAATTTGACATTAGATACCCCAAGCACTATTCCATCTGCAGGTGCTATTATCTCGGCCGGTTCAGGCGAAATAACACGGTGCGGATCCCTAAAAAAATATAGACACCACAAAGTGATAACGCCCATTGGAAACGATAACGGCCACCACACAAATATGGTTAAAGTTGTTAGGGATAAAAACAATAAAATAAAAATCCAACCTGCACGGTGAATAGGAACAAAAAAATAGCGCAGCAAAACATACCCTTTCATAAACTTTATATTGTATTAAAACTCTGGCTTGGTAGCTATAGCTTCGGGATTATAGACTGGTGGTAATGATTTTAGATATAACGCAATAGCTTGCAAATCTTTATCAGATAATTTGCTACTCGCGTTCATCACAAATTCCATCATTTTTCCACCAACGACATCCCCATTAGGTAACGTACCAAATTTAAGTAAAGCCACTATATCACCTTCTTTCCACAAACCGATCCCTGTTTCAGAGTCAGGCGTAACGTTTGGCACTACAGCCCCATCATAATCTTTTGGATTCCCAGCTAATGTCATATCATTAACAATTTTTCCTAAAAAATTTCTTGGGGAATGGCATTCAGCACAGTGTCCTATAGCTTGAACTAAATAGGCACCGCGATTCCATACCTCATCTGAATTTTGGTTATACTGATACGTGCCTGGTTGAAAAAAAAGCAACCGCCAAAAATTGCTTGAAAAGCGCCAGCTGAATGGAAAGTCCAGTTCATGACTTTTATTTTCTTGCGCTATTTTTGGCAAAGTCATGATATAGGTATAAAGTGATATAATATCTTGATCAGACATTTTAGTATAAGATGTGTATGGAAAACTTGGAAAAAACGAGCCAACCCTACTGTTCTTACCATAACGTAAAGCATCAGCAAACTGATCACGTGACCATAAACCAATACCAAAAATTGGGTGTGGTGTGATATTCGGCGTGTAAAACGATCCGAACGGTGTCCTAATTTCAACGCCACCAGCACCTGTTGCTGCTGGTTTTTCTGTGTGGCATGATTGACATCCAGCAACTGTAAACACGTATTCACCTTGTTTGACATCACCTATTAGGTGTGCATAAGGTGTGGTTTGTTGCAGTGATAAAAAATAAAACACAAAACAAAAAAATATTGTGTTAATCAATCGCTGTATGCGTCTTGTTATAAAGTTGATATCCATCGCTTTTCTGTACCAACAACAATTATGAATAACTTTTTATTACTATAAAACAGCTTATTTACTTATGCTAAGTAAAAAGTTATATGAACAATGTATTTCAAAAAAGCATGATTTTAAATGAATAATAGCCAACAAATTCAGCAAAAGTATCAAAAAAATATAAACTCAATATGTTTATTTTGTGGAGCATCATCAGGAAACAACCCTGCATATACTAATAAGGCACAAGAATTTGGCCGTTTAATTGCCGAAAAAAATGTAAAGCTTGTATACGGCGGTGCTCAGGTTGGTCTTATGGGGATTGTTGCCACGGCAGTCATAAAGAATGGTGGCAAAGTTGTTGGTGTTATACCTAAATTTTTATCTAACATCGAAATTGTTCATCCAAAACTTAGTGAAACAATTTTCGTTCCAACGATGCACGAACGAAAAGAAGTTATGTTTGATTTATCCGATACTATCGTAGTCTTACCTGGTGGCTTTGGTACTCTAGACGAATTTTTTGAGGTTCTAACCTGGAAACAACTTAATTTACATAAAAAAAATATTTTTTTAATGAATATCAACGAATTCTGGACCCCTTTGGTAACAACAATTGACCATATGATTAACGAGGGTTTCGTTAAATATTCAAATCGTTCGTTAATACACGTTATTCAAGAGCCAGATGAAATTTTTATCTAACATTAACAACCAAGGAGAAGCTAAATGAAAAAGATTAAGGTCTTACAACCCGTTGTTGAACTTGATGGCGACGAAATGACCAGGATTATTTGGAAATTTATTCGTGAAAAGTTAATTGTTCCATATTTGGATATTGATTTAAAATATTTTGATTTGGGTATCGACAATAGAGATAGAACCGAAGATCAAGTTACGGTTGATGCCGCTAAAGCAATTAAAAAATATAATGTTGGTGTCAAATGCGCTACAATCACTCCGGATGAAGCTCGGGTTAAAGAATTTAACCTTAAAAAAATGTGGAAATCACCTAATGGAACTATTCGCAATATTTTAGACGGAACAGTTTTCAGACAGCCAATTATTTGTCAAAATGTTCCAAGACTAGTTCCGGGTTGGACGCAACCCATTGTTATCGGTCGCCACGCTTTTGGCGATCAATACCGAGCAACTGACATTATTATTCCAGGTAGCGGCAAACTTTCCTTGCGCTTTGAGCCCGCTAATGGATCAAAAGCAGTTGAATACCCTGTCTTTGACTTTCCTGGAGCTGGTGTTGCCCTTGCTATGTATAATTTAGACGAATCAATTCGGGGATTCGCAAAAGCCTGCTTTAATTATGGCCTAAGTCTTGGATGGCCGGTTTATCTTTCTACAAAAAACACTATACTTAAAACTTATGATGGTCGCTTTAAAGACATCTTCCAAGAAGTTTTTGATCAAGAATTTGCTGCAAAATATCAAACCAAAAACATCACATACGAACACAGATTAATTGATGATATGGTAGCAAGTGCCTTAAAATGGAATGGTGGTTTCGTCTGGGCTTGTAAAAATTATGATGGCGACGTTCAATCTGATACTGTAGCGCAAGGTTTCGGTTCGCTGGGCTTAATGACCTCTGTACTTTTGTCACCGGACGGTAAAACAGTTGAAGCCGAAGCAGCTCATGGTACCGTAACACGCCACTACCGTGAACATCAAAAGGGCAAGGAAACATCAACTAATCCAATTGCTTCAATATATGCGTGGACAAGAGGATTATGGTACCGCGGTTTATTTGATAAAACACCCGAGGTACAGTACTTTGCAGAAACACTGGAAAAGGTTTGTATTAGTACAGTTGAGGATGGCTTTATGACAAAAGACCTTGCATTACTTATCAGCCCAAACCAAAAATGGCTGACAACAACCCAATTTTTGGACAAGCTCGATCAAAATCTAAAGCAAGCGCTCCGCTAGTTATTTATAAACTGGCCTGAATATTTTGTAACAGCCCCATCTTCAAAAGATTGGGGCTGTTTTTATTAAGGCTATCAGATATTTAGAATGGTTTGTTTTAATTCCTGGATAACAAGTGCTGCTTTGCCGTTAGCAGGACCACCGGCTTGAGCCATTTCAGCACGGCCACCACCACCCTTGCCGCCTAGTAATTCAGCCCCAATTTTTACCAATCGTACTGCATCAATTTTTGGTATTAGGTTCTGAGTAACCGCGACTACTAACGACGTACTTGTATCTTCTTCTGAAACAAGTATGACAACCCCTGAAGAAATGGTTTTTTTAAGATTATCGGCTATACTTTTCAGTTCTTTAGCAGGAACGGCCACAAGCGATTTTGCCAAAATCTGCCCACCATTGAATTCCACAAGTTGATCGCTAGACAAGCTGCTTGCGGCACTTTTACGATTTTGCGATATTTGACTTTCCAGCTGTTTACGTTCAGTAAGTATATCTTGAATACGTTGTGGCACGTCGGTGACCTTGGTCTTCATAATTTGCGCCACATGATTTACTAACTTTAACTGTTCACGGACATAGGTTTCCGCCTGATAACCTGTCAATGCCTCAATACGTCGAATTCCAGCCGCAACAGCACCTTCGCTAATAATTTTAAAATAACCAATATCACCGGTCTGTTGAACATGCGTACCACCGCACAACTCAATTGAAAATGGATATTTAATGTCTTGCGCAATTGAAATAACGCGAACTTCGTCGCCATATTTTTCGCCAAATAAAGCCATAGCACCAGAACTTATAGCCTGCTGCATACTCATTTGGCTGCTATGCACGGGCAAATTTTGTCGAATAATATAATTAATCTTATTTTCAATTAACTCTATATCATCGTCTGTTAACGGTTTATTAAAGCTAAAATCAAAACGTAATCTTTCAGGTGCAACCAACGACCCTTTTTGGCTTACCTGTTCTCCTAAAACCTGTCTTAAAACAGCATGTAATATGTGCGTTGCAGAATGGCTTGAACGTAAGCCCAGTCGTCGTTCATTGTCGATCTTTAAGGTAACAACATCTCCAACTCTAATTCTTCCTTCAAGCACTTTGGCTGAGTGCGTTATCATTAATCCTAGTGGCTTATGCGTATCATAGACATGTAACCGTGCTTTTTTTTCGGTTAATATGATTC
>JAEUKQ010000053.1 GCA_016794225.1 Alphaproteobacteria bacterium | reverse complement strand
ATGACGATTTCGAGCCCCAAGCCCTCCGCAGCACTGGCCGACTGCAGCATATATCCGGCCGGGAGCAGGCTACGCAGAGCCAGCACGGCGAGCAGGACAATGGTGATGGCAGCGCGTCTGTGCACGGATTTACTTCCCCCACCCCACAACGCTAGCAGGGGGATGCAGGTTCGCAATACGTAATGGCTACTCGAAGAGCGAGGTGTGACGAAGCCGCCACATCGCTTGATCCAAGTCACTCTTGGAGAGGCTCCGCTCTTGAACGCAGAGCGGTCTCCGTTTCGACGGACCAGCTGCTGACGATCGAACTCCACCGGCACGGTGAGGCTCATTGTTGTTATTATTGGTGCGGACGGTGGGACTCGAACCCACACGCCTGTTCGGCACAAGATTTTAAGTCTTGTGAGTCTACCGGTTTCTCCACGTCCGCAATAACATATCTTTAAGCCGGCAATCATTCTTTAATACCGACAGGCTGAAGATACAACAGCAATAGAAAAAAAACCGCAAGAATGCAACTATTTTTGCATAAAAAGTTAATTTAAGTGATCTCGGGTAATCCAACCACCACCTAAAACGCGTTCCTGATCATAAAAAACACAAGCTTGTCCCGGGGCAACACCCAAGTGCGGTTGGTCAAAAACAATGCGTGCCTGATTATTAGGCAGGGGATATATAATTGCCCCAACTGGTTGGCTGACAGAACGAACTTTCACCATCAAAGATTGGCCGTTAACCGGCAAATCATTGTCTCCTAGCCAATTAATATCACGCACGGTCATGCCGGCAACAGCCAGGGCTGACTTTGGGCCAACAATAACCTGGGCTTTATCAGGAATTAATTTAATAACATATAATGGTTCACCATCGCCCAAAGCAATACCTATGCCACGCCGTTGGCCTACAGTAAAATGAATAATGCCTTGATGTTCCCCAAGAACACGACCATCAACATGCCGAATTTCACCAGGCGTTATAGCCCCAGGTCTTAATTTTTCAACAATATTGCTATAGTTTCCTGTCGGGACAAAGCAAATATCTTGACTATCGGGCTTTTCAGCAACCTGCAGATTGAGTTCCTTGGCCATTTGCCTTGTAACCGTTTTGCTAATTCCGCCAAGTGGGAACCTAAGGAAATCAAGCTGCGCCTGGGTTGTTGCAAACAAAAAATAACTTTGGTCACGATCCAAATCCTGTGCCCGAAAAAGCCCGGCTTTTTGGGCACCCATTAGGCGGCGGGCATAATGGCCAGTTGCCAGGGCATCAGCACCTAATTCTTGGGCGGTTGTTAATAAATCTTTAAATTTAACTTGTTTATTGCACTGTACGCAGGGGATCGGGGTCTCACCTTGAATGTAGCTATCGGCAAAATTATTAATCACTGACTGACGAAACTTTTCTTCAAAATCCAGCACATAATGGGGTATACCAAGCTGATCAGCAACACGCCGGGCATCATAAATATCTTGGCCAGCACAACAGGCACCCTTGCGGCTAACGGAAGCCCCTTGATCATAAAGCTGTAGGGTTATCCCGACAACATCATATCCAAGACGAACCAAAAGCCCTGCTGTAACCGAGCTGTCAACACCACCCGACATAGCAACAACAACCCGTGTTTTTCCCGGGGATTTTTCAAAAGCCAAATCTGTTTGATTAACCTGATTAAAAATGGAAAGCACCCAATACCTCTACTGATAAATTATTACCAAACTAATCTTTTATTACATAAACCCATGATTTGATCAACCATTCTTAATCCGCCTTGATCAAGATTGATGTGTCAATTGCTGCATCCGCTCTTGTAACAAGTATAAAGGCTGGGATTCAGCCAATAATCCTAGTTGCAAGGTAAAATGACCCTGACGACGCAAAAAAATATTCCTTTTGGGAATTTTCCAATTAAAGACCAATTGTTGCGCACGTACCGGGCTTGTTACAGTGTCATATTGCGCAATATTGATAATAATATTAGCTGGATCAAGTGGCGCCACATAACATTGCCCGATCTGGGTTTGATATAATCGCAAACGCTCTTGATTCCAGCCATACTTTCTCAAGGCCTGTGATAAACCCGATTGCTGACACAACATACTGTCATATGCCAGTAATAAAGGATCTGGGTCTGGCGCGGATAGGTATAAAATATCGGGTTGTTGTTTGTGATGCGATTGCCATGATGTTACATAAAACAAACTGCTGATGGCACCTAAACTTGTTCCACCCAAAGCAACCGGACCTTGGGATAATTGTCTTGCATAAGATATTAGCCACGCTATTTCTTGGTTTTGTTGCTGTAAAAATTTTAAAATTCCTTGGGGTGCTGTTGCAAACAAAATTTCGCCATCGTAAAATCCTGTAGAACGCCGGCGTCCATGACCGGCCGATTCAAGCCTAATCACACGAATGCCCAACTGAGGTAACATCGCAATTTCAGGCTCTTTGGGCAATCCGGCCAACTCATTTTCAACTCCCAACCCGTGACAATAAATAAAGGTGCCAATAATTGGCTTTGTCGGTTCAAAAACACTAGCCCAAGCTATTTCGACTCCACCCATATATTTTATCCAATATTGATGCCCTTTGTTAACCAGCAATCTTCTTGACAATCTTGTGTCAGCCTTAAGATTGCTATAAGATTGGATTTCTTTGGTTTGTGAATGTTCGCTTAAAACAGCTTGTTCAATAGCAAAATTGATTTTGGGGCAGCGGTTAAGTTGATACATTATATAAGGATATAATAATCTTTTACCTCTTGTAATCCATTGCTGCCACGCTTGTTGCCACAATCCATATTTTTCAATAAAACGGGTGTCTGTTATTTTTTCTGCACCAAAAAGACATTCTTTCCAGCTATTTTCGATATCAACGGCATTTTGTTTCCACGAAGACAGCGTTCTTACAATTTTCCTGAACGATTGATCGGCAGATAACCAGGGGTATGTAGAAAAAAGCAATTCTATATTATCTAGATTACTATCAATGGCAGCCCATAGGCGCGAAAGTGGCATAAAGTGATGTGTAATCGCACGTAAACATAAATAATCTAACCAGGGTTGTGCTAATAATCTGTTAAGAACAGGGGTTTTTAGCCATTCTGGCCAATCTTTGGAATGTGCAAACGGGTTATGAATGCTGGTACCTACTTCATCATGTTTCGCGAACCAGCTGGTATGCGAATAATAATACCGTCCAGCTCTTGTGTTAAACGAATCTGACACCCTAGGCGCGACGTTTTGGTAAGACCAAATGCCAAATCAAGCATATCCTCTTCGTCATCTGATGGTTGCGGCAAAATTTCAAACCAGGCCGGGTCAATAACAACATGGCAGGTCGAGCATGCCAACGAACCTTCACACGCCCCCTCAAGATCAAGATTATGCTTATGGGCTATTTCTAAAATCGATAACCCAACTGGCGCATCAACCTCAAGCCTTGTATTATCTGGATTAATAAAAATAACCTTTGGCATTGCAGCACTCCTAAAAATTGGTACCCATGTTTTGGATATCAATTTTCTTTGCGCTGTCAACAGAAGTTTGATTAAAATGAAAAAATATTGCCTATTACAATAAGTAGAACCGACAATCCTGGGCGAAGCAATGAATGCATTATGTGAGGAGGTACTTCACATTATGTGAGGAGGTACTTCGACAATCCATTGCCTCGCTATTTTTAAGTAGCATTTTTGGCAAAATATAAGATATTTTTATACATAATCATAATACAACAAAATTGCTTGAAGCACAATATTTTAAGGAATAAAATATAAAACCCGAGTCATAATGTTAAAAAAGTCTTTGATGGAATTTATTACGTATATTGCAAACAGATCGTTTGCATTATGATAAAAAACACTGGTTATTCAAGCCACTTATCACCAATTGTATTTTTGTCGTGTTCTTTTACCCCTTGAAGTGGGTTTAAGAGTTATTATAGTGTTGTTGTTATGTGTAAAATTAAACTAATCCACGAAACCTATACAAGGATAAGAAATGTCCCTGAATCAAATTGATCAAAAATATTCTTTTGATGATTCTGCCCAGCAAGATGACATTCATGTTAATAATGGTCCCGTTGGTTTGGGTGGCTGGATGGCACCCATCAGTTTACTTTTCTTAGCCCAATATGTGCTTATCTTAATAGATTTACTGGGGTATTTACACATCAACATAAAAAAAATAGACCAGCCGCACCAAATAACAAATTTGGAACTGGGGGTTTATTTTGTCATAAGCACGCTTTTTATTTTGCTGCTTTTCAAGAAACATCGACTATTCCCCAAAATAGCTTCTATATGGCTGACCATTATTGCTATTACCAGCTTGTTTAATTGGATGACCGGAAACTATGGTGATTTTAGCATGATATTGCTTTTGTTTTTTAACGCATTTGATTATATTTTTAGCGTGTCCCTAACCAGCCATAATTTTATAAAGCCGTTTAGCATTTTCTTGTGTATGGTGCTGATTATGTACTTTAAAACATCAAAGCGCGTACAAAACACATTTACAGAAAACTAAAAACCCACTGGCTTTCAGGGGAATAAGAACAAATATAAGTTTTTAAGGGCTATTTTTCTAAATACATAGTGCTTAATTAACCAAATGATTACTTCAAGGTTTGCTGAAAATAGGCTATGGTTTTGTCAACATCCATCTCGGTGCTAAAGCGCCCAAAACTGATGCGCAAAGCCGTCTGCGCTAAATCTTTGTCCAGGCCGATAGCACGCAACACATAAGAAGGTTCAATATCCGAACTGCTACAGGCAGAACCAGATGAAATAGCAAGTCCGGGCAATTGCTGTAATAATTTCTGGCCAACCCGCGATGGAAAACAAATATTCAGATTACCTGGGTACCGATGTTGATCATGACCATTCAGACGTATATCTGGAAACAAATTATGCAATCCTTCCCATAATTTCTTTTGTAACTTCTGAACAAACGCAACATCCTTAGCCATATCTTGAACAGCAATGGCACATGCAGCACCAAGACCAACGCATAAGGGTGTTGGCAATGTCCCCGAACGGAAGCCACGTTCCTGCCCCCCACCATAAAATAATGGTTGCAGGCGGACACGCGGGCGGTGCCGTACATAAAGCGCGCCAATCCCTTTAGGTCCATATAATTTATGCCCCGATATACTTAACAAAGCAGCTTGTATTCGCTGAACATTGATTGTGATTTTGCCGGCAGCTTGTGCTGCATCGCAATGATATAAAATGCCGTGCTGATGGCATAATTGGCCAATCTGTTCGACAGGTTGAATGACCCCAATTTCGTTATTAACCATCATAACCGATACCATACCGGTAGTAGGGCGAAATGATTTTTCCAACAGGGCTAAATCTAATAATCCGTCTCGCTGAACGGGTAAAAAAGTAACCTCTATCCCCTCTTTCTCAAGCTGTTTTGCTGATTCAAGAACGCATTTGTGCTCCGTAGCAACCGTGATGAGATGATTTTTTTGGGGATGTAAAAAACGCATTCCGCCAAGGATAGCCAAATTATTTGACTCGGTTGCACCTGATGTAAAAATAATTTCGCGCGGTTCTGCACCAATTAAAGCTGCCACCTGCTGCCGTGCTTGTTCAACGGCCTGGTTGGCACGTTGACCGGGTTGATGGTCAATGGCGTGTGGATTGGCAAAATCAACCGAAAACCATGGCAACATTTGTTGTAACACACGCGGATCAGTTGGTGTTGATGCCTGGTAATCCAGATAAATGACTTGAGACATGCGACCTGCTCCCTGAAAGCTTTGCTTGGTTATTTGTTATAAAAAATTATACGTTATTTGATATTACTGGTCGTTTATATAATTTGTGCCAAACTTTCATAAAATGGTCAATGTCAGGCTTTTTTGTATTCCATCCCATACTTAATCTGATGGCACTGCTGGTTAGATCGGCTGATAGCCCCATAGCTTGCAAAACATGAGAATGGCGTACCTTGCCAGATGAACAAGCACTGCCGCTACTAACGGCTACTCCCTCTAAATCAAAGTTCATCAGCTGCTGAATTTGTGGAATCCCAGGAATAGAATAACAAATCGTATTGGGTAGCCGCGATGTCTTCATTCCATGAACCACCAGGTCGGGTCGCGTTTCCTGCATCTGCTGTTCTAGGGTCATACGCCAGATTTGCAACTGATTGCTTTGTTGCGGTTGCTCGGACACAGCCAATTCTAAAGCAGTTGCAAAGCCGGCTATAGCAGGAATATTTTCCGTTCCGGCACGTCGCCCACGTTCTTGCCCACCACCAAATAACATAGGATTAATATTGGTGCTTGATCCAAGCAACACAACACCACAACCAAAGGGCCCACCTAATTTATGACTTGAAAAAGTTGTAAAATCAATTTTTTGGATATTGACAGGTATACGCCCAATCGCCTGGGTTGCATCGGTATGAACAAAAGCACCAAATTTTTTGCATATATTCACTATATCATCAATCGGCTGAATAACACCTGTTTCGCTATTGGCAATCATTACAGATACTAAAACGGGACTTTCATTCTTTTTTAAAAAATTCTCAAGATGATTTAAATCAACCACACCATCTTGACTAACCGGAAGAATTTTTGGGTTTGGCAGCGCCAGCCGCACCGAGTCATGTTCCGTTGCACTAACCATAATTTGTGGGGCTACATTGCCACGTAGCACCATGTTATTAGCCTCGGTACAGCTGGCTGTAAATATACATTGATTATCTTTTAATCCAAAAATGCTGGTAACTCGCGACCTTGCTTGTTCCATAATCCCGTGCATTTTACGGCCAAAAAAATGTATGGAAGAAGGATTACCAGTATATTCCAAGACTTGCATCATTACTTGTTTTGCTTGTGGCCGTAATGGGGCGGTAGCATTATAATCTAGATACAGGCGTTTGCTTAAAGGGTCGATCATATCCTAACAACATGTTAAAAACGTATCATTATATCTTCGATTGTAGGGTATTTAAACGTTGTTGCAATTGATTAATATCACGTTGTTGCTGTTCCAGTATTTGTAAGATTGGGTCTGGAATATCTTGATCCGGGATTCCATAAGCCGCAAATTTATTGGTTTTATGACAAGGTTTGTTGATAGGACGAGCTGGAATACCACTTACGGTTGTGTCCTGTTCAACATCATGGGTAACAACCGCATTAGCACCAACCTTAGCATTAGCACCGATTGTAATCGGCCCCAAAATTTGTGCTCCAGCACCAATAATAACACCGCTTTTTAAAGTAGGATGACGTTTTTGGTGAATCTGACTTGCCGAATTAATTGACGGTGCAACACCACCTAGGGTTACGCCATGATACATGGTTACGTCATCTTCTATCTCGGCTGTCTCTCCAATAACAACGCCCATACCATGGTCAATAAATAATCTACGGCCAATGCGCGCACCTGGGTGAATCTCAATACCGGTGCACCAGCGTCCCCAATGCGATACCCAACGGGCTAAAAAATAAAGTCTATTTCGCCATAAAGCCGCTGCAACTCGGTAAAAAAACAAGACATGAAAACCAGGGTACGAAAAGACAATATCCCAACGTGAGCGTGCCGCAGGATCACGTTTTTTCATTGAGTCAATCTGCTGAATAATTGTCCGCAATATTTCTAACCCCGCTTAATAACTGCTTTCATAACAATATTTCATAAAAACTGTTCGCTAAAGAATCCATTTTATGTTATCAACATTAAAATATTAAAACCCAATCTTGACAAGCCAAGACCAATTATTTTCGAAAACAACCTATTATATATTTATATTTTGCGCCGTAAATTCAAGTTCGCGTTGAATTTTATTGATTTATTTATCACAAAAAGTCATGTTGGGGGTATGGTTAGTTTTAATTTTGTATCATACAAAAAATTGCTGTAGCTATCGTAAAATAAAGGGTTAGTTTTAAGATGCCTGATGTTATTATTAATGGACCAGCCGGACGAATTGAAGGACGCTATCTCTCAAATAGTGGCCAGGATGCAGGCATTGCCCTAATTCTTCATCCGCATCCCCAACATGGCGGCACCATGAACAACAAAGTTGTTTATACCATGTACAACACGTTTGCCCGACAAGGGTTCTCGGTTCTACGCTTTAATTTTCGTGGCGTTGGTCGGTCGCAAGGCGAGTTTGACAATGGCGAGGGCGAATTAAGCGATGCCGCCGCCGCATTGGATTGGCTACAAAATAACAATCCAAATGCCAAAAGCTGCTGGATTGCGGGTTTTTCATTTGGCTCGTGGATTGCCATGCAATTATTGATGCGCCGCCCCGAAATTGAAAGTTTTGTTAGTGTTGGCCTGCCTGCGAATATGTATGATTTTTCTTTCTTGGCCCCTTGCCCAACATCTGGCCTTGTTGTTCACGGACAACAAGATACAGTTGTGCCCAAGGATTCTGTTGAAAAGCTTCTAAAAAAACTGTCGCATCAGCGTGGAATTAACCTACGCTACGAAATCATGGATCATGCAGACCATTATTTTAACAATCATCTGGACAGGTTATCACAAATAATTGAAGAATATGTTCAAGATTTTGCCAAGCGCGCCAAAGCGCCAGCAACTGCGCGGCGCAGACAACCGGGTAATCCACGGGTAAATGTGCAAGAAATATTGGATACCATGTATAATGATGACGATGATACTGATGATGATGCCGAGGAAAAGAATTAATACATCAATTCGTATTGGGGCGGCTGATTACAACAAGAATAATTTATTTTGCAACATGATAAAAAGGAAAATAAGGAATATTATGATTAAAAAGATTGTTTCTACCACCTGTTTTACCCTGGCTTTTGGAATAGCAACCTTAACAACGACTATTAACGCTCAAGAGCCAACCGCACCACCGTTAACACCAGATGCCTTATGCACCAAACTGCTAGCCGTTTATCAAGAGAAGGCAAGCAAAGAAGATTTTGACGCTGAACTTAAATTCTGCCTTGGCAGATACAATATGATTGATAAAACAGTTTTTAATGCCGCTAGTACACCAACAACTGAAGCAAGCAAAATTGAAGCCACCTATTTTTGTGATCTTTATCGCTCAACCTGGTTACCAGCCGACAAACTAGCTGCTTGTACGGCGACACTGGAAAATATTATTAATAAAGACCCTAAGAAAAGATTGCTGGTTCCCACTTTACCGGATCAAGAAGATGAACCAAAAGATCCCTACACAACCGAATTGTCCGCAGCTTTAGGTATTACCGTAAGCCAACAGCAAAAAATAGATGCCAACAATTATGTCTTATGTGACTTGTCTGTATTTATCTTTTCGCGAATGATGCCAGACGAATTTGCCATGGTTGTTGGTATGTATGGTTCATTACATGATGTTATTAAAGCATGTTTTGATGACCAAAAATCCGGCGACAATGAAGCACCACAAACACCAAATTAGACATTGGTGTTTTAAATAAATAAACCCGTTTCAATCGTGAAGCGGGTTTATTTTTTGAATTATTTAGATTAATTGATATGATTGATTATTTTCCTAAATTATCTCATCAAGCTCTCTCGATCTTAGCAAAAAGTTTAAGTGAAGATAAATTACAAAAACCATTCCTTCGACTTCTTCCCAAAG
>JAEUKQ010000052.1 GCA_016794225.1 Alphaproteobacteria bacterium | reverse complement strand
CACCAACATACCCCCGCACCCCCCATTCTCCAAATCCCTTCCCATATCCCAATACCCCGCTTCCTTTCATCTTCCCCCCAACCATCCCTCCATTCAATCCTAAAAACACACTCCCACTACTTATCCCTCCAAACGGCATATACACACGCGCACCACCTCCATACTTCCCTCCTTCCATCATCCCCTGCAATCCCACCTCCTGCCCCTCAGCCACCCCCACACTTAACCCCATCACCGCTACGCTACTTACCAATATCTCTTTCAATCCATTCTTTCTTTTAACTCGGGTCATTACTTTATTCCTTACTGATGTTATATTAAATACAAATACTTTTACTTGCTCTTTCCCCTACCACACCCCATCGATGAATTTTGTTTCATCTTCACAACATCCCTGTAACATAACATTGCTTATATTCCAAATAATTTAACTTTATATCCTTTAACATCATCCCTTATCCTGGGCCACTTTCATGAGTATCTTTACAACCACCCTCGATACATAAACCACCAACCAACCCAAATAAAAAGGCCGGCTAAACCAGCCGGCCTTTTCTTGTTTCGGTTTTTTAATCCCACCATAAATTTGGCGCGCGGCAGTATTAAAAGCATTACCTAACAAAGCACTTGTTAGAGCACGCATATTACAGAGGTGATTTAAGCGATTTTATGCCAAATATTGCGGGCAATATGAAGGAAAGTTTGGCTAATTGCATGTTGCGGATGGGTTATTACCAGCGGTTTTCCTGCATCAGACGCTTGACGAAGGCTAAGTTCAAGTGGAATAGACCCTAATAAATCAGTTTCCATTTTTTTGGCCTCGGCTGCAACGCCACCATGGCTGAATATATCACTTTGCTGGCCACAATGGGGGCAAATAAAATAGCTCATATTCTCGATAAGCCCCAAAATGGGTACCCCCACTTTACGAAACATGTTTAACCCCTTACGCGCATCAAGCAATGCAATATCCTGGGGGGTTGAAACAATTACTGCACCGGCCAACGGTACTTTTTGTACCAAGGTAAGCTGTGCATCACCTGTGCCGGGGGGCAAATCAACCACCAGCACATCCCGCACCCCCCAATCAACATCGTGCAACAATTGCTGAATAGCACCCATAACCATAGGGCCACGCCAAATAAGCGGGGCTTGCGTATCCAGCAAAAACCCCATTGACATACAAGCAAGACCATAAGCACTAGGCGGGGAAAATTTTTTATTCTCCTGAACAATTGGTTTTTGACCACTAATGCCCAGCATCGTCGGTTGAGACGGCCCATAAATATCGGCATCCAAAATTCCAACCCTAAGCCCCAGCCCAACAAAAGCCAACGCCAAGTTGGTAGCGACCGTTGATTTACCGACACCCCCCTTGCCACTGGCAACCGCGATAATTTTTTTAATGCCGCCAATTGGTGGTATAACTGCACCACTCATTTGCCCAGCAGCGGTTGATGGTTTGGATACAGGTAATGGTGGTAAGGCAGGTGCAGATCGTTCGGCCGTAAATATAACACGGTGGGGTTGGTTTAGGGATATTTTTTTTAGGCATTCTGCAACATGCTGCTGGATTTTGGCCTGATGATCGGGGCACCCCAGTGCCAGGGAATCATGAACAACAATCAACCATGTACTATTCTGATAATGAATATGTTCAAGAAGTGCCGCTTTAGGGAATAATAAACCGCCATCCGGCACCCGCCAAGACAGCAAATGATGGCGGATTTCACTTTCGTTCATAATATTCTCCTGATTTTTAGAGACACAATTTCACCAATTCACCAACAAGGCCTGTTTCTTATGATTCAAGCCAAAAAGCACCCTGAACGCAACAGAAATATCACCCAAATAGATATAATTTTAAAAACAAACTCTTGATAATTGCGCTGTTTATTTTATCTATAGTTAAAGCTTCCTATTAGCAAAGGATAAAATAATGGCTTGGAATCAGCAAAAAAACCCTTGGGGGCAGGATCAGCCCGGATCCCCTTGGGGACGCGGCGACAACCAGAATAATCAAGAACCACCCGATATGGATTCGGGAAATTCTGGGTATCGGGGTGGACCCAAAAACCCATTTCGCGATATGTTTTCAGGTGGAAATCCTTTTAACAGGCCAAGAACAATTGCATTTTTTGCTATTGGCGCCTTATTAGTTTGGCTGGCAACCGGTTTTTACCGTGTCGATGCCAACGAGTTGGGTGTTGAAACGGTTTTTGGGCAGTATGCCGGCACAACAACCCCAGGTCTTAATTATAACTGGCCTGCACCAATTGGCGGTGTTCAAACCCCCCGCGTAACAGAAGTGAACCGTGTTGAAATTGGTTTTGTGTCCAGTGGGGATGGACAACGTACTGTAAACCGCGACCGCGTAGCCGAAAGCTTGATGCTAACAGGCGATGAAAACATTATCGACATCCAATTTGTGGTTTTTTGGCAAATTAAAGATGCCGAAGATTTTTTGTTTAACGTTCGTGATCCCGAGGCCACAGTTAAAAACGTTGCTGAAAGCGCCATGCGCGAAATTATCGGCCGCAACCCGTTTGACCGCGCCCGCACCCTGGGACGCAGTGAAATTCAAAACCAGGCGCGCGAATTAATACAAAGCATGCTTGATGGCTATCAAACAGGCATTATCGTTACCAACTTGCAAATGCAAAAAGTTGACCCGCCCCAAAGCGTAATTGATGCGTTCCGTGACGTACAAGCCGCCCGCGCCGACAAAGAACGGGCAATTAACGAAGCGCAAGCATATTTTAACGTTATTACACAACAAGCCGATGGACAAGGACAGCAAATTGTTAAAGAAGCTGAAGCCTACCGCGAAGAGAAAGTTCTTATTGCCCAGGGTGAAAGCCAACGTTTCCTGTCCCTACTGGCCGAGTATCAAAAATCACCAAATACGACGCGCCAACGCCTGTATCTAGAGAATATCGAGCAAATTTTGCAAACCATGCCCAAAATTCTTCTTGATCCTAACCAGGCCGGACCATTACCACTTTTGCCGTTGCAACAACTATTGCAACAGCAAAAACCAGCCCCCGTGGCAACGCCCTAACTTTGGAATAAAACAATTGGAATGCCCCGGCACATGTGCCAACCTGTAAATGGATAAGGACCAATCATGAACCCAACCTTGCGTAATGTTTTATTAGTTGTTGTTGCAGCGCTGCTGGTTATTGGCTACAGCTCGATGTTTATTGTGCAGCAATATCAAAAAGCTTTGGTACTTGAACTTGGTAAGCCAGTTCGGGTTACCGAACCAGGCTTACATTTCAAAATACCCTTTATTCAAGATGTGGTTTATATTGACAGCCGCATTTTAAACCTGGATGCCTTACCACAAGAAGCACCAACATCCGACCAAAAACAGATAATTGTTGATTCGTTTGTCAAATTTAAAATTGTTGATCCTCTTAAGTTTTATCAAACTCTGCAAACCATAGAACTGACCCAACAACGTCTTGGCCAGGTGGTGAATTCGAACGTACGCAATTTATTGGGACAAGTACCTTTAGAACAAATCCTAACCGACAAGCGCAGCGAGCTGATGGCGCGTGTCCGCACCTTGGTTGACGCCGAAGTAAACCAGTTTGGTATTACGATTATTGATGTGCGTCTTAAACGCATTGATCTGCCCGATGAAAACAGCCAAGCAATTTTTAGGCGCATGCAAACACAGCGTAAGCAAGAAGCAAGCCGCTTTCGCGCTGAAGGCGAGCGTGATGCCCTAGCTATCCGTTCAGAAGCCGATAAACAGAAAGTTGTTATTTTGGCGAATGCTCAGAAACAAGCATCCATTCTTCGCGGAACAGGCGATGCTGAAGCTGCCGGTATTTATAATTCTGCTTATGCACAAAATGCTGGATTCTTTGAATTTTACCGTTCACTACAATCGCTACGCCTTGCACTGAATTCAAATACCACCAGCTTTATTGGCTCGGCAACCGGTGATTTTTTTCGCTTTTTTTACAAAGCCAATGGCCAGTAGAAATTGATATAAAGTCGTAAAACCGCTATTGCTGAACGTAATAAATACATCATGGCACTCTGCATCTTGTGTTGTATCCCTATGGCTTTTTAAGCAAAATATGCTATAGTCGGATTCGGTTGATCAAAAACCCCATGATAGCAAGGGATAAAACCATGAAGATAACGGCTAAGATGTTTGGAATGTATCGGTTTATGCTGGGCATAATTGCTGTTTGCAGCGCGTTGACCCCATTTGGGTTGTTACGTGCAGCACCCGACGATTTCCAGATTCTGGCAGCCAAATTACTGCCGGCTGTTGTTAATATTTCCGTTGTTCAAAGTGGGCCTGCCACTCAGGATGATTTTAGCGGCAGTGATAGTTTTTTAAAAGACTGGTTTGATGGTGATAACCAGCCCGGGTTTGAAGAAGAAAGCGAATCGTTAGGATCGGGCTTTATTATTGATCCAACCGGTTATATTGTTACCAACCATCACGTTATTGAAGGTGCCACGCGCATTAGCGTTCGGCTTTATGACAACCGTGTTTTTCAGGCGAAATTAATTGGCGCCGACCCAAAAACCGACCTGGCGCTTTTAAAGATTGAATCAAGCAAACCGTTTCCTTTTGTGCCATGGGGCGATTCCGAAAAAACCAAAATTGGCGAATGGATTATGGCCATTGGTAACCCGTTTGGCTTGGGTGGCTCTGTTAGTATTGGGATTATTTCCGCCAGCCAGCGCAATATTCATAATGGACCTTATGACGATTATTTACAAACTGATGCCGCAATTAACCAGGGCAATTCCGGCGGCCCAATGTTTAACATGCGTGGCGAAGTGATTGGCATAAACACAGCAATTATTTCCCCTTCTGGGGGCAGTGTTGGTCTTGGGTTTGCTATTTCTGCCAATTTGGCACGCGACATTATTGACCAGCTGCGCCAAAACGGCCGGGTACTGCGGGGATGGATTGGCGTTAATATTCAATCGGTCAGCGATGATATGGCAGCAAGCCTTGGTCTTGCACCAGGAACGGGGGCGCTGGTTAGTGGGGTGGTTGCCAATTCGCCTGCGGAAAAAGCAGGTCTTAAAAAAGGCGATGTGATTGCTAAAATTAATAACCGCGATCTAACTTCGGCCCGTCTTTTGCCAAGGATGGTTGCAGCCCTGCCTATTGGCAGCAAAATACCGGTTGATATTTTTCGGAATAAAACCCCAATAACCCTTCAACTTGATGTCCAAGAATTACCCGAAAAAACCACGGGCGATACTACATCAACAACCCAGCAGAACGCTGGGGTTCATATTCCTGAACTTGGGCTGATTGTTAGCCCGCTGGATGCAAATTTGCGGCGGCGCTTTGATATTCCCAAACAAGTGCAAGGTTTGGTGATTCTGAATGTCGAAAGTGGCAGCGTTACAGCCCAAAAAGGCCTTAAAACCGGTGATGTTGTTCATGAAATTAACCAAAAACCTATTCGTCAGGCAAATGATATCGTTGCAACCTTAAAAGAGGCGCAGGAAAAAGGGCATAAGGTATTAACCGTTCTGATTATTCGTCAGGGCGATTATCAATGGGTTGCCTTAACCACCCCGCCCGTAGGTTCCACACGTTAATTTCAAGATATTAACCTTGTACCAGGATTAAAAACGGCCATGACCGTGCCCATAATTATTATTGCCGGTCCTACGGCTGCGGGAAAATCGGCACTGGCGCTGGCTTTGGCAGAACGCTTTAATGGTTGCATTATTAATGCCGACAGCATGCAAGTTTATCAAGAAAGCCATATCCTAAGCGCCCGCCCGTCTGCAAAAAATTTGTTGTCCATTCCGCATTTATTATATGGGCATTTACCAATTAACCAGGCTTGTTCGGTTGGTTTGTGGTTGCGTTGGGTTAACGACATTGTAACCACCCCCAAAACAACCAAAGGCCCCGTTTTTATTGTGGGTGGTACCGGCCTTTATCTTCACGCATTAACCAAGGGGCTTGCTATTATACCGCCAGTGCCAGATACAATTCAAAAAGAAACCTTGCTGCTTTGGGAACAGCTAGGACCAGATGGTTTTTACCATAAATTACAGCAAATTGATAGCGCGATGGCCAATCGCCTGCACCCGAATGATCGGCAACGCTTGGTGCGTGCATTGTCGGTTTATTTGGCAACTGGTCGCTCGCTCAGTGATTGGTGGGACAAACCGCACCACCCAATTGCCCAAAAATGGCTTGGCTTTTGTTTGCTGCCCGAACGGGAACAATTATATAAAGCCTGTGACCAGCGTTTTTTACAGATGATGTACCATGGTGCCATTGAAGAAGCGCAATCTATTTATAACATGCATCTATCACCGCAATTACCTGGGCTTGGTATTTTGGGGCTGAAGCGGCTTTTTGCTTATTTTGATGGCACCATAACCCTTGATCAGGCCATAAGCTTAAGCCAACAGGATACGCGCAATTATGCTAAACGGCAAATCACCTGGTTTACCCATCAATTTGCAAACGCCACATCCATTAGGCTGGAAAATGGTCAATCTTCATCAGAGTTGGCAATTATTACAATGATCAGCGAAAAAATTAAGTTTTTTCTAGACCATGTTGGGTCATTTCAGGGGGCATCCCCTCAATACCTGCCGGGTCTTGATGGCTGATGATTTCGGCATTGGGAAACAAAGCTAAAACCATTTCTTCAACCTGATCGGAAATATAATGTGCTTCAAGCAGGGATACGGCAGGATCCAATTCTAAATGATATTGAATAAAAACATGCTGCCCCGCAGAACGTGTACGCAAATCATGCACTGCCCTTACTTTGGGATGTTGGTAAATACATGCAATAATTTTTTGCCGATCAGCATCAGATAATTCACGGTCAATTAATACCGATACGGCTTCACGCCCAACCCGCCAGGCAACAGTCATAAAATAAACGGCAATTGCAGCGGCCAAAAGCGGATCAACCCAAACCCAACCTTTCCAAGCGATAATAACAAAAGCCCCCAGCACCGCGGCATTGGTCATAACATCGCCCACATAATGCATGGCATCCGCCTTAATAGCTATTGAAGCTGCCTGTAGCAATGTGCGCCGCTGATAAATAATTAAGCACAACGTAAGGATAATTGAAAAAATCATTACCCCAACACCAATCGCCGGATTATCCACAGATTGAGGGCTGAAAAGGCGACTGGTGGCCTCGATCAGCAGGATAATTGAAGAGCTACTAATAAACAAAACCTGTCCCAATGCAGCCAGTGATTCGATTTTTCCATGGCCAAAACGATGTTCATGGTCAGCTGGCTGCAATGCCAACCGAATCGCAAGCAAATTAAGGATAGAGGCAGCAATATCAAGCAACGAATCAACCAAAGTTGTTAGCAAACTTAAAGAATCGGTTAGAAGATAGGCCGCAAATTTAACCAAAATTAAGGTTGCCGCGGTTAAAACCGATGCCAAAGCCGCCCGTTTTACAAGACGTTGATAAGGGGTTTGTGGCAAAGTTTGATAAGATTTTTCTGCCGCGCGCATGTCTAAACCTTAGGGAAAAAGTTGCTGAATAGACCAGGTTTTATCGTTTTTTGCGCGTTGATAAACCCATCGATCATGTAGCCTTGAGGGTTGATCTTGCCAGAATTCCCAGCGGATTGGGCAAAGCCGAAACCCAGACCAATAAGGCGGTCTTGGAACATTCTGGCCATCAAATTGTTGTTCAAAACGGCGCACACGCGCCTCAAGCTCGGCACGATTCTGCAGCGGACGCGATTGCAGCGAAGCCCATGCACCAATCTGGCTTGCACGTGGGCGGCTGGCAAAATAGGCATCAGCTTCAGGCGTGCTAATAACATGAACATCGCCCTGCAAACGAACCGAACGTTTTAAACTTTTCCAATGAAAACACAAGGCAGCATGGGCATTTGCCATTAAATCGCGCCCTTTTTGGCTTTCCAGGTTAGTATGAAAAACCAATCCCTGTTCATCATAATGTTTCATCAATACAATGCGTACAGATGGCATGCCATGGGCATCAACTGTTGCCAAACTCATGGCATTTGGGTCTTCCGCTTCTGAAGCGCAGGCCTGATTGTACCAGTTTTGAAAAAAATTAAGCGGATTTTGGTGCTGTGTCATGCTTTATCCTCTTTTGCTTATTATCCTATCAATATTCCTAAGAAAAAATAAAGGAAATTTATTGCACAGAATCCAATCACTATTCTTTTGATGATCATGCGCTTGCAATAGCTCGATTGCTGGTTTTAAAGCCATTGCAATATCGTGGTGTATAGCTTGTTGATCAAGTGTTTCAATGTCTTACGTTCTTTCTTTTAACTACCATAGACTTTATGTCACTTTCATTAAAAATAAATTTGTGCTATAGGGTTCTACAACGCACCCATTTAAAAGGAGAGTGATGATGCTAAGAAATTTAATGCGGAAATATCGTTGGTTTAGTTTGTCGATGATGACCGCTGCAACCTTAAGCCTTGCTGCTTGTAACAATGGTATGGGTCCAAAAGAAACAGTTGGCACCCTTGGTGGTGCCGCATTGGGCGGATTTGCTGGTTCACAAATTGGCAAACGGGGTAGCAGCGGCAATTTGGCTGCAACCGCAGGACTTGCCTTGCTTGGTGCCTGGCTTGGTAATGAAATTGGTAAATCGCTTGATCGCGCTGACCGCCTGGCCGCCGAACGCACTGCTGTCGAGGCTTTTGAATATGCCCCCGATGGACAGCGCCGCACCTGGCAAAACCCCAATAAAAATGTCAGTGGCTATACCGTTCCTACCCGCACCTATCAAAGCCGCGATAGTAATTTTGAAGTTTGTCGCGAATATCAAACAGCCATCATGGTTGATGGCCAGCGTCAGGTTGGAAAAGGCACGGCTTGCCGTCAACCCGATGGAACATGGCAAATTGTTAATTAATTAGTTATGTACTGTCACAACCAAAGACATCAAAGGGGGTTTTTCCCCCTTTTTTGTTTTCCCTAAGCCTTTTTAGGCAATAAATCATGGTGTTGATATGGTGCTGATGATGGCTATCGTTAGCATGCTTAATCCATCACAAATTAATCATTGGCTTGACAAATTGGTATTTTTTGTTTGTCATGGCGGAATAGTTTGTTTTACACACGTCTTCAGGCCTTATCGATAACCAAGGAATTATTATGAACACAAATATGCAACACCCCGGGTTAATGCACGGAAAACGCGGCCTGATTATGGGGGTTGCCAATGACAAGTCCATTGCCTGGGGTATCGCCAAGGCTTTATCAACCCATGGTGCCGAATTGGCCTTTACCTACCAGGGTGAAGCATTGCAAAAACGTGTAATACCGCTGGCCGATAGCGTAGGTTCCAAAATTGTTTTACCATGCGATGTAACAGATGATGCCAGCATTGATCAGGTGTTTGATCATCTTGCTCAGAAATGGGGCAAACTGGATTTTGTGGTACATGCTATTGCCTTTTCCGACAAAGAGGAACTTAAAGGCAAATATTTAAACACCAGCCGCAAAAATTTTACTCTAAGTTTGGATATATCGTGTTATTCCCTTACCGCCATCGCCCAGCGCGCCGTTAAATTAATGACCCAGGGCGGCAGTTTATTAACCTTGACATATTTCGGTGCCGAACGCGTCATGCCCCATTATAATGTGATGGGTGTGGCCAAAGCCGCATTGGAAGCCAGCGTGCGCTACTTAGCTATGGATTTAGGCCCGCAGGGAATCAGGGTCAATGCGATTTCCGCTGGCCCCATTAAAACCTTAGCTGCTTCGGGGATTGGCGATTTCCGTTTCATCTTGCGTTGGAACGAACTGAATTCCCCTTTACGTCGCAATGTAACCATTGATCAGGTCGGCGGGTCAGCCCTTTATTTACTGAGCGATTTGGCTGGCGCTGTTACGGGCGAAGTTCATCATGTCGATAGCGGC
>JAEUKQ010000051.1 GCA_016794225.1 Alphaproteobacteria bacterium | reverse complement strand
CAAGATCTTTTACAAATTGGGGTGACGATACATATTCGCTACGGGTCATTCCTGGAGGGCAGTAAGCTTCTCCTGTCCGTTCTTTTTTGTTAATTTTATCCATTTTTCTTTACTTTTTGGGGTGGGGGTACTTCAACTAACTTACCCTTAACAGAGGCCCATACGGAACGGCCTGCTGCATGGTGCTCTGCCACTGCTTGCTGCGCAGCGTGGTCCATAGCTTCTCCAAGATCTTTTACAAATTGGGGTGACGATACATATTCGCTACGGGTCATTCCTGGAGGGCAGTAAGCTTCTCCTGTCGGTTCTTTTTTATTACCTTTATCCATACTTAATCTCCTCTTCTTAAAAATACTTACTGGCTTGGTAACATAACTTTGTTTGTTCTTACCCAAGCAGGTTCTAACGGTAAAAATTGGTAATAAATAAACAAGATCATTATAGGATAATTATCGTTTTATAGCAAATTATAACAGCTGCAAGAACAAGGTTACAGGCTGATTACATCATGAAGATATTCTGCTGGTAGGAAGGAAAAATATTCCTGATCTTATTCGAGGAAAAGGTATATCAATTTAGGATATACCTTTTCTAAATTCAAGGTTGTGTTATTCGCGTTTTGCGGCGTCCATTCCAGCCCTAACCCCTTTACCAACGGCCTTGCCCGTCAGCTGGATAATCGCCATAATAACGATAATCAAACCAATGATAAGCAGTGGCGCCCCGATAATCCAACCAATGATGGTTAACCCTAATAACAACCCAATAACAATTAATACCAAACCTAAAATTAACATGAACATATCTAATCTCCCTAAATTGTTAATAACTGTTTTATAGTATTAGTACACTGGTGTGTGAAACCTGTTTTAATGATATAATTAGAAAAACGCTCCAATTATTAATAATTTTTAGCTGCTATAGTAGCGTTTTTGCAAATTGGATGATTTTTAATGAGATCAGCCACATCAGGTACCTTACTGTAAAAATCACAGTAACCATATACATCTCTTAGAACATTGGGGTTAGCTAAGAAGAATTCGATATTGTTTTTCCCGTTCGTCATTTTTTCTAGATTTATAATTTTTACTTGACGATCAGCTTCTTTAACATTCACACAAATTGTTTCTTTATTTAAATAGGGCTCGTTCATTCGACAATGTGTAATAAACTGGCTAATGGCATGGTTTTTATCTTTCACAAAATCTTCAACTTTTTCGATTCCTTTAGCTAATCTTTTTAAAACATTAACTCGAATTTCTTTTTCAGTGTTAAAGGCGTTAGCACAAGGAAGAATAAAGTCGTCTACTCTTTGAACTCTCATACATTGTTCAATAACATTTTCTCGTATATTAGGGTTATTAAAGAAATATTCTTTACTGTCTTGTTGGCTGGTCATTTTATAAATATTAAGCTGCGTTTGGGCTAGTTTTGCATTATTACAATCTTCCGGCGCTGGCCCTTCCCGATTACCAAAATTAAATGGTCCAGTTTCGCAGCGTGATAGCATCTCACGTCGCTCAGATTCGTTATTCAAATAATAAGCCGTATCTTTGGGCCCGCTATCGCAACCAGCTAATAAAAGGCCAATAGTAAGCATATATTTTTTCTTAAACACTTTTAATCTCTCCCCTTAGTTAATTACTTTGTGATTGATTTAGTCTTTCCAATCCAATTCTGGTATCGTGCTCAGTACATTCATTGATTATTCTTTGAAGATTTTCTTCCCTCTCGGTAGGTGGGGCAGCACTCCTAACGAAAGCTTCACATTTTTCTTTTACCTCACGTCTGACTTTCTCTTCGGGTGTTTCACTGCAACCGCTTACCACAAAACCAGAAACAAATAATGTACCTAAGATAATAGCTTTTATGTTCATTTTTTCCTTCCTGTTTTATGATGGTTAAGGTTGATTTTTTTATCGGGTAATGATTGGCGGCTAACCAACCTTCTAGCAATGGAACGTATAGTATGAAATGAATTTTCGGCATGTTTCAACCGCCGGAATTCACCTTCAGAAATAATCACCGCATCAGGGCAACGAACACCGGAAACTTTAACATGAACCGGGTCGCGGTCAATATTGATTAAATATTCGTCCAGACATTGTTGAATTTCTGTTGCAGGAACTTGTCGCATCTAATGGTACCCCTTATGTTGATGATCCGGAAGATCCTGACGATAATCCCGATGAACCAGACGATCCGGATGACCCAGAAGTCTCTGAGGATTTAGATGAATTTGATGATCCAGACGGGCTAGTAGATTGGGTAGATCCTGATGACTTTGATGCTTCTCCTGTTGGATTGGATGATCCGGTTGATCCAGGGGATGCAGTCCCTCCATAAGCCCCAGGATTGCCAGGTGTGCTAGATGTTGCCGCAGACCCGGCTGGTGTGGCTGACGGCGTTAATAATCGGCGGGTGCGGGTTGAATTACGCGGTTTGCTTGCACCCCCCGTCAGCCCTGCTGACCCCGAATAACCTCCCAGCTCCCCTACCGGCTCTTCGAAACTCAATGAAAATGACGATGTCCTCCATGCACCCGGCACTGACCGGGCCGATGAAATGGGCGCCGTATATGATGGCGGCCCTTCCGACGATGTTGACGGTGCTGATGACCCGCCTGATTTGCCTGTATTAGCCGCCTTATTGGTGCCAGCTGAACCGGTGGACGAGGAAGGTGCCGCCGGTGCAGAACCGGATGATCCGGCATAGGCGTATGAGCCGGACGAACTTTGATTACTTTGTTTTTCCTGTTGCCCAACCTTACGTCTCTCTTGGAATCTTTTATAAGCTTTAATACCCGCATTTGCAGTAGCGCCCATTCCGCTCATGACGGGACCGCCGCCTATTGAGGCAGCTATATCGTATAATTTTAAGAAAATGAAGAAACCGACAAAATAAACGATTAACACATTTACACCTAGCACCATTGTCTCCCAACCATCGGACAATTTCATCATATCCTCCAGGATTTTATGGACAAGACTTAGCAACGAAATCAGGAGAATTTTTAAAAGAACAAATGTTACTAAAGCGGACAACCAACCCTCAAACCAGCGATTGGTTCTTTCATATAGTAACAAACAAATGAAAAATGGGGCAAGAATCAATAACATCGCTGTAGCCATATCACTCATGGCAAAAATAAAGAAAGCTGCAACACTAGATAAAGCAGTTGATATCACAACTATCCCTGCGAATAATATAGTGCCTATCTCATACCATTCAGCGGCCCTCCACATGTTACCAGCAGCTTGAAACCCATGGCTAGCATAGGCATCAACTGGATTTCCTGCCAGTTTTCCAGTAATCGCAGTAATAATGTCATTTGGCAAGGTGTGAAGCATTACTTTTCCAAATATCTGCCAAAAGAATAATGGCTTTATAAGCACATACCAAATGATAGCCAGTTTTAAGCAACGTTTTAAGAATGCCGTCATTGGTTCGTCGACATCGCCCCTTAAAATCATCCAGCCATATAAAACAATATATAAAGTCATGGCAACGCTAAGCGGCGCTTGAATAATTCCAGAAATTCGCAATATTTGGGAAAAAACAGTATTAATTATAGAATCATTAATATTCTTATAAAGAAATGTATAAACTCCAAAATCTGTTTCTTCTGCCATGCTAAGATATTTCTCTAATTTTTATGACTGGCCTATTTGTATTAGTTAATCTCTCCAAATGCCCGAAGGGTACTATCAGCACTTTGACATTCTAGTGTACTACCTCCAAATAAAGAAAAATCAGGGTTAACAGCCACGCAATCTTTGTACATTCTTCTAATAGCTGTTAACCAATTTTGGCATATGGGGTGATCAAAAGGGATCTTTGTTAAATTTTTTGGGTTCTTGATAGTTGGATTTGGACAATACCAAGAAGCAGTGGCTCGATAACTCTCTGACTGCAGAAATTTTTCAACCGAGGGTTCCCCAGAAATTTTCTCATAAACGAGAATAAAGGCTGTAGCATGTCCGGCGTTTACACATTCCGGATGTTGGTTATTATTGCGATTACATGAGGAGGTGATTTTTCGCCTTTCCCCATCATTCTCTGGTTTCATAAAAAACTCAACCGACCTTGGTTGATTGGATGTTGATAATGCAATTGAAGTATCCCCCAACTCTTTATTAATCATATCCGCACAAGGATTTTTTGGCGGGGTCTTTGTTGTATCAAAAGGCACTGCTGGGGGAAGACAATCCGCATTAGAATTGGCAGATGAGTTGGACGAATCATCACAACCGGCAAGCATCAGTAATGCAAATATTAGAGTTTTTTTCATTTATAAAGTTCCCTTTTTATTGAGTAAATGATTTAAGAAAGTCAGTAGCTTGCTGACGATTTCCCTCATTTTTTCTTTGCCAATCTAGGCTTTCGTCAGCTTTAAACATCATTACTGCACCCTGAATTTTCAGCATTTCGTTTTGCATCGAGGCCATTTCCAAAAGGATCATCGCCTGAACATTGGCTAATTCACGGTAATCGGTGGCGCTACTGACACGTGCAGCTAACTGTTGGATGTTTTTCTGACGTGTGGTGGCGGTGGTGTAGATTTTTTCGCCCATCGCCATTTGGGTTGCTGTTCTAATGCCAATCCGTTCTAATTCTTGATAATAAAAGTCGTTTGCAGGGTTGGAAGTAAGGCCCGTAAAGCTGGTAATATTCTTCTCTTGATCCATTTGCCTATTGGCAGCTCGGATTTCTTGGGCACGGCTGCTGATATCACCAAAACCACTGACATTTTTTCCCTGCAACAACTGGCTTAATTGCTGGGCATCGGCCGGCAAATGTTGCCTAACTTTTGGGTCATTTAACAACGCCAATAAATCGTTAATATTACCAGTTTTATTAAAACTGTCATACAGACGTTGGGCTTCTTTTAATTGGCTTTCCATTTTTTTCAGCTGTTCCAGCTGATTTTGAATTTGTTCAATTGACCGCGCCACCTGGGTAGCATCAAAAACCGGAATTCCCTGCCCTAATGATTGATTGGCATAAATAACACCGGCACAAACCAAAATTGCTCTTTGAATAAACTTATGCATGTTTTTTCCTCCGAATTATTGTTTTCTGGACATCAAGTTTGTTGGACCGAAAGAATTTTTTTTTGAGAATATTCACTTTATTAATGTTTGGCTGACCATTACTTTGATTAAGATTTTGATCGAAGTTGCCAGTTGAGGCTAGAATGGCAAAAATTACGTTTAAATCATGTTTCCAATCAAGCTTGATTGTAAAATGATCTTGGTTGTCTTCAATAAGTTCCATGGCGCTTCTCTCCTTACGCATTTTTTCTTTCGTTTAAAAATACCGGTAACCATTGACCGGGGTCATCGCCCACCCTTTCACGAATTTGATCAAGCAATTCCACGTTCTTGGTGGTACCTGACAAAATTGCAAGTTCGTCCCTCATTCCTCCTAAATTGAGTTCAGCCACAACTGAATAGTTTCCTTGCTTGATTAGGAAGCGCCTAGTTTCAGGGATAATGTCTTCTTTGATTAAAAAGTATTCCCGTCTGGTCAGCTTAAATCCTTCGCAATAATCATGCTGTGAGGCTTTGGGGTTTGGAAAGAATATTTGGGTTGGGCATTGTTCGATAATGGTATGCGAAATCTCCGATTTAAGGGCATCGGCCGGTGATTGCGTGCCAAATATCAACAGGCCGTTTTGCTTACGGAAGGTTTTTAATTTATTCTGAGCTAAATCCCGGAAAGCCTCATCTCCTAGGGCTTTCCAAAACTCATCAATGTCAATAACAATGCGGCGGCCGTCAATTAATTGCTCAACCCGGTGAAACAAATACATCATCAAGGGCGTACGGATTTCGGCATTATCCAGAAACTCGGTCATATCAAAACCCATCAGCTTCTGATTTAAACTTAATTGATCGGCCGTGTTATCAAAAACCCAACCTAATGTTTTGCCATAACACCATTTTTCTAGCCGGGCCCCAATTCCTTCGGGGTCTTGCTGGCCCAGTTGTTGACGCAAAGCAAGTAAAGAACGCTGTGGTTGCGGAATATGTTTTAGACCATCAAGAGCCGAATCGATGCGCTTTTCTTCAGCAACCGACAAATTGCGGCCCGGAACACTCACAAGTTTGCGGATAAAGCTTCTTAGAAAGGCCAAATTGGTTTGGGTTAATTCTAATGCCTTCAAAGGTGATAACCCGGTAGCCTTACCGTTCCGCAAGGTTAAGTATGTTCCGCCGCAAGCCCGAATGAATATTTCAGCGCCGCGATCCTTATCAAAGAAAACACGCTGCGGATTGAATTTCTCAAGCTGCGCCAACAAGAAATTTTGGGCCACCGTTTTGCCGCTGCCTGACGGCCCACAAATAAAGGTATTGCCGAGATCATGCACGTGAAAATTAAAATAATAGGGCGAGCCGCTAGCCGTTTTTAACAGGGCGACCGCCTGACCCCAATGGTTGTTGTCTTTCCGGCCAGCCGGATAGGTGTGAAAACTGGCTAAATCAGCAAAGTTTCTACTGGTGATTGGAGCGGGCCTTGTCCTAAATTTACGATTATCAGGAAACTGGGCCCAGAATGCAGCCTCCAAACCTAAATCTTCCCTGGCAACCACTGCGCCGGCGTCCGCCAACCGGCGGCGGCCTTCGGCCAGATTTCTTTCCAACTCAGGTACAGATTGCCCATAAATTGTTAAAGAAAAATGGTGTTCACCCATTACAAAACGATTAGACTCAAGATCATCTAAGGCGTCGTCAAGCTCACTGATTTGGGAGTGAGCGCGCTCCTGACTTGAAATCATTACAGTTTGTTTTCGGACCATTTTGCCGCGGGCCTCAGGTTTACCAAGAAAATTGAAGCCTTGGCTGCAAATAAAAGGAAATGGGGCGGAAAGGATTGAATTTAATAAGCCTGGGCATGTATTTGGCATATATTCCCGGAAGGCGAGAGCCCCCCCAAATAGGGAATGATCAATCTTTTTAATCTCAAAGGCCGCGTGGCCAAAAACAATGCGGTCCGTATGAATGGCACGGCCAATTTTACCGCGTACCAGCGGCACCGGTTCCAGCGTCCCTATCAGAATTTGCCTAAGAAATTCTGATGGCTCAGAAAATAAAACTTCTTCTTCAGTCGTAAAATTTTTGCGGGGATAAACCCCAAGAACACGGGGATTATAATGCTGCAAGAATGATACGAGGTTGCGAATGATTTCCTCAAAACTTTTAATTTCGGCCTCGTCGGCCTCAACACCTTCTTTTTGACTTCGCCTAATTTTGGCCATGAAGGCACCGGCTTTTTGTTTCAATGCATCACGTGGCCGCCAAACAAGCGTTAAATACAAATCATTCACAAACAACCTGGTGTTAACAATTGATTGCCGGTAAGCATCATTCAACTGAGAAGCAAAAGCTGAAGTAAAATCTCCTTCCGGGTAAGATTTTTCTTCCCGCCTTATCAGATGATGCATCAGCGATAATTGATCGGACGCAATGTTTCGCCAGACTACATTTAGCTGATTATTAAGAGCATTAATATCTGCTATATCAATTGTTTCAAAACTTATGCCGTCTAATTTTAGGACAGCCATAATATGCCCGTTCTCAAGCATCATCATATATCGATTAATATGCCTTAAGAAGGGTAAATAAATTCCAATATCATCCAGTTCTTTTTTGATGATCTTAGTTTTTGCTAACACGGTATTCCTCCCATGCTAGCTTCCTTGAATTCTTGGAGTTTAAACTTAAGGGAGAGATCGACGTTCCGCCCCAAAAAGGCTTGTTTCTTCCCCTCCCCTTCGTTTGCAGCCAAAGATAAAGAATGTTAAACTGATTCACATCTTTTCGAACAATAAGGCGAAAAAGATAGTGAATTGGCAGGGCGAGCAGTAAATAAGCAAAGTTTTTGCTGATGATAAAAATAATCATCGTGAACAACCCGTTTAGAATAAAAGCGCCGGTTGGCACGCCTAAAAACATAGCGGGCCGGGTGCAGGCAATAAACAAAGTATGCTGATTTATCTGCTCATCCACGTTTTATTTTCCTTGAATCATGGCCACAATTTGCGGGGCTCCAAACACCATCGCAATGCCGATGGTAATAAAAAAGGCCTTGCGAATATCAAGGCCCCCGAACATCCAAGCAAACCCGGTAATGACCACCGCAATAATCGCGATCGATGTTCCCCAAACTCCGGTTAAAAGCTCAATAATTCGTTGCAGAACCCCGCCAACATTATCTATAGTAGCTGCAAAGGCCGGTTCCATTGTTGTTAAACCAGCCAGTAAAGTAAGAAGAAAAAGCGACGCGTATTTTTTCATAATAAGTCCCTAAGATTGAATTGTTGATTTTTTATTTACCCATTTTGAACCATGTTCTAAAACTACCGCCATTATAAGAAATATCAATGTAATTTGGTTTGTCCCTTAAACGCGCCGGAATATCATAAGGCACTTCGCATACTCGGTTTATCCCCCCTTTATCATCCCAATCACAAGCCACTTTGATCGTCTGAGTCCGGTGACGGCAAACCGCGGTGCGAACTACACGCCCATGATCTTTGTATTCCTCATGAGTTGTTATATTGGTTAAATAAAAATCAGTTGGGCAAGCTTCGTAAGGTTCGTAGCCGATTTTCGACATGCTTACTCCGCCTTCTTCACAAGTTGGAAATGGCTTGCCTTTAGCGAGTGCCTCCCAAAGCTTTTCAATTGGTTCGACACACTCTTTAAACTGAGTCGGGCCACCAGGATTACTCAAACATAAAACAACTTGGCAGCCCCATTCTGAGGCAATAGCAGTACCGCTGATAAAGAAGAAAACTAAGGAAAATAGGAGTTTTTTCATTGAATGGATCCCTGTATTACACTTGCAATAACTTTTGATGATTGCTTATTTTTAATAAATTACTACTACGGTCTTGGGAAAATGTAAAGAGAAGCTTTTTAACGTAGAAAATTAGGGAATTGCTAGGCAGAGACGTATTAAATTAAAAAAACCAGTTAAAATAAATTGAAATAAAACTGAGGCCAATGAAATACCAAATTACGTTTTTCAAAGGTTCAAGTGTTTTACGAAAATAGACTAGTGAAGGTATAAAAATATTACTGGCAGTTAAGATGAACTTCATCCAATCTAAGGCTGAAGAATCGGGAGTAAATTTACGTGCAAATCCTGCACCAATTGCAGCTATCATGACCCCAATATGACAAAGCGCTAACATCCTAAGAACCAGCTCTTCCAGCTCTAGATCTACTTTTTCATAATTGGCGTGATCTTGGTTTTTATGCATAGAAGCGAGATTAAGCCGCTTATTAAATTTATCAATTAAAAAAGGTTTATCCTACTTTTACCCTGTTTGAGGGGTTTGATAGGGCGACAGTTTACCGCTCTTTGTTAAAAGGGGCCTTAGAAAGTCCAACCAATCTTGACCACCATCAATATGTTTTATTTTTATACTTCCATAATAAGAAAATTCCTTTAAGCGTTCTTGAAGGCAGTTATAAACAGCTTTTTTAATCTCTAGTTTTGTTCCGAGCGAACTTCTAGTGATATGGCCATATGTACTTTTAAAAAACCAATCTTGAAAAAGATCGATTCCAACTTCTAGGTTCAACGAAAGCACACGTTCTTCCTGCCTGTGCACAACTTCAATGCACAGGTTAAAACCTTGACTCATGGATCATACTCCTCACAATATGTTCCTTATTTGTTCTTTTATTATCATGGATTTCAGATTTCAGCAAGAAATTTGCTTATTGGGATAAAATCAAGGTTATATAAGGAAAAATTCAATATTTAAAAATAAATATTCTCCCCTGCTTCATATTGACCAGCGATGTTTAATCGAGGAAAATATGCGGGCCAAATAATCTTTATTTGGTAAAGGAGGTGAGGTTCTTGAGCAAAGAAGCTCTTATCATCCAAGCAATAAGTGTAACAATAGCGTTAATCGCGCTTATGGTACATATTATTGAACTGCTTCGCTAGAAGTGGGAATACCGCCAGTTCGTAGCTGGCGGTATTTTAATTTCATAGGTGATGTTCTTTTGAGAAAGACATTGCTCTATCATCCAAGAATATTATTGC
>JAEUKQ010000050.1 GCA_016794225.1 Alphaproteobacteria bacterium | reverse complement strand
CAATTTTATTCATCTTTTATCTGTTTTCAGCCTAGCCATGCTTGTACAAGCCATAAGGCATATCCGTAATGGGCGTATCCGCAGTCATCAAATTAGTATGATCAGTATTTATTTTCTAGCCTTGATTGGTGCAGGAATAGGGGCTTTGATGCCAGGGCGTCTATTAGGAAATTTTCTATTTGGTTGATAGTACTGCTACTCTATTTCACCACTCTTGAAGTTTTTAACAACCGTTCCTATCTGCAAAACATAGGGTATCTTAATAAATACCAGATAGAAAGGGAGCAAATATCATGAATTTTCGTTCAATAATCCCGTTTAATCGGACAGCAAGTGCTTTGCAAAATGACAGCATCGATATGTTCAGTTCATTGCAGCGTGAAATGAATAGGCTATTTGATCATGCCTGGCGTGGTTTTGATAGCCCGGCTGAATTGAAGAATGTTAGTTTATCCCCACAAGTGGACATTCGTGAAAACGCCGAATCTTATGAAATTATTGCTGAATTACCAGGTGTTGATCAGAAAGATGTTCATCTGGAAATAAATGACCAAACATTAGTTCTTAAAGGTGAAAAAAAGATCGACAAGGAAGATAAGAATCGCAAAGGCTATCACTTACAAGAGCGGTATTATGGTTCTTTTATGCGCTCTTTTGTTTTACCCGCTGATGTTCAATCGGACAAGGTTTCAGCAAGTTTTGACAAAGGTGTTCTAACGATTTTGTTGCCCAGAAACGCCAACTCAGCAAATAAAGTTAAGAAGATCGAGGTTAAGTCAAAAGTATAACCGTAAAAGAAAAAACAAAGGCTAGGTTTATACCTAGCCTTTAGATTTCAGTGCGATTAGCGAATTTTTACGTAACTACCTGGTGCCGGCTCGATAATTTTCCACCCATGGTCACCTGGTTGTCTTGCCGGGACCGATTTACCGGTAAAACCACTGATCCATTCAGCCCAGTTATTCCACCATGAACCAGCATGCTGTGTTGCCTGTTCAAGCCATTTGTCCGGCTCGGCACTGAATGTTTCGTTAGTCCAAAAGGCATATTTATTAGCAGATGGTGGATTAATAACCCCCGCAATATGTCCTGAACCACCTAACACAAATTTTATAGGCCCTTTATATAACTGGGTGGCAGCATAAACCGATTTCCAAGGGGCGATATGGTCTTCCTTGGTTGCCAGAATATAACTTGGAGTTTCAATCTGTCGTAAATCTAAAACGGTACCTGCGAAATTTAATTTACCCTTTGCAAGCTTGTTATCCAAATACATATTCCGTAGGTAAAAACGGTGCATATTAGCCGGCATACGGGTTGAATCGGAATTCCAATACAGCAAATCGAACGGCATTGGCTCTTTCCCAAGTAAGTAATTGTTAATCACAAAACTCCAAATCAGGTCATTCGCCCGCAGCAGGTTAAACGTTGTCGCCATATCAGCCCCGTCCAAATAACCTGTTTTCTCCATCTTTTTTTCAAGCGTTTGCAGCTGAATTTCATCAATAAAAACGCCTAACTCGCCGGGTTCAGCAAAATCCACCAAGGTGCTTAAATAAGTTGCACTATGAATAAAAGGGGTTTGTTTTTTGTTTTTACCCTTCTGTCCGTGCATATAAGCAAGTGTACTGGCCAGCAGGGTACCGCCCAGACAATAACCAATAGCATTGACGCCATTCTCGCCGGTAATTTTTTGAATGGCTTGGATGGCTTCAAGAATCCCTTCTTTCATATAATCTTCAAAATCTTTGCTGCCTAGTTTTGCGTCTGGATTAATCCAGGAAATCATGAAAACGCTATGCCCCTGGTCCAAAGCCCACCGGACGAATGAGTTGTTATCCCGTAAATCTAGGATATAATACTTATTAATCCATGGCGGAATAATCAGTAATGGTACTTGATAGTTTTTTTCGGTGCGGGGACGGTACTGGATTAATTGCATCAAGCTATTTTGATAAACCACATCACCAGCTGTTGTTGCAATGTTTTCACCAAGTTTAAAAGCCGTTGGATCAGTCATTGTTATTTGTAAACGTCCACGCCCCTTTTCAAGATCACGCAATAGGTTTTGTAACCCTTGAACAAGGTTTTGCCCCTTGCTGCTTAGTGTGGCGCGCAAAATTTCCGGATTAGTTAAAATAAAATTGCTTGGTGAGAGGGCATCAACAAACTGACGCAAATAAAATTCAACCTTTTTAGCTGTTTGTGGTTTTAGGTTTTTAGCCTCTTGGCCTAGACCTAAAATCCATTTCGCAGATAGCAGGTACGATTGTTTTAAATAATCAAAAATGATATGTTCTTGCCAGGCCTGATCTTTAAATCGTTTATCCTGAGTTTTATTTAAATTGGTGGCATGTGCGTTGATCTCGGGCTGTCCCAGCATACGTTGCCAAGTTGACTGCCATAATTTTTGGTATTCTTCCCACCAAGCAAGTTGATATTGCCAAAGACGTTCTGGTTTACGTAATAGTTCGGCCAAATATTCTTGAAAAGCCTGGCCAATATTCAGGAAATTTTCCATCCCCATTGATGGATGCTGTTGGTGTTGCAAAAATTTTTGTAGTAATTCTTGCGATTGTTGTCCTAATTGTAATACCCAGTCCATCGTGGGTTGGCTGGAATGCTGCGAATCATTCATGGTTGTATCTCTGTTTTAAAGGTTGCAAAAGCAGCTACTACAAACAATTATACCAAACTGCTGATTGATTTATAGGATAAGTTGTTCTAAGTTTCAAAAAAAAATGTTAATGGGTTAATTGGAATAGGTAATTAGCTAGTTGTTCTGCCCCTAAACAAAGCGAGAAAAGTATGTTAAGTTCAAGCCTGAAGCAGCAAGACCTATCAAAACAATGTTTTTTACTGATTGCCGTTAAAGATATTACTTTCTTACTGATGGTCTTGATATTTTCGGTAATATTAGGTGCTTGTCAGCAGCAGCAATTTCCGCGGTTACAAAATTACCCAACGCAACCACCGGTCAGCCAGACTGATTGGAATAAAATTAATCAGCAATTGCAGCAGCAGCGTCAAGAGCTTGGAAGCACAAGAAGCCATTCTAATTAAAAGATAAATACAGTTCAGGATGTTTAGGATTATAAAAAATGGACAGAAATTTAGCACTTGAGGCGGTTCGGGTTACAGAAGCGGCGGCTTTAGCTGCAGCAAAATTAATGGGTCAAGGGGATGAAAAAGCAGCTGACCAAGCCGCTGTTGATGCTATGCGCCGTGCTTTAAATAGTCTGGCAATTCAAGGAACGGTAGTAATTGGGGAAGGGGAACGCGATGAAGCGCCCATGCTGTATATAGGGGAAAAAGTTGGATCTGGCGGTCCCAGAACGGATATCGCGCTAGATCCGCTAGAGGGCACATCTATAACAGCTAAAGGGGGGCCAAATGCGTTGGCGGTTATTGCTATGGCATCTGCAGGTGGTTTTCTGTATGCACCAGATGTTTATATGAACAAAATTGCTGTGGGGCCAGGTATCCCAGACAATGCAATTGATCTTGATGCAACACCTGGTGAAAACATTAAGGCTGTTGCGAAATTTCGTCAGGTAGATGTTGGGGATATTGTCGTTTGTGTTCTGGACCGCCCCCGGCATGCTGAACTTGTTGCGCAGATTAGGTCTACAGGCGCCCGGATTGTTTTAATTGGGGACGGTGATGTTAGCGCAGTAATCGCAACTACCCAGCCGGATAGTGGTGTTGATATGTATATGGGTATAGGCGGTGCGCCAGAAGGCGTTCTTGCCGCGGCTGCCCTTCGCTGTACGGGTGGATTCATGCAGGGAAGGTTGCTGTTTCGGAACCAAGATGAAACAAAACGTGCAGAACGTTGTGGAATTAAAGATTTAAACCGCAAATATGCACTTCAGGATCTTGCCAGTGGTGATGTTATGTTTGCCGCAACCGGTGTAACCGATGGTAGTATGCTAAAGGGGGTTCGACGTAATCGCCAAAATGGTCGCACCCATTCGGTTGTTATGAGATCAAAAACCGGTACTGTAAGATTTATTCAAGCTTTTCACGATTTTACCCGTAAAAACAGTTCTCATTTTTCTTCCTAATGGATCAGCAGTTATCTTTATCTTCTTTTTTGGGGGTTGAACGATCATTAACAGGTCGTCGTTGGCAGCAACAGCTAGCCTCATCAAGGTTAGCCCAGGCTATATCACAACGCTGGAATTTGTCTGATATTATTGGGCTGCTGTTGTCGGCACGGGGTGTTGATGTTGAGGCGGTGTCTAATTTTCTGCAACCAACATTACGTGCTTTTTTACCTGATCCGCTAGTGATACCGGGTATGGCTGATGGTGTTAAGAGAGTTGCTATAGCTATCGAGCAACAAGAACGCATGTGCATTTTTGCTGATTATGATGTTGATGGTGCAACAGCCGCTAGTTTATTAAAAAAATTCTTAGATCAACTGGAAATATCCGCTGGTCTTTATATCCCAGACCGGTTGTTGGAAGGTTATGGATTAAACTTTCATGCCTTAAAAAATCTGCGACAGCAAGGAACAACCCTGGTTGTGACAGTTGATTGCGGAACATCATCAACCAATGTTATTGATCAGGCCAATCAAATAGGTTTGGACACCGTTGTTATCGATCACCATGTTGCTGAAGCAGTTTTGCCGAAAGCGGTTGCAATAATTAACCCGAACCGGCTTGATACCCCCAGCGATATTCGTAAAACATGCGGTCAATTAGCAGCGGTTGGTGTGACGTTTTTATTTCTCGTTGCCCTTAACCGCGAATTGCGATTGCGTGGTTTTTATAATACAGCGGGTCGTAGTGAACCTGATTTGAAACAGTGGTTAGATATTGTTGCCTTGGGTACGGTTTGTGATGTTGTTCCATTAATTGGCCTTAATCGTGCTTTTGTTACCCAAGGATTAAAGGTTATGGCGCAACAAACCAACCCTGGTCTTCGAGCCCTTATGTCGGTTGCTTCCTTGGATCAGACCCCTAATTCTTATCATGCAGGTTATCTATTGGGTCCAAGAATTAACGCGGGTGGGCGTTTGGGAAATTCGGATTTGGGTGTTCGATTATTAACAACCAATGATGAGCTCGAGGCCAGGGAAATAGCACAAAAACTTGGGGTGCTTAATCAGGAACGACAATTATTAGAAAAAACGGCCTTGGATCAGGCAATGTCGATAGCTTCGACCCAAAAATTTTCAGCGTCCACGGATGCAGTTTTTGTAACTTCATCTGCATGGCATCAGGGTATTATTGGTATTATTGCTGGAAGGCTTAAGGATCATTTCCACCGACCGGTTCTCGTTGCCGCTACAGACGAGTTTATAGCTAAAGGGTCGGCAAGATCAGTCCAGGGATTGGATATTGGAACCGCAATTATTGCTGCACGTCAGGTTGGTTTATTGCAGGCGGGTGGTGGGCACCCAATGGCTGCAGGGTTTACGCTAGGTATAGAACAATTGGAAGATTTTCGAAGCTTTATTAACCAACATTTAGCCCGTCAGCTACCGTCTGGACTTCAACAACAAACTATATGGGTCGATGGGTTATTAAGTCCTGCTTCCCTAACTGCAGATTTTTACCAACAATTACAGCAAATTGGACCATTTGGTTATGGTAATCCGGAACCACGTTTTGCCATTGCAGATATTCGTCTTGTTAAAGCAGATATAGTAGCAGATCGTCATATTCGCTGTGTTGGTGTTGGACAGGATGGAAAAAGCTTTAAAATTATGGCTTTTCGTTCAATGGAAACGCCACTTGGCCAACATCTACTCAAGCCGTCCCGACATATACATTTGCTTGGAACCCTGCGGCTAAATATTTGGAATGATCGCGAAGATATACAGTTTATCGTTGAAGATGCAGCCTTAGCCTATTAGATATAGATAGGCTTACCTAACTGTTACAGGAACAACGTAGCAGCCTGAACGGGTAAAATAAATATAGATATCAAAACGCGATTGGCTTTTAAGAGGTTCGGTCAATCCATTAAGCATAAGATGTAATGACCCAGGTTCCATAATTATGGTTTGATTGCCCTTTATATCAAGATTGGGTTGCATCCGCATAGTTAAAATACCATTCTCTTCAACTGTTTCATGCAATTGAATACTTTGTCCTATATGGCTGTCAAAGTTGCTTATATGGTCGCTCAGTGACAATTTATTACGAATTGTTAAATAAATTGCTATTGGTTGATTGATATTGTTCGTAGGCCGAGTCCAGGCATTATTTATGTCCATGACGCCGTTATTGTGGCAATCATGGGCAATAGTTGTATTGTTAATACCAAACAATATAAAACAACAACACAGCAAACTAAAAAAGCGATACGAAAGAAACATAAAGCCCCCAAAAACTAACGTAACAATTGGCGTAAACTGGATACAATTTCTGCAACCGATTCGTTCCAGCGATAAACCCTATCAAAATCTCCATCTGGATTAATAAGGTACAAATAACCAGAATGGTTAATACCATATCCATCTGGTAGATCAGCTTGCTCGGTTTTGGTATAATATACCCGAAAAGCTGATGCAGTTTCTTTAATATCTTGGGTCGAACCACTAAGACCTATGATATTTGGATGAAAACCCTGTGCATAGTCAGCTACAATTGCAGGTGTATCACGTTCAGGATCCAGGGTAATAAAAATAAACTGAATCTGTTGACCGAATCTTCCTAAATTTTCAATAATCAAGGCCATTTTATCTAAGGCAGTTGGGCAAATATCGGGGCAATGAGTAAAGCCGAAAAAAATTAATTGCCAGCGACCTTTAAAATCTTGATTGGTTACCACCTTATTTTGCCCATTTAACAAACGGAAGTTTGTTTGAATAAGACTTGACTGAGGATTGCCTTGCTTAATTGGTGGGCTTTGCAAATAACCAAGGGTTATACCAACAACGAGGGCGGCAAGAATTAGGCATGTAATTAATAAAGTTCGTTTGAGCAATGTTTTGTTCATTTTTATACCAACAAGTGTGGATTTTCAAAATTAACATATACTACCCTGAATAATGAACAAGATGGTTAACGCCGCATCAGGGCAATTTTTTCTTAATGGTCTGCGGGGGAGTAGGGATGGTGGTTTTAGAATACGGATTGGGATATCTCAACAAAAATATGCCATAGACGAATATTAGTTGATTTTCATAAGATAAAAGGATAAAGGTAAAACCAACTTTTATTGTCCCCATCGTCTAGAGGCCTAGGACACTACCCTTTCACGGTGAAAACACGGGTTCGAATCCCGTTGGGGACGCCACAAATTTAAAGTAAGCTCTCATTTCATTAATGCATTCCTGCACTGTTTTATTGCTGGTGGCATTAGTAACAAAAAAACTGGGGCTTGATACAACTTTTCTTTTAAATTTTGCATCCGTTATAGGTAACGGCAAAGGACATAAGCATGATTAGAAAATTATCGTTACAGATGATTCTATTTTTTTCAGCTACTTGTATTACATCTTCTGCCATCAGCCAAATTACTGCAACCGATGTTTCAACAAGCCTTTGGCAGAGCATGTCTGAAGAATATGATTATTTTGATTGTTCTTTTCAGCCTGTCAGTTTAACTATTGCAGCCACAATTACTTGCCAATCCTACTATAAAAAACTTGAAGAACAAAATCCAAGTGATTTTTCTTTTATGTTTTTAGCCGAATTACAGCCTAATGGGGCGGTCAATCATCATACCATGATTAGTGCGAAGGCACCCGATGGTAACGCTTGGGTCCAAATGTTGGCATTTGGCCAAAAAAACAGCCTATTGGCGATGAATGACGGTGAAAACCAAGATCTTGGGGCTTTGGATACGACAAAACTATTCAATCACCAACATCAAATTCAATTGCCAGTTTTGTGGGGTTATCAATCGTTACAAGATATAGCTCCATCTGGCCAGATGCTTTTTGTGCATGGGGCAGTTTCAACCTTGGATGGCGGTTTTATCCTGTTTATGCAAGGGTTTACTGAAAGAACAGATATTTTATATCAAACAGGTTTATTGGTGCTGAAGCTTGATGAAAATGGCAAAAAACTTTGGGCATTTCCCTATAAAATTTCAGCGGATTTAACAAGTGAACAAACTGAACAAACGGCAATTTTGGATGTGAGTTATACAACTACGTCCAATCAGAATATTGTTCTTACTACCGTGGTAGACGGGAATAAATTTGGAACCAATCTTGTTTGTTTAAACCAAGCAGGGCAACAGGTGCAAAATAAATTCTTTGAAGATTATTTTTGGCATACATCCTTTAAAGGGTTTCATGATGATCTTGTTTATATAAATGACTTATATGATGCAGAAAAAGACCGCACTTATTTAACAGCCAGCATCGTTGATGAAAATTGCCAGAAAAAGCCCGATTATCCGATTTCTTTCCCCGATCACGGTTATGAAAACAGCTATTTTGAAGCTAAAAACACCCTGATTTTACCCAATGGTAATCTAGGCTTAATATACGTGCAAAACATAGTGCCTGAAGAAGGGGCTTCAGAGCTACCCTTACCAAGCATGTATTTGGCCGAGTTAGACCATAGCTATCGTATCGTGGGTGATCACCCACTGATTATTGGTGATGATCCGACACGTGGGTACCTAAAGTATTACAGCGAAGGCGAAGGGGCTGATCCCTTAAACGTTACACTAACCCCTATTTTTTCTGATGGGTCTTTCCTGATGCTCATTTACAATTTTGCCCCAGGCATTGAGCAAAAACCAGAATCTGCTCAAGAGTATGATCTTAAACCAAGGATCTACAAAATCAAAGTGGGCGTTGATATAAATTAGGAAAAATAATATTTTAAAAAGATTAAAGTTCTTAATTGGGTTGCTGGAGAACCATTTCTCGAAGAAAGAGATTAATGACCGTTTGCTGGTATGGTTACGTTGGTCGGCAAAGAGTTTGCGACAATTGATGAAATAATACTTAAACTCAAAAATAGTGATAGATATCCATAAACAGTGCTGTTTAGACTGATTTGATGATGGGTGATGAACTTGAAGATTAGTTATTATAAACAATGGCCGCATAGACCCAATCTTCTCGCTTTAATAATCTAAAGACAAGCAACTTTCTTGCCGTACTGCACTTCTCTTGCCTCATCTAGCGATACTGAAGTAGCTTTCAATAAGTAACTATCTGCCAAGGGGCTTTTCTTCTAATTTTTTAGCAAGCGGCTTGTGGATATTTTAATGAAAAACTCTAGCTAGATAAAGATTTATAAAAACTGGTTCTGTCGTTTTTTGCACGGCAACAAATATTTTCAAATAACTCATAGCTGCTTAATCTACAACCTTTTCTCATCATTTAATATTCTTAAACACTCCTCTTGATCTAGCTCAGATTCATTGACCTTGGGGAGCTATTGACTACATTAATGGCTTGAAATTTTTTTAGGAAGATATACACTGCGGCACTTAGTAGCTGTAATTTTACCGCCAAGCTTGAGTGAAAACGACTTTATAGTAGGTTTTATAATGGTTAGACACAGCTTGTATAAATTTTCGGTTAAACTGGTTGATTTTTTACTTGCTTCAATGCTTAGTACAGTCATCGCATCTTATGCATTTTCTCAGAATATTACTGGTAGAGTTGAAAGTATTAGACCAAATTTTTTTTTAAACATTTCCACTGACTACGATTTATTTAACTGCCGTTTTAATACGGATGATGCAGAAGATTTGTGGTTATTATGTGATTTACGCGCCAAAAATGATGATAAAAGTGCTTTTGCTTGGTTATTACCCAGGCAAAAAGATGGTGTTTGGGGAGAACCTTTGATTCTTGATCGTGAGGTCCACGACGGTAAACAGTTCTCACAAGTTTTGAGAATAATTTCGGCAAAAGAGTTTTTGGTAGATTATGTTGATGGATATTCTACGATTGTAAAAGTTGGTGTTGATATAAAAGCAAGAAGTTTATATAAAAGACTATTACCTAACTGGTATTATCCTATTAGCAAAGCAATTCATGAGGGTTGGAAGATTACTCAAGTCCAGTTTGACCGAAACGGTTATATTGTGCTTCTTAACAAAACTAACTTGTATGTAAATATTTACGGAAACAAAAAGCCGCTAGAAGTTTTCAGGGTTATTTCTATTGATGATCGTGGTCGGGAGAATTGGATTTATAATTTTGAGCGGCAAATTGAGGTAGATAGTTTAAATAGTGAGTTGGACCCTATTCAGGTTATATACGATGCTGCTAGTATATCAAAAAAAAGTTTGTTTATTACAGCTGACGATAAAGTTGTTGTGTATGGCACCACAGGCGGTTATAAAACGTCCTCTCTTGCAGCAGATGGGACGCTGGTAGTTTGTTTGCAAACAAACGGAAAAGAACTTCATCGTGTCTTTTGGAAAAATGCCTATTGGAGTCATCCTATCGCTTGGCATGTATTATCTGGCTCAGAAAACTT
>JAEUKQ010000004.1:22176-70287 GCA_016794225.1 Alphaproteobacteria bacterium | reverse complement strand
GATGTTTGCGCTTGGGCATATGTTGAAAAACCAACAAACATCAATGTTAATAGCAGTTTATTTATAAAATTGAGTCGCATTTTATCTCCTGTTCGCTTGTTAAACCATGTCCGATCATTAGGTCTGGCATGCTGAATCTAAGCCAACGACTTAACGATTTCTTCACAAACTTTTTTAGCATCACCAAACAACATGAGTGTATTATCGCGGAAAAATAGTGGATTTTCAACCCCGGCGTAACCCGAAGCCATCGACCTTTTAATAAAAAGTACAGTTTTGGCTTTTTCTACCTCAAGAACAGGCATACCATAAATTGGACTGCTGCGGTCAGTTTTAGCAGATGGGTTCGTAACGTCATTTGCTCCAATCACAAACGCAACATCCGCAGTTGCAAATTCAGGGTTTATATCTTCAAGTTCAAACACTTCATCATAAGGAACATTAGCCTCAGCTAATAAGACATTCATATGTCCTGGCATCCGGCCGGCCACGGGATGAATGGCATAAGCTACCCGTACCCCTTCTTTTTTCAATAAATCGGCCATCTCACGTAGAACATGCTGGGCCTGAGCAACGGCCATTCCATATCCAGGTACAATAATCGCCAATCGGGCATTCTTCATAATAAAGGCTGCATCTTCGGCACTACCGGTTTTAATCGGCTTGTCGGGTGTGCTGGAATTTGTTGCACCCGATGCACTTGCACCAAAACCGCCAAGCACAACCTTAATAATCGAACGATTCATCCCCTTACACATAATATAACTTAGAATAGCCCCAGAAGCCCCAACCAGCGCCCCCGTAATAATCAGCAAATAATTATTTAGCGTAAATCCGATACCACAAGCAGCCCATCCGGAATAAGAATTGAGCATTGATACGATAACTGGCATATCCGCTCCCCCAATTGGCATAATAAGCAAAAAGCCAAAAACAACCGCTACAAAGGCCAGCAACCACAACAACCAGGAAGATTGTTGCTGCACCAGCAGCACAATCAAGGCAATGATCGTCAAGAATAATATGGCATTTAACGTATGCTGTCCGCGAAATACCAAGGGTTTCCCACCTAATATCCCTTGCAGCTTGGCAAAAGCAACTAACGAGCCGGAATATGTGACAGCGCCAATAGCAAGCCCGATTGACAACTCTATCAGACTACCTGTTTTAAAGATTTGTCCATGAACCGTTACACCAGATACCCCCAAGGCTTGATTCGCAATACCGTAATATTCCGGGGCATAAAAGGCGGCCATTGCCACAAAAACGGCTGCAAGCCCAACTAAACTATGAAAAGCGGCAACCAACTGGGGTAATGCTGTCATCTGTAGGCGTAAGGCAATAACCGTACCGATTGTACCACCAATAATAATCGCCGAAGTCGCTAAAACATAATCAATTTCGGGTATCATTAAAATGGTTGTAACGATTGCAACAATCATGCCAAGGATGCCAAAAAAATTACCCCATTTTGATGATGTTGGCGATGAAAGTCCCCGCAAGGTGAAAATAAATAAAACCGCCGCAAGCAAATAAAGCAATCCTGACTGGGTAAGGTTCATGATTTTTTCCCCTTTACCTGATTCTTTGTGCGAAATTTTGATAACATCCGCGCGGTAATAACAAAGCCTCCAAAAATATTAACCGAAGCCAGCAATATAGCTGTAAAACCAGCAATTTGAGTTATTAATGGGGCTGATTGGCTAACTGCCAATAAGGCTCCAACAATAATAACTGACGATACGGCATTGGTAACGGCCATAAGTGGTGAATGTAGCGCAGGCGTGACACGCCAAACTACATAATAACCAACAAAACACGCCAATACAAAAACCGTCAAAGCCACAACCAATTGCTGCCCGTGATCCACGCCACTAGCACCCTGATGCCAAATTATCTGTTGCGCTTGGCCTGCTATCTTAACTAACCCATTACTAAGGCTATCGCTCTGTTCGGCTAGTTTTTTAATTTGTTCGATGAGTTCATTTGGTGTCATGTGTTCACCTGAAAAGCGGGATGAATAATGTGACCGTCACGCGTTAAAGCACAGGATTTAACAATATCATCATCCCACGGTATTTGTACCCGACGGTCATTTTTGTGAAACAGCAATAGAAAAAATTGGTAAAGGTTATTGGCATACTGACTTGAGGCAACCTCGGCCAAGCGCGATGGCATGTTTGGGAAACCAACAATTTTAACTTTTTGATGTTCAACAACATCACCAACACGGCTTAATTCGCAATTGCCGCCCTGCTCAACCGCCAAATCAACAATAATACTGCCCGGTTTCATTGTTTCAACCATCGTCTTGGTAATCAGTCTTGGTGCTTGCTTTCCTGGAATTTGCGCGGTGGTTATAACAATATCCTGTTTTTTAATCGTTTCGGCAATCAGGGCGGCTTGTTTTTCTTGATAAGATGCGCTCATTTGCTTGGCATATCCGCCCGCTGATTCAGCAGCCTTAAATTCTTCGTCAATGACAGCGATAAAGCTTGCACCTAAACTTTCAACTTGCTCTTTTGCTGCAGGTCTAACATCTGTTGCACACACAATTGCCCCAAGCCGCCGGGCAGTAGCAATGGCTTGCAATCCTGCAACGCCAGCCCCCATGATCATTACTTTTGCCGGCGCAATAGTACCCGCAGCCGTCATCATCATCGGCATACTGCGGGCATAGAGATTTGTTGCTTCTAAAACAGCCTTGTATCCAGCCAGATTCGCCTGGGACGACAAAACATCCATCGTTTGTGCCCTTGTTGTCCTTGGGACAAGCTCTAAGGCAAAAGAAATAATTTTTTGTTCTTGATAACGCCGCAGCATGTCGCGCTGTGTATAGGGCGATAACAACCCAATTAAAATAGTTCCTGGCTTAAGATATTTAACATGATCAATATTTTCAGCTTCACTGACATAAGGTGATTGAACCTTAAAAAGAAAATCTGCCTGACCAAGAATTTTGGGTACGTCATGCTCGATAAGCGCGCCAGCTTTGACAAACATTTCATCTGTAAAATTAGCCCGAGTGCCGGCTCCTGCTTCAACAAGCACATCAAGACCCAATGCCTTTATTCTGCGAATGCTTTCTGGGCTAACGGCAACGCGATATTCGTGCGAAGCACTTTCTTTAAGCACAGCTATTTTGACCATAATTTATTCCCTAATTTGAACAGTTCGGTCGCTTCCATTATCATCACTAAATTAGTGATGAAGTCAATCTAGTGCCTCATCAAGTATCTTGATACCCACCTAATTAAAGCAAGGGGGCAATCAAGCGAATAAGTCCTGCGCCAAATTCTCTAAACCGGCCAGCTTGGCGGACACCAACCCGACAATGACGCAAAAGACTGATTATATAAGAATCGACTGCTGCAATTGCCTGGGGACTATATAAAAAACTAACTACCTCATAATTGAAAAACAAACTACGTGCATCCATATTGGCTGACCCAACAACAGCCAAATTTTGATCAAAAATAAGTGCCTTCGCGTGCATCATTTTTCCCCGATGCAACAGAACGGTTCCCCCAGCTTGCTGCAGATCACGTAAAAAACTACCGCGCGCTATATCGGCAACTAAATGGTTGGATTTTAAGGGAACAACGACCCGTACATCTACCCCGCGGTGAATAGCAATAGACATTGCTTGCAGCAAAGGTTCGTCAGGAATAAAATATGGCGTAACAACCCACAACCGATGATTTGCGGTGTGACAAGCCGTTAATACAGCACTATAAAAAGGGTCATCAGGTATATCGGGTCCAGATGGCACAACTTGAATCGTCTCTGTTCCGCCGGTAACCAAGCGATGGGCTGGCAGAGTTTTATCCATCTGTTCGCTACTGGCAAAATTCCAATCTAGCCTAAATATTTCTTGATAAACCTTGGCTGCCTCACCGCGAATGATAAAAGTTAAATCTTTCCAGCGTTTTGCTGAGCGGCGGGGTCCTATATATTCCTGAGCTAAATTGGCACCACCTGCCCAAACTTCTGTCCCGTCGACGACCACAAGCTTGCGATGATTACGAAGATGAGCATTTCCAGGAAATTTAAGATGCGATCGCAACGACTTCCAAAACATTGGCATAAAATATGCAACCCGCCCGCCCGCACTTCTAAGTGGCCTTAAAAGACGACTCGGCAGCAAGCGACAGCCAAAACTATCAAGAAGCAACCGAACATCAATTCCTTGTTTAGCCTTTTTTTCAAGTCGCTCAAGCAAATCTTGACCAACTGGATCAGCAGCAAAAATAAAAATAGCGATATGGATCGAAACTTCAGCACGGTCGATTAAATCAATCAACGCCTGATAGGATGTTTGACCATTATTGTGAAATTCTATATGGTTGTTTGCCGTAGCACCAGGCAACCCATAAGAACGCAAAAAACGATCGGCAAGCGCCGTTTTTTCAAGCGGTATTTCTTCAAAACCACCTAACAACAGTTTTTTCTTGCGGCGTGCCAAACGGCGAATTTTGCGCCCGCCTAATAAAATGTATAATGGAATACCCACATATGGTATTAGTATAATGGCAAGTAACCAAGCAACTGTACTGGCCGGCGGCCGCCGCTGGCGCAGCATGTGCCCTAATACAAACAGTGCGAATATACTTCCAACAATAATTCCTAAATAAGGAATTAGAAAATCTTGCCACAACAAGGTGGTGCTTCCCTAGAAAAACCAGTTTATGAACAAATCACTTCAGCTAATAACGGCAAGTGATCTGATGCTTTTTTTGTTATCTCGTTTTTAAGAACTTTTTTCCCTAACAGTTTTATTTTAGATGATAAAAACATTCTATCCAACCGAACAACGGGCAGTTGGGCTGGAAAGGTCAGGTCATGTACATGCCCTGGCAACAGGTTGGTAATTTGGTTAGAAGCTTCAGTTTGATATAACCACTGGTTAAAATCACCCATAACAACTGTTGGTATGGTTGGTTGCGTTCGGATAAAATCGGCAATTACTTTCATTTGACGATATCGTTCCCAAGGCGATAACCCAAGATGCACAATAATAATCTGAAGCGCACCATGATTTGTCTGCAAAATAGCCTGAACAGCACCACGTGGCGCATTACCTGAAACAGTTAGATTAAGACAGGCATAACTTTTTACCTGATGCCTTGTTAGCAACGCATTACCAAAACAGGCATTATCATGATCGCGCACTAACCCAGGAACAATATCATACCCTGTTTTTTCCCGTAAAAAATCGAACTGATTCGTTCGCCGACCCTTACGATGATACCAACCCACCTCCTGCAATCCGATTATATCTGCCTGAAGCCCGTTGATAACATGGGCGATACGTTCAGGAACACAAGCGCCATCCGTACCCGTAGAACGGTGAATGTTATAAGTGGCTAATTTTAAAAAATTATTATTCATCGCCTGCCATACTATAAAAGCTTACCCGCCATTATAGCGCAACATTAAGCACTTAACAACCAGTATAAATGGCCAAAATTTTGGTCATAGGCTATAGGTCTATTCACCTGATAGTGGCTGATAAATAGCATATATTTTCTCAACCGGCTCGACCGTTTCCCAACTTCCTTTAAATCCTTTTGGGATTACAAAAGCCTGACCAGCTTTAAAGGTATATTTTTGCCCGTCTACCCCTGTTAAAACGACTCGCCCCTTTAATAAAAAACACAATTCGTCTTCGCTATAATCCACATGCCAACAACCAATGCTTGAGTGCCATATACCACAAAAAAACTGCTGCTGAGCATCGCTAAACTGATTCCAGGTTTTCGTTTGTGGCTGACCCCCGATAATCTTTGAGGGTATTCCATGCTCTGGTGTTATTCCGCTTGTGGTTAAAAGAAAAGGACAAGCTTGTTTAAAAGTTGTTGGATTCGACATTAATCCCCCTAAAGCCAACCAGCTTTGCGAAAACGATAAAACATGTAACTGCAAATACTAATAATGCCGGTCATAACCACAAAATATCCATATTCCCATTCAATTTCAGGCATGAAACGAAAATTCATCCCATAAATTCCACATATGGCCGTTGGTACGGCTAAAATAGCTGCCCAACCAGCAAGTTTTTTAGTTACTTCGTTCTGTTGAACGTTTGCCAGTAGAAGATGAGCTTCTAAAGCCGATGTTAGCAATTCACGCATTGAATCAATACTTTCAAGAAGACGAATAACGTGATCCTGTACATCGCGATAATAGGCATGCGTGTCCCGATCAATTAACGTAATGTCAAAACGCATTAACCGATTGATCATCTCGGTTAAGGGAGAGATGATTCGTTTTAACGACATAAGATCACGTTTTAAGCTATATATATTCTCAAGTGTTGCCGAATCAAAGGGTTTTTTAAAGACGTCATCTTCCAGCTCTTCTACCCTGTCTTTAATGCTGGCAACAATTGGCATATAATTATCAACAATAAAGTCCATCAGCGAGTATAAGACAAAATCCGGGCCTTTTCGCAGCATATGTGGCTGGTTCTCGCAGCGTTGCCGCACTTCACTATAAGCCGAAGAAGGGCCATGACGAATAGTCACTAAATAACCATTACCCATAAAAACGTGGGTTTCACCAAATTCGATGGGGTTGTCGCCAGTTTTTTGTGCTGTGTGCAGAACAACAAACAGCGAATTACCATACAATTCTATCTTAGGTCTTTGATGCGCCACCCGGGCATCTTCAATTGCCAATTCATGCAGTCCAAACAGCCGTTGCACTTTGCTAAGCAATTCTGCATCAGGCTCATGCAAGCCAATCCATACAAAGCGCTCCTTGCCCCATTTCAGCTGGGTTACTTGCTCTAGGGTGACATCCGTGGCACGAATGCCATGTTCATAAACGGCAAAACCGGCAACTGTGCTCATTTCCGTTTTCCTTTATGGCGTATTCTCGTGGCAATATCAAATCTTTGCCAAGATTAAATTGTAATTTCAATTGCGATTTCAGATGTACTGCGCGATTTTGCTGCATTTCTAAATAATATCATCAAACAAGCGCGGACGTACGATTTATAAACCGATCCCATCAACAAAACAACATTTTTGTGATTATTTCTTGGTTTCGATACTTTTGAATTTCAAGGCAAGTAAATAAAGCTCGGACGAATCGGGCCGGCTAGCAGGTGGTTTAACATGACGAACTTGTCCAAAATCATGCTTAAGTATAGCTAGCAAACTTTGCTGGGCACCGCCCTGCCGTAATTTGACCAAAAAAGTTCCGCCCGGGGCTAAAATCTGCTTGGCAAAATCATAGGCCATTTCTGCCAACGCCATAATACGTAAATGATCTGTTCCAAGATGACCGGTTGTGTTTGGTGCCATGTCACTAAGTACAACTTGAACTTTGCTGCCAATTTCTTGTAATAATTTTTGCGGTGCGTCGGGTTGACTAAAATCCATCTGCAGAAAACGCGCTCCTTCGATCGCAGGCATGTCAATTAAATCCACGGCCAGAACTTTGCAGCCACGTTCAACCGCAACCTGCGTCCATCCGCCCGGAGCCGCCCCCAAATCTACAATTTTCTGTCCTGATTTTAGAAAATGGTATTGATCGTCTAACTGCCGCAACTTAAAGGCAGCACGCGACCTATATCCAACCTTATGGGCCTCATGAACATAAGGATCATTTAGCTGTCGCTGTAACCACCGGGTTGATGAAACGCTGCGTCCGGCCACTTTTTTAACCCGCACGGCCAATACCCGCGACCCCGATTTAATACCCTTAACCACGCTTCATATCCCTTGTTAATTTTAAAAGAATTAACATATAAAATTATCACCCTGCAATTACGCAATTTTCTGCAATAATACTGCATCAACACGACTTTGCACCCGCTTGTCGCGTGGCCCAACAAAGGCCGACCAACCCGCGGCAATTTGACCCGTCCGATCAAAAAGAAACTTGTGAAAATTCCAACGTGGACAGCCGCGCCTTCCCCATTGCTGATATAACCACTGATACAGCAAATGCGCATGGTTACCTGTAACTGATTGTTTGGTGGTGATAGGAAAGCTCGTTTTAAAATTGCGCTGGCAAAAATCTGCTATCTCCTGACTAGATCCTGGCTCCTGCTGGCCAAAGTCGTTTGAAGGTATCGCCAAAAGCAACAGTCCCTGATCTTTGTATTGCTGCCATAATTCTTCCAAATCAAGATAATGTTTGGTAAATCCACAAAGCGAAGCTGTATTTACAATTAAAATAACTTGGCCACGGTAATCTTTAAGGCGCAGAATTGTCCCATCCAGCAAGGGAAATGAAAAATCATAAACACTGGTAATAGGGGTGTCTGACACCATCCTCGGTGGCCTTACCATCCCAAGCACTTTCTTTAAATTTTGCACTGCCTGCTTAACGGCCATAACGTTCTTCCTCCCAAGGATCACCCCGGTTATGATATCCACGTACTTCCCAGTAGCCTGGTTTATCTTGATCTGTAATTTCAATGCGCTTAAGCCATTTAGCACTTTTCCAAAAATAAAGTTTTGGCACAACAACCCTAACTGGCCCGCCATGCTCGCGACTAATTGGTTTACCTTCCCATGCTACTGCTAATAAGGCATCTTCTGCTGCAAAATCAGCTAGGGTTAAATTTGTTGTATAGCCATCATAGCTGTGACAAATAACAAACCTTGCTTGGTCATGGGGTGTAACAATATCCAAAATTGCACGGGTTGCTACACCCTGCCAATGATTGTCAAACCGTGACCAAGCGGTTACACAGTGAATGTCGGAAACAAATTCGCGCAATGGTAGTTGTTGAAATTTGCTCCAGTCCCAAGCAACCGGTTTTTTAACAAGCCCATCTACTTGCAACCGCCAGTCTTGCGCTGCTATGTCGGGTTGAATTCCTAAATCCAGCACCGGCCAATTTTTAACTTCCCGCTGGCCTGGTGGTAATCGTTCTTGATTACGATCACCTGATGTCCCTGTTATCAGCCGCTTTTCCTTAGCCCATTGTTGTTTGGTTTCAATAAGCTTCTGCTTGATTGTTCCCCAATTATCCTTGGAGGGATTATCTTGTGTCATCGGATTAATCCTGATTCTGGTTTATAAACCGTAGTACAACAACCTTAACTAATTCGCAAAGACGACACAATATTTTTAATTTTATATTGGGTTTTTCAGATATTTGGGTAAGTTGCAATAGACAAACGTCTTTTTTGACACAACCAAAATCCCCTGTTATCTTTAGGCTGTTATTGGTAATAATACATGTAAGAAAAGCAGCTTTATGGCCGACAATAAAACTGGACACTTCAATGTTAAATGGTTGTTTGTTATTCTGATTTCCTCAGGTATAACTACGTTGTATCTATTAGTTCTGATGATTATTAACCCTTCAATCCTTCGAGAAGGCATTTTGAAAGCAACTTTTGCATTGAACTTGCTTCACCACGCTTGTTTGGTCTTTTCATGCTTGTTGATTAAAAATTCACATCTTAAAATTCTGGGTTATGGTGGGTTTATCTGTTCCCTGTTAGGACTGGCGATGTGGGTATATTTTATCTGGTTCAACAAAGCTAGCATCGATTTGCTATCTAACACATTTCGCTTAGAAGATCAGATATGGTCGTTATTATTTTTTGGATCACTTACACTGTCCGGTTTGGCGATTCACTTCAGTTGTTATACCATCTTATTATCTCGTTTCTGTAATACAACACTTATGTTTTTTATCTCTCTAACTATTCTTATGATTACTGGTTTTATTAGCTTATTGCCATTAGGTATTCTAGCAGACTTGGTCAAGCTAGAAAACTTGACTGGCCCACTTTCAGTTATAGAAATTATAGATCTGAGTTACTTGGGCATATTCGCGATAATTGCGGTCATTGTAACATGGTCAATAGCCTATGGTATGACTTATAAAGCCAATCAAGCCATAAACAATTAATCATTCGCTGGGAATGTTCTAATGCCCAGTCCCCAGATAAAAAATTACTTTTTATCAACCAGCCGCTAACTTAGCTTGATTGATTGGTGTGGTCTTTGGTCGTCATATATAAAAAAGAGTTAAATAATTAAAATATCTGAGCCCTAGAGCCTTTGACACAATCAAAATCCCCTGTTATCTTTGGGCTGTTTTGAGAAAATAACAGTTTACCGCAAGGAGCAATTTTGATGAACAACGCTGTTACCCAACCACTTCCCAGCCGCAAGCTATTGTTTACAACATTCCTTATTTCCTTTGCAGCAAGCCTAGCTATTGGGGTATATATGATCATGGTTGGTGATTTTAGGCATAGTATTGAACTGCAGATACTTATGACAAGTTTTGCGGTTATGGCTTTTAGTGCCTGTTTACTATTTTCGGGTTTGTTGATCAATGATTCTTACCTGAAGATTCTGGGTTATACCGGTACTGTTTGTTCCGTGCTAGGACTGGCAATGTGGTTATATATAATCTGGATTGCCAACAGACGCGTTGTTTTTAGCAACATCGAGGGGATGTTTAAAATAACATGTACCTTATCAATTCTTGCAGCTTATCTAAGTTATGCCAGCGTGCTTTTGCATTTTCGCAACCGACGTTTTTTGATGGTTATCTGTCAGATCATATTTCTTGCTGCAGCCAGCATTATGGCTTTACCCGCATTAAGTATTATTTGGAACATTATTAGCCCATTCTATTTTACCTGGCGCATATGGGTTGGCTTAATGTTACTTGTTACTGCCGGATTAATCATGATACCGGTTATGGGTTATAAAGCAAAAAACAACTAACCATTTGTTAGGAACTTTCCAATGTCCAAATCAAAAATTACTTTTTATCAGCCAACTAGTCGGCGTTTTGGTTTGCTTAATTGGCTTGGTCTTTGGGCATTATATTTGAAAGAGGTTCGGCGTTTTTTAAACGTTTCAACCCAAACGCTTTTTGCCCCAGTCGTTAGTGCTTTGTTGTTTTATGCAATTTTTGCACTTGCAACCGGTCATCAGACTGTAGTTGTTGCCGATATTAGCTATGCGGTATTTTTACCCCCTGGGCTTATGATGATGTCTATGGTGCAAAACGCTTTTGCCAACACATCGTCATCGTTAATCTTATCGAAAATGCAGGGTAATGTGGTGGATATTTTAATGCCACCCCTACGCCCCGCCGAACTAACCATTGCCCTGGCGGCTGGTGGTATTACTCGGGGGCTTTTGGTTGGTCTGATGGTTGGTTTATTTTTGTGGTTGCTAACCCCGCTTAGTATCCATCATGCAATTTATATTTTGTTTTATGGTACTGTTGCCAGTTTGATTTTATCTTTGTTAGGGATTATCAGCGGTTTGATTGCCCAGAAATACGATCATTTAGCGGCCTTAACCAATTTTATTGTGACACCGTTGGCTTTCTTGTCGGGTACATTTTACTCGATTCACCAGCTTCCTACCTTTTGGCAGCAAGTTGCCCATGCTAATCCGTTCTTTTACATGATCGATGGTTTCAGGTATGGCTTTACCAACCATGCAGACGGCTCATTGTGGCTGGGGATTGTTGTTTTGTGTGGCACCAGCGTTGCCCTAACTCTCATTGTTTACCGCCTGTTTCACAGCGGTTACCGTTTAAAAGGCTAAGATCGATAACATCATGACTATAGATCCAAAATTTCCTGTACTGTTACCAACTTATAAACGCACTGCTTTATCTTTTATAAAGGGTGATGGTGCCTATCTGTTTGGTAATGATGGGAAAAAGTACCTTGACTTTGTTAGTGGTATTGCCGTTACGGCTTTTGGTCATAATCATCCCCACCTACTTCAGGCACTTTTTAAGCAGGCCGAGTTACTATGGCATTGTTCAAATTTATTCGAGATTCCTGATCAAACCAGATTAGCGACACGTTTGGTAGAGAACTCGTTTGCCGAGTCTGTTTTTTTCAGTAATTCCGGGGTTGAAGCCATCGAATGTGGTTTTAAAATTTTGCGCAAATATTACGATGAGATTGGCCAGCCACAACGATACCGTTTAATAACCTTCGAGGGCGCCTTTCATGGACGAACGTTAGCTGCCTTAGCCGCAACCGGACAAGAGAAATATTCAAAAGGTTATGACCCGGTTGTTGATGGTTTCGACCAGATAGCATTTGGTAATTTAAACGAACTACGCGCAGCAATTCGGCCAGAAACAGCAGGTATTTTATTCGAACCAGTTCAGGGTGAAGGCGGCATGCGCAGCCTGTCGGCTGATTATTTGCGTGAAGTTCGAAAAATTGCTGACGAATTTGGTTTATTACTGTTTTTAGATGAAATTCAATGCGGAATGGGGCGAACCGGAAAATTATTTGCCCATGAATGGGCTGGCATAAAACCCGATATTGTTGCAGTCGCCAAGGGTCTTGGTGGTGGATTTCCGATTGGCGCTTGCCTAACCACAGCCAAAGTTGGTGCTGTTATGCAAGCTGGCAGTCATGGAACTACTTTTGGGGGCAATCCACTTGCAATGGCAGTTGGTAACGCTGCCTTGGATATTTTATTGGGGCCAGGCTTTTTGTCGCAAGTGGTGAAAATGGGCGATTATATACATCAACAGTTGGAAAAATTGCTGGCTCGCTTTCCCAAAATACTGGCAAGCGTTCGCGGGAAAGGTTTGATGATTGGCCTAAAATGCCATGTTGCAAACACCGATTTTGTTGATCAATTACGCGCGAATGGCTTATTAACGGTAATTGCTGGTGATAATGTTGTTCGTTTTCTACCCCCCCTTATTATTACAGAACAACATGTTGATGAAGCGATTAAAATTATCGCACTAACCTGCCAGCAACTTGCCTTAAAGCCGAAATAAGCCATGGCTATTTTCACAACCAAAAATAGTGATGGCATTTTGCCTTTCTATTTAGAAAAAAGCGACGTGCGCGGCCGGGTCATTGAACTCAAGCAAACGCTTGATGAAATTTTATCGCGTCACCAATATCCACACCCAGTAGCGCAACTATTAGCCGAGGGGCTTCTAATAACTGCTGCCCTATCCAGTAGTTTAAAATATCGCGGCGTTTTTACACTACAGATTAAAGGGTCTGGGCCGGTCAAGCTTTTGTTGATTGATTGCACTGCGGAAGGTCATATGCGGGGATATGCTCAATTCACCCCCAATTCAATTTTAGAAACACCAGACCAGCAGTTTTTAAGTATTCCGCAAATTTTTGGGTCTGGTTATTTAGCTTTTACGGTTGATCAAGGCGAAGATGGCAAAAGATATCAGGGTATTGTTGAATTAATCGGCCTAACACTTAGCGCGTGTATTGAAGAATATTTTCGCCAGTCCGAACAGCTGCAGCAATCGATATTTTTGGCGGTTGAACGCATAAAGAATTCGTGGTATGGGCGTCTTGTGTTGTTGCAACAAATTCCCTTATCCCCCAATGCGTCGACAAATACGGTACAACAGGCCAACGCCACCGAGCGCTGGCATGAAGCAATGTTATATTTATCAACCTTGAAGAGAAATGAAATTCTTAATCAGCAATTACCTTCGGAACAATTACTGAAGCTATTATTTACCGATCAATCACTGCATCTTGAAGCACAACGACCTTTGATTGCACAATGCCGCTGCTCAAGTCAAAAAGTTCAGCACATGCTTTTATCTTTTCCTGAAGACGAGATAAAGCTTATGCAGATTAACGGTATGATTCATGTTCATTGTGAAATCTGTAATCAGCAATATTCTTTCAAAGAACAAGATTTATCAAAACAATAGATCATAAAAAACTTGCTTTTTATGATTTATAATATACGTAGCCAGGATTTTCACCTTTTGTTAATAAGCTTATGACAAAATTCCCATAATTAGCAATGTTTGATTGCCGATTATCGAGGAGGTTGATCATGTCAAGAAAACTTTTCTTCCTGGCTATTTTATTCCAGACCCTATTACTAACAAGCAATAATGTTTTTGCGCATGTTCAGTGGTTTTCAACAGTCGATTTTGGTGAAAAGATACCGCCATTACACGAAGCTTTTGACATAAACTGGCTTTTGTTTGCATCGGTATTAATTATTCCTATTTATGCAGCCTTTATTCTAGATCGCCGTTATGGTGACCGCTTTGAATCATCGCGTATGGTTGGTTTTTTGCTGCAAGCCAAGCCATATATTTTTGATGGTTTTCGGGTTTCTGCGGGATTTTTCTTGATATCGTTGTGGTTGATTGGCGGAACTATTCTAACCCCTGAAATGCAAACGGACCAACAGTGGATTTCTTGGGTACAATTATTAATGGCCATAGCCTTGATAAGTCGAAAAACAAGTTTCATTGCTGGTTTTGGCATTATATTTTTGTATTTTTATGCCATGACCATTTATGGGGTCTTTCACGCTTTTAACTATCCTATTTTTCTTGGGGTTGCTGGCTTTCTTATTTTCAGCAGTTTAGAAAAACTAAAAAAATATGAAGAAACCAAATTAATGATTCTGCATGGAACAGTTGTATTTACCCTGATGTGGGCAAGTATTGAAAAATTTGTATACGCCCATTGGTACACTGGTGTTCTGACCAAGCATTCGCACATTCTTTTGGGCCTTGATCAAGAAACTTTTATGCTGCTGGCTGCTTTTACCGAATTCACCCTGCCATTTTTAATGCTGGTTGACAGTGGTTTTATTGCAAGAATAGCCACAGCACCACTTATTGTCGTATTCTTACTTGCCGTTATCGACTTTGGCAAAATTGACCTGGTTGGGCATTCGTTAATTATTGTGTCACTTAGTGTTCTGTTTATTACCGGTCCATCCAAGTTAAACCGACTTTTCCGAATTCCCAAATGGCCATCTTACGAAGAATCGGGCGCTTTAGTGGGTGAACATTTTTTAGTGCTGGGTGCTTTTATTACTTTTTACTACTTACTACATCATATCTCTTATGGTTTCTAGCCACTAATTATCGATGTCTTAAAGAAAAATACGCCTAGTTTAATACCCTTGGTTGGTTTAGAAGAGTAAAGATCGTTACCCTTTATCAAGGATACTTAAATTTACCTGCAGTTCTATGGACACTGTCCTGTCTTATGACAAGACAGGAAAGGAAAAGACAAGAAATGATAAGAAAAGAGAGGGGGAAAGATTTCGCCCCCTCTTATCCTTTATCGTTACGCCATGTTCACAACATGCCGTCTCTTGATCATGACACACCCAACCGCTACCATCATCATAATCCCCCTCAACACATTCAGGTCACCCCATGCCCCATCACCCAACCCCGCTAATAGGTTACACGCACCCGGTAGGTAAAGATCGTCTTCCCATTCGCCGGTACCTTAATCTTCCATTGCATCTGATGGGCATTAATCTTCATACCAGCCACACTTTCTCTCAATATCTTCCAATCCCCCGGTACTGCTTCAACCAATGTCACCTCTACCTCTTCATTCTTCGCATTCTTAAACTCAACCTCATACGCACTTTCATACACTTTGTTGCTGATCTTACTCAACTCGGTCTGCCGCGCCCGCGCTGTCACGTCAAACGCCTCTCCCAATGTTAGGGTTACATCCTCGCCCTTCGGTGTGTGTTCTACCCTATCTTCACCCACAAAAATCGCCTGACCCTTGCTGTCATTCTTGTATACGCGCACAATACCTTTGGGTAATGGCATCCCTAACCCGCCAGCCTCGGTGTTACTAAAGCTAATCCGTACCGATGCATTCACCAACGCACGATCTCCCATCACACTTGTATACCCATTCGTTATCCCACCAAATCGATATTCTTTCTTCACCCCTATACCCACACCCGTTAACATCACCACCTGCTTCGTTTGGTTCTGGGCTATCGTCGTCGGCCGCTCTAAACTATATAAATGATATTCAAATAACGATTCTTGTTGCAGCTGTTTCTCACTCTGATCCATAGTCATCATCACAGGTGCCAGATTACTATAGTTTTCACCACCATCCTTCACCAGGTTTAAATCCCCAGCCACCAATTGCAGTTTGGCGTTGTGATAGGTAACCCCACTTTGGTTGGTTAAGGTTACCAACCCCGTTAAGTTCAATTGCTTCTCATCCCCACTTAATGACGCCACATAATCCGCCTTCCACGATAAACCACCCGTCAGATATTGTAACTCCACCACCCTCTTCCCCTCCACCCCACTATCCACCTTCATCACCAAGGTCGGTCGCGCACGCAAATTGCTTGGCACCTTGTCATAAATAATCCGCCCTGGTATATCCGTTACAATCTGATCCCCCATCTTCAATACCACACCTTCCGATACACTCAGTACCTCCGCCTCAACTATATCCTCTGTCTCTGTCACATGGTTCCATACCGCAATCCTAACTTTCCCACCCACAGACTTCTCCAACAACTTCGCCGGTGTCAGCAGGTCAAAGTCAAAATTCTGCTCCAGCATCCCAACACCACCACCAGCCACCTGCAGTAAACTGGTCTCAGACCTAATCCGCCCACTCACATCCAAAAACGCCAGGTCGCTGATCCCTTTCCTAAATTCCACACTCCGCTGATCCCGCACCAATGCTAGATTCTCGTTGTAAATCGTTACCGCAATACCCCTTTGCGCTTCAATTCCTATTTGCTGTTCCTGTCCATATGCATTCATTCCATTTATCCCCACCGCCACCATCGTTGCCATCATTATCTTATTCATTCCTTTTGACTCCTCTTTCTTGATCATTACACACCCAACCCACCACCATCATCCACCCAATTGTGGCTAAATTATGGCGAACGTCGACGAATGGTAATTATTGAACCATCACTGGCTGGAAATGAAACTTGTGCAACATCGCCGCTTTGGTCGTACCAAACCTGGCGCTTTAGGTCACCGGTAATTTCATAGCGCTGGGTTAAAAGCGCTTGCTGGCCAATCATTAATGTTTCCTGTCCAACCGAACGAACCTGAATTTGCCGCAACCTACCCTTCATTGTATCGAGTAAAACTGTTTGTCGAATTGTATCAGGATGCCAAAGACTACTGGGTAATATCCAAGGCTTAGTCGTTTTTTCATTGTCGTTATAAATTATTTTAGCTTTATCTGCTGTTTGCTCAAACAAAAGGCGTCGTTCCTTGCCATTGTCGTTACTGAAGCTGGTTAACCAAATTAACCGGTTATTTTGCCAGATTTCTTCTGAATGGTGATCTGACGTATACCATGTAAAAATAACACCCTTAACCCGAATATCAGAATCAACAATAACGCGTAGCTGTTGGCCTTCCGGTTTAAATGTTAAGGTATGCGTTCCAATAACACGTCCATTACGCAAAACATCATAGTTAATTTGCCGCGCCTTGGAATTGGATTGCGCCCATAACGAACCGACCGATCCTAAAACCAACAGCAATATAAACATCAATCTAATAAAGCTTTTTTGCATTTTAAAATCCTTTTATTCTTTGGTTAGAAGATATTTTCGCCTTTCAACAGTCTGCGGGCTTGTTGTAAATCGGCAGGTGTATCAACACTTAGGGGAAGTGTGTCAACAATTTGTACACCAATATGAAGTCCAAGACTTAAAGCCCTTAATTGTTCAAGCTTTTCACGCTTTTCAAGGGGTGTTGGCGCAGCGGCCACAAAACGCTGTAAAGCTAAACGGCGGTAACAGTAAATACCAATGTGATGATAATAATCACCTTCCCCATATGGTACGGGCAAACGGCTAAAATACACTGCCCGTCCGCGCTTATAACCCGCCGGAATATCCGCGGCTATCTTAACAATATTGGTATTGTGCAGATCATCTTCTTTAACAATCTTAACACCCAGTGTTGCAATATCAATGTGCGGCTCTTCCATAAGCTGTACAGCTTGCTTTAAGGCTTTAGGGTCTATCGTTGGCAAATCACCTTGCAGATTGAGAACGATTTGGTAATCCTTTTGTGGGTCTATCTGCTGTAGAGCTGCATATATTCGGTCTGATCCCGAAGGAAGGTTTGGATCTGTTTGGACAACCTCACCGCCATTTTGGCGTATGACATTGGCAATTTCCTGCTCAGCAACAGCAACAACAACCCGCCCAATATTGGCCTGTACCGCACGCTGCCAAACATGAACAATCATGGGGCGCCCATGTAAGTCAGCCAACGGTTTTCCCGGTAAGCGGGTAGCTGCCATGCGTGCCGGAATCAAAACAATAGTTTTATCTATATTTTTCGGACCACTATTTTTTGGGGTTATGTTGTTGGCTGGTTGCTGCTGCTTGCGCATCGATCAATATCCTAATGCGGCATTATGCCGCGTAAATATAGGGATAATCTGGCCAATCCCTGTGATTGAAAATAGTCTTAATATATACACTAAAGCAATAAAATTTGAAATTGTTAATTTACAATCCTGTTGACGCGTTAATAAATAAGTCCTGTGATTACGTATTTTTATCTAACTGGTTTTGGGATTTACAAATTAACGTCTTTGTAATTTTTTTCTTGCCTAGCGACGGTTTTTAGGGATTATGCTAAGTTATCTATAGGTTGTGCGAAGAATGGTATTTCCATGAACTCATTTGACATGAATAAAATTGCCGCTGCTTTCCTGTTGGCTGGTCTTACCGTGATGGTTTCCATGCAGGTTGGCAAGTTATTGGTACATACACCAACTGTTGTTGCTGCAACTACGCCAACAGAATCGGATAGTAACACCAATAATAATGCACCCAATACAACCGCGTCCGAGATTGAGCCTGTTAGCGCTTTGCTTGCCAAGGCCGATATCGCTGCTGGCGAGGCGGTAGCCAAACGGTGCACGAGCTGCCATACTTTCACAAAAGGTGGCGCTAACAAAATTGGGCCGAATCTTTGGAATATTGTGAATAATAAAGTTGGTCATATAGATGGTTTTGCCTATAGTCAGGCCTTGTTGGGATTAAACAAAAATTGGGGTTACGAGGAATTAAACCAGTTTCTTTTCTCGCCCAAAGGTTTTGCTGGCAACACAAAAATGAGTTTTGCGGGCATTAAAAAGCTTCAAGAACGTGTTAATTTAATTGCCTGGCTTAGATTACAAAGCGATAATCCACCACCACTTCCTGCCCCTTGAAACCTTATAATCCTTGAATGTTAGACCACCAAAATTTGGTTTCATTACCCACCCCAGCTCCGTAAAACTGGCTTACGAATTTTTGGCTGGACAAAATCCTGGGATTGTTTATTTAGGGGGCTTTCAATCGTCGATGAGCGGCGTTAAAGCATCCGTATTACGGCAATTATGCATTGATCATGGGCGACAATTTCTGCGTTTTGATTATCGTGATCACGGTCTTTCCAGCCCTGATCCACAGGCTTCTATCGGCGCGTGGCGTGACGATTCGTTATTTCTGATTGATCACTTAACAACCGGTGATCTGATTCTGGTTGGATCCAGCATGGGTGGGTGGCTTATGATGCTACTTGCGCTCATACGTCCGGCACGTATTAAGGGGTTGATTGGCTTAGCTGCAGCTCCAGATTTCACAGAACGCTTGATCAGGCCATCATTATCGCTATCTCAGAAACGTGCGCTGGATAAAACAGGCATAACCCACATCCAATCACCCTACAGTCAGACCCCGTATCAAATAACATCCCTCTTGCTTGCTGATTCACAAGCGCATCTGGTTTTAAGTAGCAACAAGCTGCAGGCCTTGTCACAACCCTTATTGCTATTTCACGGTACAGCCGACAGTGTGGTGCCGTGGCGGCTGTCTTACGAAGTGCTTGAGAGAACCACCAACCTCAATAATTGCCTAACACTGCTTAATGACGGCGATCATCGCTTGTCGGGGCCTGAGCATATCGACATCTGGCTTTCAGGTGTTAAAAGACTATGCCAGATACCATCCAACCCCTGTCTGTAGGTTGGATAACGCAGACAGATACCTAATTCCTGTTTGATTAAATGATTGGCAACCCTTTTGCTTTCTTGATAAAAACTGCGTGTCATTGGTGAAATTGTCTCTTGGTTGATTGACACCTCAGGTATACTTTGTATACCCAGCAGTTTTTGTGCATAATGTAAAACATCTTCGGGTGGTGTGGGCAAATCATCGGCTAAATTATAGACAGCCCCTGGTCTTGGTTGCTGCATTGATTTAATTAATGTTTCAACAATATCAGCAACATGCATTCGGTTAAAAATTTGTGCTGGTCGTATACCATCTTGTTTAACAAGCCGCGCCTGTCCTGATAAAATTGACTGAAGGGCATTACGCCCAGGACCATAAATTGCTGACAAGCGAAAAATATGTACCGGTACATTATACTTTCGATAAAGGCTAACCCAATCATGTTCAGCTACCAAACGGCTTTTTCCACGTTCCGTGGTTGGCAAAGTGATGCTTTCTTCATCGACCCACGCACCTTGAAAATCACCATAAACACTTGTGGCTGATAAATAACCTACCCATTTTGCTATTTTGTTATTAGCAAGTATAGGGTAGTAATTGGATAAAAACATATCGTGCCCACCCTGATCCGGTGGAATTGTCCAAATAACATAAGGAAAATTTTCCAAAACATTTTTAATATCTGTTATAGGATTATTTCCTTGGGTTAAATAAACATGCCAGTTTTTTTGCTTGAAATACGTATGTTTTTTGGCATCACGAACCGTTCCACCAACCTGCCAGCCCTTGACCTTAAGACATTCCAACAAAAACTGGCCTGTATAGCCAATACCAAAGCAAAAAATGGCAGATTTATTATTAGTCGAACTGGGTATATCCATAATTTGTTATATTTCTTTGGATTTTTGCTTTATACAGGCTTAGGTAAGCTGGAACAATTTTTTCAAGATTTGTTGCAACAATACCCAAATCCGACAACGACAATGATTGTTTCGAGACAAGATTATCCATTTCTAATAGACGCAATTGATCCAAGGTTAATGGCGATCCTGGCATCCATCCCGTAAGCCACGTCATGGGTTTGGCCAAAATCATCGGTAGGCTAATCAAAAAGCGTGATCTGCCAACAACTTTTAGCGTATAGTTCCAGATATCCTGGAACGTATAAATCTTTGGGCCGCCAAGCTCATAAATATGTCCCTCTGTTTGCGGTTGTTCAAGACATTTAATAATGGCTTGCGCTACATCCTGGACAAAAATGGGTTGGAATTTGGTTTTGGGACAAATTATTGGCAGAACAAGACTATAACGTGCCAAGCGTGCAAAACGGTTGAAAAAACTGTCTTCCGGGCCAAAAACAACACTTGGGCGTAATATTACGGCCTGGGGAAAATGGTGCCGAACCTGCTTTTCACCCATCGCCTTAGTTCTGGCATATTGAGATGTACTCTGGTCATCAGCTCCAATTGCTGATATATGTATTAAATGTCGAATACCAGAAGCAGCAGCACTACGCGCAATATTCTCTGCGGCTTGAATATGAATTCGCTTAAATGTTTGCCGACCACGTTGCCTCAGTATTCCAAGTAAATTGATTGCGGCCACACTACCTTGCAAAGCAGCAGTAAGCATTTCAGGTTTATGAATATCTGCAACCAACAGTTGGATTTGACCCAGTGAACCCATCGGTTTCAAAAACAATCCACGATCCTGTCGCCGCAGAACAACTCGAATATTCCAACCGTGCTTTGCCAACAAGGCAACAACATAACGTCCAATAAACCCTGTTCCACCAAATATCGTAACTGTTTTTGCCATCAATCACCCAGTTATTGTAATTTTAAGAACATTTTGTCCTATTACAGTCAGTTTTGCCCAAAATAGCCAAAAAGCAAAGAGATTGACAATAGTAAAGTTTTTACCCATAAACTTTGATATTATAAATTTTGATAATTTGACCCAAAATCTTATTGCCCAGATGGCGGAATTGGCAGACGCGCAGGTTTCAGGTACCTGTAACCGAGAGGTTGTGTAAGTTCGAGTCTTATTCTGGGCACCACTGCAATTGTGTGCCTTAATCTAAAAGTGTAATTAATAACTCTGGAATCCTATGTTACCATCAAATCCAACCCCTCAAATTTTTCTTCACCAAGATGATTTACCAGAACATCTGGATTTAGGCCCAATAGTTGCCATTGACACGGAAACAATGGGTCTGAAGCCGGTGCGCGACCGATTATGTCTTATACAAATGTCGTCTGGTGACGGTGTTTGCCATCTGGTTCAGTTTAAACCAACACAACGTCCTTATCACGCCCCGCGCCTGAAAAAAATGTTGGAAAATCCACTGGTAACCAAGATATTTCATTTTGCGCGTTTTGATGTGCATGTTTTAAAATTTTACCTTAACCTTGAATGTAAATCAATTTATTGCACTAAAATTGCATCGAAGTTGGTACGCACATTTACAGATAGGCATGGTCTTAAAGATTTATGCAAGGATTTGCTTGATATCGAGCTATCAAAACAGCAACAATCATCTGATTGGGGTGCGGAAACCCTTACAGCTGAACAATTAAAATATGCGGCATCAGATGTTTTATATTTACACCGGCTGAAAGAGAAGCTTGATTTTTTACTGAAACGTGAGGATAGGCTTAATTTAGCTCAGAGCTGTTTTAATTTCTTAACAAGTCGTGTTGAACTTGATTTGCTGGGGCTTGAAGAAGTGGATATTTTTGCCCACCAATAGATTGCTGGTTTTTTTTATGATGATTCACCCTATATTGATTGACGAAAAGGCTTATGAATAAAATCGTTTCATCCCATGCACCTTTTGATTTGCTGCGTCAAAGTTTAATCACGGAGGCAGAAGGTATTATCCAACTATCTAAAAATCTTGACCTGCACCATATACGAGCAATTGAGATTCTCGAAAAAACTAAAGGGCGGTTGATATTAACAGGGATGGGGAAAAGCGGTCACATTGCCAATAAAATTGCAGCTACCTTTGCTTCGACCGGAACACCCGCTTATTTCGTACATCCGGGCGAGGCCATTCACGGCGACCTTGGCATGATTGCACAGGATGATACCGTTATTGCTTTATCATATTCTGGCAACACACAAGAACTTTTGGGAATCATTGAATATACGCGTCGTTTTCGTATCCCGTTGCTAGCCATAACCGGTAACGACAATAGCGTTTTAGCAACATCGGCCGATGTTGTTTTGCTTTTACCCAAGGTTGCCGAGGCCTGTCCCATGGGGTTGGCCCCAACCACATCAACAACAATGATGTTGGCTCTTGGTGATGCTTTGGCAATTTGTTTGTTAGAGCGAAAGGGTTTTTCATCACAACAATTTCGCAATTATCATCCGGGTGGCGCGCTTGGGAAAAAACTGTTAAAAGTTGCAGATATCATGCACCGCGGTGAAAAAATGCCTTTGGTACCGATTGATAGCCATATGGACCATGCCGTACTCGAGATGACTTCTAAGGGTTTTGGGTGTGTTGGTATTATTCTTAGCAATGGTTGCTTGGCCGGAATCATCACCGATGGTGATTTGCGGCGCCATATGAATAAAGATCTTTTAAGCCAACCGGTCAAACTGATTATGAGCACTAAACCACGCACTATTGCACCAGATGCTCTGGTGGCTTCAGCCTTAGCCGAGATGAATATTAACAATCGTCCGATAACCACCCTTTTTGTTGTTGAAGCACAAAAACCGATCGGTATCATTCATGTTCATGACTGTTTACAAGCAGGTATTGTTTGAACGAAAGAAATCATGTATAGTGATTCAGAGCAATTATACTTTTATCTTGGTGCCGTAGCATGTCTGCCCTGTTGGTAAGGAAAATTTTAAAATATGGATTGCCTGGTTTAGGTTTGGTGGCGGCCGCTTTATTGTTGTGGCTACCACAACGTGAATTAGCGGCAACACAATTACGTCTCTCCGAGACCCGTGTTGTTACCAACCAGCCTATGTCCATGGCAATGCAGCAAGCTGTATTCCAGGGACAGGATCAAGAAAATCGGCATTTCAGGCTGCAAACAGACATAACGTCCACGATGAATGGTGGACTAGACGATACCCCATTAAGATTACAAAAGCCAAGCGGTGATATTAGTCTTTCTGCTAATCGCCAGCTGCTTTTTTCATCTGATACTGGAATGTTTCAGCCTAAAGAAAAAATATTAACATTAACAGATAATGTTTTATTAAAATTAGATACCCAAACCGAATTACGCGCCCATGCGGTTCATATCGACCTTTCCAAAAGTCAGTTAAGCACTTCATCAAACGTTAGTGGTTCTGGCACGTTTGGTCAGGTTTTAGCAGAAGGCTTTGTTTTTGATGAGCAACAAAAGATTATTTTCTTAAATGGTAAAACAACGATCCAACTTAGCAACTAGCTTTTATGGCTTTCTTTATCGACCTGGCAAGCTTTTGCTAAGCTTAAGCCTGCTTATATCAGCTTATTTTTCTACCTATACACTAAGCTATGGTGACTTTTTTGATTTTGGCGCCGGTAACCAACCTACGTCGCTTGAGGCCAGTAACGGCGTTGAAATTCGCCAGCAGGAAAAAATATACATAGCTCGGGGTGATGTTCTTTTAAAGAAAGGAGCCACACAAATTCGCAGCGCACAGCTGATTGCACATTATCGCGAAAAAGAACAGGGTGGTGTTGATATTTGGAAAATTGAAGCAGATGGTCAAGTTGTTATCGTGGGTAGTGATTATCAAATCAATTCCGCACAAGCCGTGTTTAACCTAGATCAGGGTATTTTTACCCTGGAAGGGTCGCTCTTAACAATTGAGCTTAACAAAAAGATTCTAACGGCTAAGGAAAAAATAGTGTACAACCGCCAAAATCAACAGCTTACAGCTACAGGTGCTGCCAAAATCAATGATCCAAGTTCACAACTTTTAGTTACCGCCGACCAACTGATCCTTAATTTAATCAACTCCAATAACGGCAAAACAGTTCTGGAACAAATACAGGCAGAAGGTAACGTTCATATTCAGCAACGCAAGCTACGGGGTTTTTCTGATAGAATGATCTATCATGATTCCAGCAACATCGCCAATCTGCAAGGTAACGTACGGCTTAGTGATGGGTCAAATCAAATTCTTGGTGAAACAGCCAAAATCAACACTAAAACGCAATCAATTGTCATTACCAATTCCACGCATACTAATGCACCGGTGTTGGTTTTACTGTCACCAGATTAATATTATGATGTCTTTAACCACCCCTGCCCCAGAGCCATCCTTATCTAACGCGCTTGAGTGTCGCCATTTATCTAAACAGTTTCGTAAACGTCCGGTTGTACATGATGTATCAATAACGGTTAATCCTGGTGAAATTGTTGGTCTTCTTGGTCCGAATGGCGCCGGTAAAACAACCAGTTTTTATATCATTAGCGGTCTAATAAGGCCGGATTCTGGCCAGGTTTTGTTAAATGGTCAGGATATTACTGCTTTACCCATGTATCGGCGTGCCCAACTTGGTCTTGGTTACTTACCGCAAGAATCTTCAATTTTTCGTGGCTTAACTGTTGAGCAAAATATTTTAGTTGCTTTAGAGATGCTTTATTCCGATCGCAACAAACGGTATGAACGATTAAACCAGCTGCTTGAACAATTTTCAATAAATCATCTGCGCACAAGCCCTGCTATTGCTTTGTCGGGCGGCGAGCGGCGGCGAACAGAAATTGCCCGCGCCTTAGCCAGTAATCCAAAATTTTTGCTATTGGACGAGCCGTTCGCTGGTATCGATCCCATTGCTATTACGGAAATCCGTTTATTAATTGGTTTATTGCGCGAACGCGGTATTGGTATTTTAATCACCGACCACAATGTACGCGAAACACTCGATATCGTCAGTAGAGCTTATATCATTCACAGTGGTCAAGTTCTACGTCAAGGAACGCCAGACGCAATTATTCAGGATGAATTGGTTAAAAAAGTATATCTGGGTAGCTCGTTTGACAAAAATGATTGACGACTAATAGCACCTTATATACCTACACATATCATATTTTTAATTCCTGTTGACTCACCAGAAAACTAAATTACCATGTGGGGCGGTTTCAACACCCAAAAAATCTATAACCTTAATTATTGGCGGTTTTTATTATCATGACAATTGTTGTAAAAGGAAAACACCTAGATATTACAGAAGCCCTGCGCCAGCATGTGAATGATCGTTTAAAGAATGTTTATGAGAAATTTTTTGGCGAGGCGATCGATACAACCGTCACCGTTTCTCAAGAAGGCCATCTGTTTCTAACGCATATCTCGTCTCATGTCAGCCGTTCGATTTTGGTGCAATCCGATGCAAAGGCAGATACAGCTTATGTTGCCGTTGACATGGCTTGTGAAAATCTGGGTAAGCAGCTGCGTAAGTACAAACAACGCCTACAAGACCATCGCCGTCGCAAAGTTACCGTTGAACCCGCCTGGTATTCTGTCCTGTCGCCTGAAGAAGACGAGGCCAATCATCAATCACCCACCAATGCATCACCCGTAATTGTTGCTGAAATGGAAGCCAAAATAGATACCCTGACTGTTAGCGAGGCTGTTATGCGCCTTGACCTTGCTAAAATATCAGCACTTATGTTCCGCAATCAATCCCATGGGCAACTAAACATGGTATACCGGCGAATTGATGGTAATATCGGCTGGATTGACCCCGAGGGAAATAAAAAACTAGCATCAGTCCCTGCACGCAGCAGCAATACGAAAAAGTCCTAATGGTATAGTAATGATGCAAGGCACCCTTTGACCTACAGGATGCCTTGATAAATTGTTCAGCAGCATGTAGTCTTTCCTGTTTATTGCAGCATCACAGGCTGAATATCGCCTTCCTGAAGGCCTATAATTGCAACTTCTAGTGATGGCACGATGCCCAGCTGGCTGCCATCAGCGGCATGAACCGAAAATACCTGCTCGTTATCTACGATCATTGGCCTAATGTAGGCAACCCCATTAAGACCCAGTTTTGCCAAGTCGCTTTTGCTGATGTGGCGTAATTGTTCGCGTGAAAGTTCCATGATAAACCCCCTTAATACTGTTATTTACCCACCTGTCGGATGGGGACATTTTTAGTAGTCAGGTCGGGGAGAAGACGGCGTAACCCAATAATTAACAACCCCTTTTCCAAAACTGCTTCGGTAATTTCAACCCCAGATGCTAATATAAAACTGCGCTGAAACTGGCGGGCTGCAATTCCCCGATAAAGATAGTTTTTCTCCTTTGCTTCCTGTTGTTTTCCCCTGACTGTTAACTGATTATCCTGCAATTGTATTTCCAAATCGTTAACGCCAAAACCGGCAACAGCAACAACAATCTTAATTGTATCCGTCTGGCTATCATGTTCGATATTATAAGGTGGGTAAGAATTTTCGCCTGCTTGCTTGCCTAACTTAACCATCATTTCTTCAACACGGTCAAAGCCCAGCAAAAAGGGATTTTGAGAGAATAACAGTTTTGTCATCAATAGCTCCTTAAGTAAGCGAGCGGTTAAAACAGGTACCCCGTTCATGGCGCTACCTGCAATTTTTAGATAGGCAAGCACCAGCCAAAAATCAAGCCCTTAGCGGTAATTATTCAAGACCGCACCCTTGGTTGCAAATATTTTGGCTGAAGACCAAAAGATAATTTGGTATTGCCCTCCCCAGGCAACACGTTCTGGCACAGCTGCTAGAAATGGGCCACCATCATAATACATGATGACAAGACCTTGTGGGTTGTTTGTACTCCAATCCACAGCTTGCTGCACAGAAAGCAACGCTGGTAATGGCACACGCAGCCGAGCTGATAAATCAAATTGGTAATTATAAGACCCCATTACCGCTATTGTTTGTCCTTGTCGTTGTCGTTCGGCAATATTTTTGGCTGTTATTTGCGTGTCAAAAAATTTATTTAAAGAAAAATAAAACTCTATATTGATAGCCGTGCCCCAGATAAAAGGTAAAAAAGCTAGTTGGCTGATCTGTGACATAAAGCGCCGTGGTGATATCTGAGCCAGTATATAGCCACCACCCAGCAAAATGAATCCAGATGCCCAACTAAACCCATCTAGCCACAAAGGAAGACCTGTGCCAATCATTTCAAAAAAAACAACATCAACATGTGCAAGCGGAATCATGTTTAACAAAAAGGCAATGATCCCAAAAAGAATTAAAAACAAAGATGGAATCAGGGCGTGAAAATCCCGCTGGCGATCTTGTAACAGGGAACAGGCTTTAGCAGCCACAACAGCTAAAAATGGTACAATAGGCATCAAAACACTAAAATGTTGGGTTGGTCGAAAAAAAATAGCGCCAATAACCCCTAATGCAGACAGGGTCATGTATATTATGGGCCGCTGGTACCAAAAATGTGGCTGTTTTCTAAAAAAACGCCACAAGCGGGGCCACCAAAGCCATGGAAATAAAACAAAGGGCAACATCACTGCATCACGTATCAAAGCGTCCTTGATATCAGCGGCCACACTTAAATATTTTGACCATATTTGGTTACCTGCGGCTATCAAAATAATAAAAGAACCTAAAAGAATTGCCAAAATGTACAAAATCCCGGTAAAACGCAGATAGGTTTTGTGTTTCATATGCAGGCGATCAACATGTACCCAACTTGCCATTAAAACAGGGATTAAAGATAAAACCAACCCATATAATCCCGAAAAAATAAAAACCATGAGCAAAATTAGAAAACTTTTAATGAACCGATATGCTTGATTTGTATATCCAGCGGCCAGGACCAGTTGATTTTGAATTAACAAAAGAACCAAAAAAATCACAAGCAAATCTTGTGATATTAACCCCGTATAAATGACATAAGCACCACTGCCAAACCACATGATACCTACAATTAATGGAAGTTTTGGTTCATCAGGCCACAAAGAACGGGTTATGGCAACAAGCGGCCATAAAGTTAGCAACCCTATTACCGGAATAATTAATCGTGCCGACCACTCAGCAACACCTGTTATAAGCCATGTTAGCTGTATAATTCCTGTGATACCAAAATTACGCGTATCAAACCAATCCAAAGTCTGCCAAGCCCACCAAGCTTCGGAAAGAATCTTTTGTTCTCCGGCAAGAATAACGGGTCTCAGAAAAAGCGTGCCCATCGTCATACCTATCCATAATAAGACAAGCAGAAATACAATTCTACGCGGTCGACCTAAGGGTAAAAAGGCTGTTGATATGCCCGTCAATTAATCTCTCCAAAAGCTATTTTTTATTAAGCTGATCGAATTGCTAAATAATATCATGTGTTATAGGATATAACGATGATATTAACAAGTTAGCTTGGTGCACCATTGATGGAGGTATAATTGTTAAATAGCTTTGCCCAATCCAAAAAAAATTCTATCCCCGTTATTCCCTTAATGTCATCAGACCTGGAATCATGGTTAGCCACCCAAAATGATACAACAAAAAATTGGGTGCGACTTCACAGCTTTACAGCCCAAGCTGGCAAGTTTATTCTTATACCAGCCCCTAACGGTACCGTGGCAATGGTGTTACTAGGAATTGCCTCTGTTGAAGATATTTGGAGCTATAGTGCCCTACCCTTATCACTACCGAATGCTCATTATCAATTGGTTGATAGCCTCCAAAATATTTCTCAACACCAAGCCTGCTTGGGATGGGCTTTGGGGGGATATCAATATGATAAATATAAAAGTTCGGAACGCCAGCCAGCAACACTTGAGTGGCCTGTATCTGTAAATAGGCCGGAAGTTGAACAATTGGCACAGGTTATTTTTATGATTCGCGACCTGATTACCACCCCTGCCGAAGACATGGGGCCAGCCGAACTAGCAAAAACCGCTGAACTAATTGCCAAACAACACCAAGCAAACTACCGCTGTATTATTGGGGACGACCTATTAAAACAGAATTATCCATCTATTCATATGGTTGGCCGTGCCAGCAGCCGTCAACCACGCCTAATTGACTTGCGGTGGGGGGAACAAGGTCCCAAAATAACTTTAGTTGGCAAAGGTGTTTGTTTTGATTCGGGTGGGCTTGACATTAAAAGCGCCAGCAACATGTTGCTAATGAAGAAGGATATGGGGGGTGCCGCCCATGTTTTAGGGTTGGGGGCTTTAATCATGTCTGCCCAACTTAAAGTTCGCTTGCGCCTTTTGGTGCCGGCTGTTGATAATAGCATTTCAGGTAATGCCTATCGGCCGCTTGATGTTATCCGCAGCAGAAACGGTCTTACCGTTGAGGTTGGTGACACCGATGCCGAAGGACGCCTTATTCTAAGCGATGCTCTAACGGAAGCCTGCAGTGAAAAACCCGATCTGCTTGTTGATTTTGCAACCTTAACAGGGGCTGCTCGTGTTGCTCTTGGGCCTGATCTGCCGGCTTTCTTTTGTAACCACGAAGAAACAGCACAAAATCTGATACACCATGCCCAGCAACAGCATGACCCAATCTGGCGTCTTCCATTGTTCACACCATACCGAAAATTATTAGAGAGCAAAGTAGCCAATATCCACAGCACGGGCGAGAGTAGCTATGGGGGCGCCATTACAGCTGCTCTGTTCTTACAAGAATTTGTAACTCCGAAAACACCATGGATTCATTTGGATCTGATGGCTTGGAATAGCAAAAATTCTCCTGGTCGTCCGGTTGGGGGCGAAGCTATGGCACTTCGGGCTGTATATGCCTTGATCAAACAAAAAGCTTCTGCAGCTTTATTAAACTAATTGCTATTCTTGGTTTTGCTCGTCATCGGCAGTTTCAAATGAAATTGCCGCATTCAATAGCTTTTTGGTATACGCATTCTGAGGATTAGCAAAAATATCAGCAGAAACGCCCTGTTCAATCACTTGGCCTTGCCGCATAATGATCAAGTAGTCTGCCATTGCCCGAATAACCCTGAGATCATGGCTAATAAAAATATATGTTAGCTGATATTCTTGCTGCAGTTTTTGAAGTAACTGAATAATCTGTGCCTGGGTAGTCATATCAAGCGCAGATGTTGGTTCATCGAGAATGAGTAGCTGTGGTCTTAAAACCAAGGCGCGGGCAATTGCGATGCGTTGACGTTGACCACCTGAAAATTCGTGCGGGTAACGGTTTAGGTGTTCGGGTAATAAACCCACCTGCGTAAGGGAATGCATTACCCGTTCATTTTTATCCCGCAAGCTGAGATTACGGCAATGAATATCCAAGCCCTCTCGAATAATTTCTGCAACCGAAAGCCTTGGCGACAGCGATCCATAGGGATCTTGAAAAATAACCTGCATATGCTGGCGTAACTGCCGCAACTGGCGCATGCGCAACTTGTGTAATTCTTGCCCCTGATAAACAACCTGCCCCTGATAAGAAACTAGCTGTAACAGCGCCATAGCAAGGGTGCTTTTTCCTGACCCACTTTCACCAACAAGGCCAATCGTTTGACCTGTTTTTATTGTCAACGAAACGTCTTGCACCGCACGAACATAATCGCTAACCTTCATCAAGAATCCACGGCGAATAGGAAACCAAACCCGGACATTTTGAGCTTGTAATAAAATATCTTTATCCCCAGCCGGTTGTATTTGTTTTGGTTGCGGATAAGATTGAATAAGTTGTCTGGTATATGGATGGTTCGGTGACGATAACATCTGACTAACCGGTCCTTCCTCTACAACCTGCCCTTGCCGCATCACTAAGATCCGGTCGGCTATTTTGGCAACCAGCCCCAAATCATGGCTAATAAACAACATCGCCATTTTAAATTCTGCTTGTAATTTTTTTAAAAGCTTCAACACCTGGGCCTGGATTGTTACATCCAGTGCTGTTGTTGGTTCATCAGCAATTAGTAATTGGGGGTTATTCGCCAAAGCCATGGCGATCATCACCCGTTGACGTTGGCCACCCGATAATTCATGAGGATAAGACTGGGCTTTTTGTTTTGGGTTATCAATACCAACCAGATGTAATAATTCATGACAACGGTTGTTTGCCAATTTCTGGCTGATTGACTGATGAATTGTTATAATTTCTGCAATCTGTTTCTCAATCCGGTGCAAGGGATTGAGCGATGTCATGGGTTCTTGAAAAATAACAGAAATTTCCTTGCCACGAATCTTTTGCATTTGCTGGGCTGATGCTTTTAATAAATCTTGGCCCTTAAAATAAATTTGGCCTGCTGGATGATGTGCCTGGGGATAAGGCAGCAATTGAAGAATCGACATAGCACTAACTGTTTTACCAGACCCTGACTCGCCAACTAGGGCAACAACTTCGCCAGCTTGCATTGACAGATTAAAATTTTGAACCGCTGCAATTTGACGCGGCCCATGCCCGAATGAAACCGCCAGATTACGAATATCTAATAATAGGTTTAAATCATTCATTTTTGTATTCCGCGCGGATCAATTGCGTGACGCGCAGCCTCTCCAATAAACATAATTAAAATCAAGGTTAAGGCTGTAACTACAAACCCGCTTATGGCAAGCCATGGTGCTTGTAAATTAGCTTTGCCCTGCGCCAATAATTCACCTAATGATGCTGAACCAACCGGAAGACCAAGGCCTAAAAAATCCAAGGCGGTTAGTAAAACCATAGACTCGGCCAGCGTGAATGGCAGAAAAGTTAATACCGCAACCGAGGCATTTGGTAAAATATGATGCCAAATTAATCTTAAATGACTGGCGCCCATTGATTTAGCTGCCCGAACGTAGTCAAGCTTGCGCGATCTTAAAAACTCTGCTCGAACAACTGAAACAGGCCAAGTCCAGCTAAACAGCATCATAATAAACAATAACGTCCAAAAACCTGGCTGAATAATACTAGCAACCGTTATCAGAATAAACAGGCTTGGTAACCCCCCCCAGATTTCCAAAAATCGCTGAAAAAACAAATCAATCTTACCACCAAAATATCCTTGCACCGCACCAGCAGCCAAGCCAATTAGCGTACTAAAAAAGGTCAAGGCAAGACCAAATAATACGGAAATGCGAAAACCATAAATAAGGCGTGCCAAAACATCGCGGGCCTGATCATCTGTTCCAAGCCAGTGCTCCAAGTCTGGGGGTGATGGTGCAGGCACTTTTAAATCTTTAGCTATGGTATTATAACTATAGGTAATCAGCGGCCAAAGCATGCCGCCTTTTTCTTGAATTAGGCCTGCAACATAAGGGTCTTGGTAATCAGCCGTGCTTGCAAATTCACCACCAAAAGTTGTTTCTGGATAATTATAAAAAATAGGCCAGTACCATGCGCCATTATACCACACAACCAGTGGCTTGTTATTAGCGATAAATTCTGCAAATAACGACACAGTGAATAACACGGCAAAAATCCATAATGACCACCAACCGCGCCGATGTGCACGAAATTTTTGCCACTGGCGTTTGCGCATCGGATTTATTTTGGATACATGGATCATAATACAACCCCTACCTTGCTGCCGCAAAATCAATCCGTGGATCAACCAGGACATAACAAATGTCACTGATAATCTTAACCAGCAACCCAAGCAACGTAAACAAATACAATGTACCAAACAAAATCGGATAATCCCGACCTATTGCGGCTTCATACCCTAAAAGACCAAGACCATCAAGCGAGAAAATAACTTCGGTTAACAAGGAACCGGTAAATAAAATACCAATGATATTGGCTGGTAAACCCGCAATCACAAGCAGCATGGCATTGCGAAAAACATGTCCATATAAAATTCTTTTTTCGGTCAACCCTTTAGCTCGTGCCGTCAACACATATTGTTGTCGAATTTGGTCAAGAAAGGTATTTTTGGTTAACATGGTTAAGCTTGCAAAACCACCAACAACCATAGCACTGACCGGTAGAACCAGATGCCACAGATAATCACCCACTAATTGCCACCATCCTAGTTCTTGCCAATTATCAGATACAAGTCCACCGAGGGGAAACCAATTGAGAAAACTACCTCCGGCGAAAAAAACAATTAAAAATATGGCAAATAAAAACCCTGGGATTGCGTGACCAGCTACAATAAGCGTTGTGGTCCATCCATCAAAGGCTGTTCCATCACGAACCGCTTTCCGAATACCTAGGGGGATGCTTACTGCGTAAATAATCAGCATACTCCAAAAACCAAGCGAAATTGATACGGGTAGGCGCTCCAGCAGTAAATCTGTAACCGGTCGTCCTTTAAAAAAGCTATTTCCCAAATCGAAGGTTAGGTACTTGCCCATCATCCACCCAAAACGTTCGAAAAGCGGTTTGTCAAAACCCAGTTCTTGCCTAAGATCGGCTAGTAATTTTGGATCTATCCCCCTTGACCTGCTTGATGTCGGAGCAGATGTGACCACATCTTCCTGCCCAGAATTTGTCAGGCGGTTTGGTAATAAATCCTGATGTCCTTCTTGCTGAGCAAGAAGCAAATCAATAGGACCGCCAGGTGCCAACTGAATAATTAAAAAATTAATCAGCATAATCCCAACCATCGTTGGAATTATTAGCAATAATCGCTTGATAATATAATTTCTCATAGCAGCTTAGCGCCCACGACGGTTAAGCTGCTCTGCTTTCTTGGGGTCAACCCACCAGGTACTAAAACCAATATCATATTTGGGTGCAACCGCTGGATATCCAAAAATATCCCAGTAGGCTATATTATAAAAATTGGCATACCATTCAGGAATAACAAAATGGTGCGCCAGCAACACCCGGTCCAGTGCCCGCACATGATGAATAAGGCTTTGGCGATTGGGTGCCCTGATTACAAGTTCGATCAATTGATCAATAGCAGGGTCTTGAATGCCTATCAGGTTCAAACTGCCTGGTACTTGGGCATTGGTCGATCCCCAAAAATCACGTTGTTCGTTACCGGGCGAATCAGTCTGTGCAAAAATGTGTTGGATCATGTCAAAGTCAAAATTGTCTAACCTTTTCTGATATTGCCCAATATCAATTGTGCGTATTGTTACGCGAATACCAATTTTCTTTAAATTTTCTGCAAAGGGGGTAACTATCCGTTCAAAGCTTTGGTCATAAAGCAAAATCTCAAAGGAAAGTGGCTGACCGGTTTTTTGTTGAACCATAATTCCTTGTTGAACTTCGTAACCAGCCTGCTTCAACAATTCAAGTGCCTGTCGGGTTTGGCTGCGCATATTGCCTGATCCATCTGTTACCGGCAGCTTAAATTCCTGGGTAAAAACCCGATCAGGAACTTGACCACGCAAGGGATTAAGAATTGTCATTTCTTCGGATGATGGTAATCCACGCGCAGCCATTTCGCTGTTATTAAAATAACTAAGCGATCTTTGATACTGATTCCAAAAAAGCGTTTTATTCATCCATTCAAAATCAAATAAATATACCAGTGCTTCGCGCACCCGCGGATCTTGGAAAAAGGGGCGCCGAATATTATAGATTAATGCTTGTAATCCCATAGGCCTCTGGTGATCAACACGTCTTTTAACGACACGCCCATCCCGAACAGCTGGAAATTCGTATCCGGTAGCCCATTGACGAGCAATATTTTCCTGTCGCCAGTCGTATTCGCCCGCTTTAAAAGCTTCAAACATCACAGTTGAGTCGCGGTAATAACGATATGTTATCTGATCAAAATTGTTCTGGCCTCGATTGACCGGTAAATTTTGCCCCCAATAATCTTTAACCCGCGCAATGGTTACCGAACGTCCAGGATCAAAAGAAACAATTTTATAGGGGCCACTTCCAAGTGGAACATCAAGTGTTGGTTGGGTAAAATCACGGCTTTCCCAATAATGTTTGGGCAAAATTGGCAATTGACCAATAATCAGGGGCAATTCGAGATTATCGCCATTAGCAAATAAAAAACGGACCTTCTTTTGGTCAATCATTTCGGCTTTAATAACATCGGCATAATAAGTGCGGTATAAATTTTTGCCCTTCTCTTTTAAAAGGTTAAATGAAAAGACAACATCGGCGGCGGTTATTGGCTGACCATCATGCCAGCGGGCTTCTGGCCGCAGATTAAAAATAATCCAGTCCCGATTAGGGGATAATTCAACACTTTCGGCAATAAGCCCATATTGGCTAAATGACTCATCTTTGCTGGATACCATTAATGTCTCATAGGCCACAACACCCGATGACGTACCCTTAACAATATAGGGATTAAAACTATCAAAAGTTCCTGTTGCGGCCATGTTCACAGACCCGCCCTTGGGTGCATTTGGGTTAACATAATCGAAATGGGTGAATTTTGGCCCATATTTGGGTGCGCCCTGTAATGTAAGCGCATGCACCGGGCTTTGGTTTGATACCTGGGCAAATGCCTGTACATAGTATGCAAACGACAGAAAAAATGGCATCAACAACAGGCTTTTTATTCTTTTTTGCCACAATCGTATCATGATGTCACACTCTCCCAAATCTATATTGTTGCTTTTATATTGTTACTTATTGGTATTAAAATATTAAATATCAGCTAACCGTTGTCATATTATAACCAAAAGGTCTGTAACAATCAAATATCTTGTTGAAGATTGCTTTCAGCTGTATTCGGTTTTACAATATTGCTTGTTTTGTCAGTTGCCAATATAATTTATCCCTTCTTACCAAGCAGCCTTACCTTATGATAAGCGCCCCTACTCTGGCTATAATCCTGGCCCTTATTTCGGCAATAATGCATGCGACCAATAGTGTCTTGCTTAAAAAAAGCCATGAACGCTTGCTATTGCGTGCCTGGATGGGGTTTGGCGCAGCCATTATTTCATTTCCTTTTATTTTTTTTGTGCCCTTTCCGTCTGGAAACGTATGGATTTATCTTGGTCTTTCAGGAATTGTTCATTTTTTTTACCAAATACTTTTAATTAATTCATACCGTTTGGCAGACCTAACTGTTGTTTACCCAATTGCCCGGGGCATTTCACCCTTAATGATTACACTGGGTGCTTTAGTTTTTCTGGATGAACAAATTAACCTGCAATCTGGTTTTGGAATTGCTTTAATCACCAGTGGTATTTTATTATTGGCTGTTGAAAATGGTTTTAGATCTTCTGGACATAATAATTCCAAACAACTGGGAATTTTTCTCGCCTTGCTTACCGGACTTGGGATTACATCGTATACCCTAATTGATACCCATGGTATTCGCTTAAGCGAAAATTTATGGAGCTATATTCTGTGGTATTTTTTGATTAGCGAAAACACCTTAATGATTTTATACTTAAACCGGCGATATAAAGGACGGTTATTATCAGCTCTGTGGCCCCATAAGGGTATGGGCTTGCTGGCAGCCATTTTATCATTAGGCAGTTATGGCTTAGCACTTGTGGCTTTGCGCTTTGGGCCGGCCGCACAGGTAGCGGCGATGCGCGAAACAAGCGTTATTTTTGGCACGATTTTGGGTATTTTTTTTCTTAAAGAACGTTGTAGCTGGGCGCGCGTTATGGCGGCAATGTTGGTGGTTACAGGATGTATTTTTACGCGTCTTTAGCGGGTTACCTTGCCAAATTTTGTTAAAAAATATACGCTGGTCATGGAAGTTAAATATTAAAAGGCAGTTTTATGATGGCTAATATTGAAATATACACTACATCGACATGTCCTTACTGTGACCGCGCCAAGCAATTGTTGCAACGGTATCAAGCGCCTTATACAGAAATTAATATTAGCGCCGATTCATCAAAACGCGACGAGATGGTTAAACGCAGCCAGGGTCGGCAAACAGTACCGCAGATATTTATCAATAATCAGCATGTTGGGGGATGTGACGATTTATATGCTTTGCACCATAAAAACGCTTTGAAAACATTGCTTGGACTATAAAATGTCCTTATTACAAGTGGCTTGTCTTCAACTATCCAGTGGCGATGATGTTCAAGTGAATCTGAAAACAGTGGCAGCCGCAATTCGGCAGGCGTGTGATAACGGCGCCCAACTTGTGATAACCCCGGAAAATACGTGTCTTATGGAACATCGCCATACACAACGATGGCAAAAAGCCTTTTTTGAAGAAAACCATCCTGCTATCCCCTTATTTTCTGATTTATCCAAGGAGTTCAGATGCTGGTTATTGATTGGATCATTAACCATCAAAGGGCCAAGTGGTTTATGCTATAATCGCAGTTATTTATTTGACCCTAAGGGCGATATTAAAGCGCGCTATGACAAAATACATCTTTTTGATGCCCGCTTGCCTGATGGCCGGCATTTCCGTGAATCGGAAGCCTACCATGTCGGGACAAAACCTGTTTTGGTTAAAACGGATTGGGGCTTGCTTGGCTTAAGCATTTGTTATGATTTGCGGTTTCCATACTTATACCGTTACCTAGCTCAGGGAGGTGCAAGTATTATTGCTGTGCCATCGGCTTTCACACAAATAACCGGACAGGCACACTGGCATGTTTTGCTGCGCGCCCGTGCTATTGAAACAGGTGCTTTTATCTGCGCACCTGGTCAAACAGGCATGCATAGCGGCAGTCGCCAAACCTATGGACATTCACTTATGATCGACCCATGGGGTCGCATCTTGGCAGAAGCAGGCAGTGAACCAACCGCTATTCAAGCAACCCTTGATTTAGATATGGTTCAGCAAGTCAGGCAACAAATTCCAGCCTGGCAGATTAAAAAACCAGATTTTTTTAAAAGTTAGATTGCAGATTTTGAGACAGAATTTTGCTGATCCAAAAATTTTTGTAATTTCTCTACAGCGTTTGATGGCAAATGTAAGCCTAATTTACTGCGCCGCCACAAAATATCCTCTGCTGTTTTGGCAAATTCGTATTTTTTTAAATAAGCAATTTCTTGTTCATAAAGACCTGGTAATATTTCAAGCCCAAGCTCAGCAATAGAATGGGTCGATTTTAATAATACAGTTATATTATCGCCATATGCTCGGGCATAACGATAACACAATTCTTTAGGAAGCCAGGGATATATTAAAGACAATTGATGACAAAATTCAGTAAATGATGTGGTTATATTGCCCCCTGGCAGGGGTGTTTTTGCGGTCCAAGATTTTCCCAAGTTGGGAAAAAACGGGTGTATTTTTTGCATAACATGTTCGGCCAATCGCCGATAGGTCGTAATTTTACCACCATAAACAGACAATAATGGGGCACCCAAATCGGTATGTAGCTGTAAAACATAATCCCGCGTCACTGCCGATGCATTAGCTTTGGCGTCATCATAAAGCGGCCGCACCCCGGCATAACTTGAAACCACGTCCCGCGCTGTTATTTGTGTCTTAAAATACTGATTAACAGCCTGACACAAATAATTAACCTCTTCTGGTGATATACGCATGTTATCTAGAGTGGATTCATCGACCGGTAAATCAGTTGTTCCTATTAGGGTGAATTTTTCTTCGTAGGGAATGACAAAAATAACACGACGATCATTATTTTGTAAAATGTAAGCCTGTGACCCTTCATATAGCTTAGGCACAATTATATGACTACCCTTAACAAGCCTTAAGCGATGTTTGGGCTGAATCTGTAGCGCTTGTGTTAAGAACTGATCGACCCATGGTCCTGCTGTATTAATTAGCATCTTAGCACGCACTTGGCGTTGCTGGCCAGTTTGTTTATCAAGCAGAGTAGCTAGCCATTCTTGCCGATCAACAATTGCCTCTGTACATTTTGTCCTAGTTTTGACAACCGCCCCCCGATCTTGGGCATCTTTGGCATTTAGTGCAACCAACCGCGAATCCTGAACCCAGCAATCTGAATAAACAAAACCTCTAACCAGATTAGACTTTAATGGATAACCGTATTGATGTTTGCGCAATCTTACTCCATTTGACCCTGGTAGCTTGCGACGGGGGGCCAAATGATCATACAAAAACAGCCCGAGTCTAATCATCCAAGCTGGACGCAACAACTTGTTATGTGGCATAATAAAACGCATAGGCCAAATAATATGAGGGGCGTTCTTTAATAAAATCTCGCGCTCGAGTAATGATTCACGTACAAGTCGGAATTCGTAGTATTCCAGGTATCGCAAACCACCGTGAATTAATTTACTGCTAGCAGACGAGGTTGATTGTGCAAGGTCGCCCTGTTCGACCAGTAATACATGCAATCCGCGGCCAGCCGCGTCCCGCGCGACACCCACACCATTAATTCCACCGCCTATTACTAATAAGTCATAGGTTAACTCTGTTGCGACTTGGGAATTATTTGTTAGGGTAATTGGCTGCTGATCTGTCATACCTAATCCTGCGGAAGGTTGTGAATGATTAGCCAGACCAAAAATCTGGCAATGGTCACCAACTTAGTAAAAATCATTGAAAAAACAATAGTTCTTTTGCTGATTACCACCATCACCGGTTGCAATATTTGACAAAAATACCTGATCGCAATATCATGATAGTGTTTTGAGGCTGAAATAACCATGTTTATACTTGATTTTATCTTGATTGGCGCCACACTAATGGCGTTTTTTTGTTTTTATCTTTACGGGCTTTTCTGTTCCCGTGTTTGATCTGAAAAGGTGCTGACCGTGCTGGACCTTATTTTAGGGGGTTTGTTGGTTATTGTAGTTTTTGTGTATATGGTAATAACCTTGTTGTGGCCAGAACGGTTTTAGAATAAGCATAAGGCCAAGGATATAAGATGAGTATAGCTGATCTTTTTCAGTTCTTGATGTACGTAACTCTGCTGATTGCGACCATAAAGCCCATGGGTTGGTACATAACGCGCGTTTTTAGCGGTGAAGAATTTTGGTTGCGACCCAAGATAGCAAAAATAGAGACCACTTTTTACAAGATTGCAAGAATTCGCCCTGATGTTGAGCAACATTGGATTACTTATATAGCGTGCCTTTTAATTTTTCATGCCGTTGGTTTTGTTGTTCTTTATGCTATTTTGCGCTTACAAGCATATTTGCCATTTAATCCAAACCATGTTGCCAATCTGTCCCCTGATTTAGCTTTAAACACAGCTATCAGCTTTTTAACCAACACAAACTGGCAAAATTATAGTGGGGAGATAAGTCTTTCCCATCTGTCGCAAATGGTCGGCTTAACTGTCCAGAACTTTTTTTCAGCCGCCAGCGGAATGGTGGTTGCCATTGCGCTAATTCGTGGATTTAGTCGTCAAGAAAAACAAACTATTGGCAATTTTTGGGTCGATGTTACTCGGGCTATTTTATATGTATTATTACCGTTATCAATTATTTTAGCTATTTTTCTGATTTGGCAGGGTGTACCCCAAAATTTTTCTGGTGATATTGCTGTTACAACTCTTGAACAGAAAAACCAAATGATTCCGCAAGGACCTGTTGCCGCACAAGAGGCTATCAAAATTATTGGCACGAATGGTGGAGGATTTTTTAATACAAATTCATCCCATCCTTATGAAAACCCAACACCCTTAAGCAATTTCCTGCAGATGATGATGATGGCTATTATTGGGGCCGCTTTGACCAATGTTTTTGGTCGAATGATTGGTGATCAGCGGCAGGGATGGGCTATTTTTACAGCCATGGCCTGCCTTTTATTTATCCACGCAGGCCTAATGTACTACTTTGAACAACAGCCAAATCCCATCCTACAGCAAATGGCTGCTGAAAATAACATTATCTTAACTGGCATTAATATGGAGGGCAAAGAAGTACGTTTTGGTCTTTTTAATTCGATATTTTATGCAAATTTAACCACAGCCACCGCAACAGGTGCGGTTAACGCAATGCACAGCAGCTTTATGCCCCTAAGCGGGGGCATCATGTTATGGAATATGATGCTTGGGGGTATTTTGATTGGCGGCGCAGGATCAGGGCTTTACGGGATGCTGCTGTTTGTTATTTTAACTGCTTTTATTGCTGGTCTTATGGTTGGTAGGACACCCGAATATAAAGGCAATAAGCTGCAAATTCGGGAAATAAAAATGACTGTGCTGGCAACATTAGTAATACCTTTTCTTATCTTGAGCTTTACGGCATTAACTCTATACCGTCCAGATATCACGCAAAATATGGCAAACCCAAGTGCGCATGGATTTAGCGAATTACTTTATTTCTACACCTCGACCGCAACCGGTAATGGAAGTGCTTTTGCTGGATTTAACGCTAATACGCCATTTTTTAACATAACTGGCGCTGTTGTCATGCTGCTTGGTCGATTATTAGTGATGATACCGGTACTTGCAATCGCCGGATCACTTGCTGCTAAGCGCTTAAGCCCTATAACCGTTGGCAGTTTACCGACCCATAATTTTACTTTTATTATCTTATTAATCGGGGTCATTTTTGTCTTTTCGTTACTTTTACCGGCTTTAGCGTTGGGTCCAATAGCTGAACATTTTTTATTAATATCTGCTACCCCCCCTTAGTAACCGGAATATACCCAGCATCATGACAAACAAAACACTTAAAAAACGCCTAAATACAGATTTGTTACTATATGGTCAAGCAATGGTTCAAGCTTTAGCAAGGTTGAATCCTTATTACTCGCTTAAAAATCCAATTATGTTTGTTTTGGAAATTACTACTTTATGTGCAACCATTTTACTGGTACAAAGCCTATATTTAGGGTCTTCCAACACTGGTTTTTACGCACAGCTGGTGTTTTGGCTTTGGCTTACTGTTATATTTGGCCTTTTTGCAGAAACCTTGGCCGAGGGTCGCGGCAAAGCCCAAGCAAATTCGCTGCGCGCCAGTCAAAAAGCAACAATGGCTAAAAAACTTGATGATGCTGCAGCCCAAAATTTTCAACGCATTCCGGCATCCCAGTTAAAAATTAATGATCTTGTGTTAGTTGAAGCTGGTGATTTTATCCCCGGAGATGGCGAGGTTATCGAGGGAATAGCTTCTGTTGATGAGTCAGCCATAACCGGTGAATCAGCACCGGTCATTCGCGAAAGTGGCGGCGACAGATCGGCAGTAACAGGTGGAACCAGGGTTCTTTCTGATCACATCAGGATTCGTATTACCCAAGACGCTGGAAATAGTTTTTTAGACCGTATGATTAAACTTGTTGAGGGGTCAAAGCGGCAAAAAACCCCCAATGAAATAGCACTTAATGTCCTGTTGTCAGGAATGACATTGTTTTTACTATTTACAACAGCGTCTATCCCGGCTTTCACCCATTATGCCGGGTCCGATTCATCGTTGATGATGCTGCTTGCGCTTTTTGTTTTATTGATACCAACCACGATTGGCGGATTGTTGTCGGCCATCGGCATTTCAGGCATGGACCGTCTAATTCGTCTTAATGTTCTTGCAACTTCGGGTCGTGCCGTAGAAGCTGCTGGAGACGTCAACACTCTGTTGCTTGATAAAACCGGAACTATTACTCTTGGCAATCGGCTGGCACACGAATTTATTGCTTTATCAACATCTTCCTTGCAGGATTTAGCGGAAGCCGCACAACTAGCTTCTTTAAGCGATGAAACACCTGAGGGTCGGTCAATTGTTGTGTTAGCCAAAGAAAAATATGGGTTGCGCGGCCAAAACTTATTAAAACAACAACCTGTCTTTATTCCTTTTAAAGCACAAACGCGCATGAGCGGCGTTGACATTGACGGGCATCAAGTTCGCAAAGGAGCCGTTGATGTCATTATTGATTTTGTGAAACAAAAAAACCAAACATCATCATTTCAAACGCCGACCGAGCTGATCAAAATAACCGAAAAGATTGCCAAACAAGGCGGAACACCACTTGTAGTTGCCAAGGATGACATATTTTTGGGTGTTATTCATTTGAAGGACACTATCAAAGGCGGAATCCGCGAGCGATTTTCTGAACTACGTCGTATGGGAATTCGTACAATTATGATCACGGGCGATAATCCACTAACAGCAGCCGCAATAGCCGCAGAAGCAGGTGTTGACGACTTTCTAGCCCAGGCAACACCCGAAACCAAGCTAAAACTTATTCGCAGCGAACAATCAAAAGGTAAATTGGTTGCTATGTGTGGCGACGGGACAAACGACGCACCAGCATTAGCACAGGCTGATGTAGGTGTTGCGATGCAAACCGGCACACAAGCCGCGCGTGAAGCTGGTAACATGATTGATCTTGACAGCAATCCAACAAAACTGATCGAAATTGTGCGGATTGGTAAAGAATTATTAATGACACGCGGTGCCTTAACAACTTTTTCTATTACCAACGACGTGGCCAAATATTTTGTGATTATTCCTGCCCTATTTAGTGATATTTACCCGGGTCTAGAAGTTCTTAATATTATGCATCTGGCTAGTCCGGAAAGTGCTATGCTATCGGCCATTGTTTTTAATGCTTTAATTGTTATTGCCTTGTTACCACTTGCATTACGGGGGGTTCGTTATTTAAACCAGGATGCGTCTTCTATTCTAAGGAGAAATATATTAATTTATGGCCTAGGTGGCATTATTGTTCCTTTTATTGGCATTAAAATAATTGATTTGATGATTAATTTTCTGAAATTGGTGTAAAGTTATCTATGGTCCGGCTACTACGTACAACAATATTGATTTTTGGATGTTTGCTGATCCTAACAGGTGTAGTGTACCCGGCTTTTATTACCCTAATTGGACAAATATTTTTCCAAAACCAGGCAAATGGCAGTTTTGTTTTTACCCATCATGGTGTTTCTCAAGGATCGATATTAATTGCCCAGTCTTTTGAGCAAGATCATTATTTTCATGGCCGCCCTTCCCTGATCAACACCGACAACCGGGCAATTTCTATAGGACGTAATCTTGGCCAAACAAACCATGTTCTGTTAAGGGACGTTATCGAGAAAGCTAAATATTTATTGGTAAAAAACCAAGGCAGTTCTCAACCTATTCCGATGGACATTGTAACTGTTTCAGGCAGCAACCTTGATCCACACATTACCCCAGAGTCTGCACGCTTCCAAGTTCCTCGAATAGCCAGATCACGCCAAGTATCAGAAGATGAATTATTAAAACTGATTGAAGACAATACCATACCAAGAACTTTTTTTATCTTGGGCGAACCAAGAATAAATGTTTTGCAAATAAACCTTGTTCTTGATCAGCTTTATCCCATTAAACCCTAGGAAATTACATGCCACAAACCACAAACCACTTGTTGCCTGACAATTTGCTTGATGAAACAAACAGACAAAAACGTGGTCGGTTAAAAATATTTTTAGGGGCAGCTCCGGGTGTTGGTAAAACGTATCATATGTTGCAAAATGCCCAAGATCAAAAAAAACAAGGCGTGGATGTTGTCATTGGGCTGGTCGAAACCCATGGTCGCCGGGAAACAGAAGCATTTGTCACTGGATTGGAAATTATTCCAAGGCAGCGGCTACATTATAAGGGTCGTTTGTTAGAAGAAATGGATTTGGACGCTATTTTAAAGCGTGCACCTCAACTTGTTTTAGTAGATGAATTTGCGCACACAAACGCGCCCGATTGTCGCCATCCAAAGCGTTATATGGATGTTGAGGAAATTCTGGCCGCAGGGATTGATGTATATACGACCCTGAATATTCAGCATGTCGAAAGTCTCAATGATGTGGTTGCACAAATTACCAGTGTGCGGGTTCGCGAGACAATTCCCGACCGACTTATTGATACAGCTGACGCAATCGAACTTATTGATCTTACGCCTCAAGATTTGATACGGCGTGTTCAAGAAGGCAAAGTTTATATGGGTGATCAAGCCCAAAAGGCTTTGCAGAACTACTTCACTGAAGGAAATTTAACAGCGCTTCGGGAACTCGCTTTACGACAAACCGCCCAGCATGTCGATGATGACATGGTTCAGTACATGCAGAACAATTCTATTGATGGCCCGTGGCCTGCTGGTGAACGAATTTTGGTTTGCATTAACGAAAATAGTAGTTCGCAGGATTTGGTGCGCTATACCAGACGAATGGCAGACAGAATCCAAGCAAAATGGGTAGCAATTTATATTGAGTCAACCCGCCATCATACATTACCTGTTGAAGCACATGAACGTATTGCAAAATCTTTGCGACTTGCAGAACAATTGGGTGGAGATACCGTTGTTATTCCTGGGCGGCAGATAGCTTCAGATTTGCTAAATTATGCGCGTGAAAATAATATTACCCAAATTATTCTTGGCAAATCGCCGCGGTCAAAATGGTTTGAATTTCTTCATGGATCTATTGTTCGTGACCTCGTGCGTGAATCTGGAAAAATTGGCATCCACGTTATTTCTGCCCAGGCCGAATCTGGAAACACTCCGTCCGGTCAGCCCCTACCAAATGAGATGAAAAGTTTTTTTAGTTATGTGATGGCAAGTGGTTTTGTAGGACTAGCGCTATTAATAAGCTGGCTTTTGCATTCAGCCGGACAAAATCGGGATTTGGCAATCTTTTTTCTGGCAGCGGTTTTTGGCGCATCAACACGTTTTGGTCTTGGGCCAGCGCTTTATGCATCAGCTTTAAGTGCGCTTGCGTATAATTATTTTTTAACACCGCCTTATTATACCTTAACCATTGCAGAACCCCTAAATTTTGTTACTTTCGGGTTTTTATTGCTGGTGTCCATTTTAGCGAGTAAACTTAATGTTCGCCTAAGAAACCAAGCAAAAAGTGCACAAGAACGGGCCAAAACAACTACTGATTTATATAATTTTAGCCGCAAGATTGCAGCGATTGGTGATGTTGATGATTTATTGGATGCAGCCAGTCGGCAAATAGCTGATATGCTAAAAGCGCAAGTTGTTTTGTTACAACCAGAAGGTGACAAGCTAACGATTAGATCAAGTTATCCCACACAAGAGGTTCTTGAATCCTCTGATTATGCCGCAGCTAAATGGGCATGGGATCACGATACAATGACCGGACCGGGAACAGACACATTGCCCGGTGCCAAAAGGCTTTTTATTCCATTGCGAACCGAGCGCGGTCAAGTGGGCTTGCTTGGGTTATACCGTGATGACGAAGAACTTTTATTACGCCCTGAAGAGAGAAGATTGCTTGATGCACTTGCTGACCAGATTGCCGTAGCGGTTGAACGTGTTCATCTTGCTGAAGATATAGATCAGGCTAAAATATTTTCTGAAACTGGCCGTTTCCGATCTTTATTTCTGTCCTGGATTACCCAAGATCTTGAACCATTTCTAAAGCAAATGCGCATACAGGCAACGTCCCTGCCCCTTGATCACCAACAAATGGAATATGTTAAGCTTAGCAAAAGTCTTCAAGATATCGACCGGTTTGTACAAAACCTACAATTTCTTGGTAATTATGAACAAAAAAAGATTATCTTTAATGATCAAACATTATCAGTTCATGAACTGGATTTGCTGGTTTCTAAAACGCTAGAAACGCAAACAACCACTGATTCAATTATCTGGAACCACCAAGATTTTGACGCCAATCGCTTGGTTCTTGTAGATGCAGCTTTGCTTCAAAAAGCATTGGCAAACATACTTGAGATTAACAGAATCTATGGACCTTTTGTAAAAGGTGAAGTTTCATACAAGAAAGGTTTTGTATGTTGGACAATAGAATTTAACAACCATCATCAAAATAACTCTGCCCCACAAAATAATTTGGCAATATCGGTTGCGCGTATTATTTTTGAACTTCACCAAGGATCGTTAAACGTCGAGAAAACCCCCTTCTTGCTTGAAATGCAACTACCTTTGTTGATGGAAAAGTAAAGTTATCTTAACCAAGGATCCTAGGAACCTGAAATACCGGCCAGCGTATAAAATTCTTTGCGTTTTTCAAGGTCAGTTTTAAAAACGCCCATCATACGTGATGTAATCATTTTAACACCGGGTTTGTGAACACCGCGTGTTGTCATGCAAGCGTGATCCGATTCGATAACCACAGCCACACCTTTTGGCTTCAATGCTTGTTGCAGGGTCTGTGCGATTTGAACAGTCAATTTTTCTTGGATTTGTAGCCTTTTCGCAAAGGCATCCACCAACCGCGCTAACTTGCTGATACCAACAACCTTTGTAGCCGGTAGATAAGCTATGTGTGCTTTGCCAATAATTGGTACCAAATGATGTTCACAGTGCGACTCAAACCGAATATCACGCAACAAAACAATCTCGTCGTACCCTTCAACCTCATCGAAAGTACGCGATAAGATTTGTTCAGGATTTTCTTGATATCCAGCAAAAAATTCTGCGTACGCCTTTGTAACCCTTTTGGGAGTTTCCAACAACCCTTCCCTTTCTGGGTTGTCTCCAGCCCAGCGAATAAGTGTACGAACAGCTTCTTCTGCTTCTTGGCGGGTCGGACGTAATTGGCTGTTTTTCACGATACTATCTATTTCTTTTGTAGGTTTCTGCTGGGTTGTACGTTTTTTAACTTCTTTCATTTCTTTACTTTCTTTTTTCAACAACTTCAATCAATATTAAAATATAAGGCTTAACCCATTAAGGACAACCCTGAAGTTAAAAAAGCTTTTAAACTGAGTAGCGTACAAAGCGAGGATCAGAACGTTAAAGAGTGCTGTGGGGATT
>JAEUKQ010000004.1:0-22166 GCA_016794225.1 Alphaproteobacteria bacterium | reverse complement strand
GGGGATTTTAAGGACAAAAAAGCACACTAAAAGTGTGCTGACAGAAATGCCACAAATATAAGATTTTTCTCCTAAATGGAGCGGGCGAAGGGATTTGAACCCTCGGCCCCAACCTTGGCAAGGTTGTGCTCTACCCCTGAGCTACGCCCGCGATCTTATATAAAAACAACTTCTGCTGAACTTTTAATGATTTTTTTATAGAAGATCAAGCAAAAATATCGCGGCCATAGTTAAAAAGCAACTTAACCAAAAATCCACCACCAAATTTCGACAAAAACAGTCCAGAAAAAATAAACGATTGCGGCATTAATTAAAAATCCAATAACCATTCCAATCATGGCAGACAATCCATCGTGTTCCAATAATGCCAGCGACATCACAAATAATGGAAAAGCTAGTATTGGTCCCGTAAAAGGTAAAGGTAATGCTAATAAAATTGACAAAATAAATATAACTACTGCCATTAACGCCCGAAACAAATATAGGGTGAAAAAACTAAATCGGGGTTTTAAAAGTTTTTCAGCACGCCCCAAAATTGGTAGGCAATATTTAATTACTTTTGCAAAATCGGTACGAGCTAATGACCTTTTCAGCAAGAAGCCTGGCAACCAAGGCTTTTTTGCGCCAACCAAGATTTGCAGTGATAATAAGGTTATGGGTATTCCAAGAACCGCCGACATGCCTGGCAAAAATATTGGTGTCAGGTTAGGCAAGGTCAATACCAGAATCAAAATTCCAAAACCACGGTCGCCAAGAATTACGAGCAAATCACCAAGCGATATGCGATCACGGGTGCTATCTTCAGCTAAATTAACCAGTATTTCGGAAATACGCTGTTTATCTGGAGTTGTCATCCGTAATAGGAACCGCTTTTATCATTTAAACTTACACACTATAATTATACTGCTTTTTGTATTATTGCAAAGTTTTTCCTGATCAACCAAAATAATTCCAAAAAGCATATCATAGGATGGCACCAACAATGATACACCCGGATATTACCTACCCCGACCATCAACCACTGATTGAATTTTTGCAAGAACAACAAATTCATTTTACGATACATCATCACCCGCCGCTGCCTACAGTTGCGGAATCCTTGGTATTACGCGGTAATATTCCTGGATTACATTTAAAAAGTCTTTTTCTACGCGATCAGCGGGAAAAAATGTGGCTGGTTGTTGTACCCGAGAACAAGAATGTGGATTTAAAAATATTACCCAAAAAAATTGGCAGTGGGCGGTTATCTTTCGGCAGCGCGGAAAGATTGTGGCAATATTTGGGTGTAAAGCCCGGCTCTGTAAGTCCGCTTGCAGCCATCAACGACCGGCAACGTCAATGTGTTGCTGTTATCTTTGATCGCGAATTGTTAAAACATCCGCTAATCAATTGTCACCCGCTGCGAAATGATATAACAATATCCTTAACACAGCAGGATTTGTTAAAATTTATGCGAGTTGTGCAGCATATACCTTTTTTTATTGAGTAACAAAATTTTTTTTGCCCCCCTTTGTTAAAGCTTTATTGTAACCTACTTTATTAGTACATACTTAAAAACTGTACGGATGGAACAAAAGATGGAACAGCTTATTGGTTTGAAAAAAAATAATAGCACTGCCCCAAATGTCGGCGATGCTGCACTGGTAAAAGATACAACGACCGAAAAGTTTATGGTTGATGTTATCGAGCCGTCACAGCAAACACCTATTATTGTTGATTTTTGGGCTAGCTGGTGTGGTCCCTGCAAACAATTAGGACCAATTTTGGAAAAAATTGTGCGCGAGGCGAAAGGTGCGGTTAGGCTTGTTAAAATCGATGTTGACCGCAATCAATCTTTGGCTGCCCAGTTACAAATTCAATCAATTCCAACAGTGTACGCTTTTTATAAAGGTCAGCCGGTTGATGGTTTTATGGGAAATGTTCCTGAAAGCCAGGTGCGTAGTTTTATTGAAAATTTGAAGAAAATGGCTGGTGCAAATAAACCCGCTGCCAATGATGTTGATACCCTTGTTATACAAGCAACCGATTTACTTAACCAACAAAGCTTTGGTGCTGCAGTTACTCTTCTCAACAAAGCAATTCAGTTATCCCCTTTTCATCCAAAGGTTGTTCATGGATTAGTTAAGGGATATATTGGTTTGCAAAAAATGGCAGATGCCGACCGGTTGATTGGGCAAATTCCCGCTGACAAACAAAATGATCCGTATATTAGCGGCGCTAAGGCGGCTTTGGGGTTGGCAAAATCAATAAAAGATATCCCACCCACCCCCGAGCTGGAGACACGTCTTGGAAAAGACTCCAACAACCTACAAATCCATTTTGATTTGGCGATGGCTTACTATCGAGACTTTCGCTATCAACAAGCAATCGAAAATTTGTTAAAGATTATCAGTAAAAATAGGTCATGGAATGATGGGATGGCGCGCCAGCAGCTGCTTAAGTTTTTCGAGGCTCTTGGAGCATCACATCCAGATACTATCGAAGGGCGCCGTAAATTATCGGCGGTTTTATTTTCATAAATGAAAAAACGCAGCATTTTTGACCCAAGTTTTGAAGATTTGCCATCGGTTATTCCGGTTTTTCCGCTAGCGGGTGCTTTGCTGCTGCCGGGCAATAAATTACCGCTTAATATTTTTGAACCCCGATATTTGGCGATGATTCGCGCTGCGCTTACTCACCCACGGCTTATTGGTATGATTCAGCCCTGTTCAGGAAGAAATGGCAGCTGCCCTAATCTTTTTTTAAGTAAGGAAGAAAGTTTATACTCTGTCGGTTGCGCAGGTCGTATAACTTCGTTTAGTGAAAACGATGATGGCCGCTACACTATAACAGTCCAGGGTGTTTGCCGCTTTCGGATTATGCAAGAACTCCCCCCACAAGAGGGATACCGTTTAATGAAAGTTGACTTTTCTGCCTACAAAAGTGATTTGCTACCATCAAATGAAACGATCCCGCCTGACCAACTGAACAATTTTTTTGACATACTGGGGCCATATTTTGAACACCACCACATTAAAACCGACTGGTCAGTGTTAAAAAAAGTAGAAATCGAAAAACTAGTAAATTCCCTATCGATGTTGGGTAATTTTGAAGAAAATGAAAAACAAGCCTTGCTTGAAGCAATGACCCTGCAGCAACGATTAGAGATGCTGACTTGTTTAATGGAAATTGGACGTTTTTCTAAAAATTCATCTAATAGTAAAAATTAACTTGTTTTTGCTTTATACAATTTTTTACCAAGAACCCTATACCGTTTCTACGCCATCAATAATTTTTGAAGTCCCGCTTTAATTAATTGTCTTTGGACGATGCTGGCGCGTCGATAAGCATGCCCATTGCTTGTTTCATTAAAACCATTTTTAGGGGCGGGATACGGTGAACCAACCCCATTCCCAGGTGACGAACCGATCTTAATAAACGGGAATGATTGGAAAAAAGACGATCAAGAAAATCTGTAGCACCAATTAATAAAAGGTTATCCGGGCGTCTCCGACGTTCATAATCATGCAGCATGGATGTTGTTCCTAGATCAAGCCCCAGGCGTTTAATATTGTAAATTATATCTATAAGCGCATGACAATCGCGGATCCCCAAATTAAGTCCCTGACCGGCAATTGGGTGGATAGCATGCGCTGCATCGCCAATTAAAATGATGCGATCTCCAACATACCTGCTGGCATGAAGTCCGCTCAGTGGATAAATTTTTTTATCACCGCTAATCTGTATATTTCCCAGTGTTGGATAAAAATACTGTTCCAGAATATGTTCCAGGAATTGGTGTGGTTGCTGATACAAATATTCTGCCTTTTCTGGCGTTTCGGTCCAGACAATTGCCGATTTGTTATGCCCATCGGTACACATTGGTAACACCGCTAGGGGTCCGCCCGGGGTAAAGTGTTCAATGGCAATGCCTTGATGAGGATGCTGATGTTCAATGTTAAAAATCATCGCATGTTGCTGATAAGACCATCGTACAACGCTAATGTTGGCTATATTTCTAACTTTTGAATTCCGCCCATCAGCGGCAATTAATAGCTTACTCGAAATTGTTTGCCCATCAGATAAAATAGCTTGGATTTCTGTAGGATTTTTATACAAAATGTTTGTTAGTTGAACCCCTGGATAGTACTTAATTAGGGGATGATGAATCAATTGCTCAAATAAAACCCGTCGTACATCGCGGTTGGCCAGCATATAACCAAGAGGTTGTAATGGTTGGGAAATATTAGCTCCCGTAGCAGCAGGGTTAAAATGTACAAAAAACCTAGATTGGCTTGCGATATGCTCTTTTTGATCAGATACGCGAATCTGCCAAATTGGCTGCGCCATGGATACCATGTTTTTCCACAGGCCAATTTTTTCAAAAATCATTGCTGAACCGGCGGTAATTGCCGAACAGCGGTTATCAATAAATGTATCGTTGTGCTTGCGGTAATCGGGTTGTTGATCAACAAGAACCACCGGTATCTGATGGGTGGCTAACCCAACAGCGATTGACATACCAATAATTCCACCGCCAATAATAATAATTTCTTCAACCATTTTTTACAATCGCGTTAATATCTTTGAAAAATTCAATTATTTTTAGCTTATAGCACAAAATTGTGTTTGGTAGAAAAATAAAAACAATCTTGACAGTAAAAAGAAATTTTTTACATAAACGCATAAAATTGCTTTATTTCAGGCCATTCTGTATCTTGTGTCGTTCACCAATATTTGGTATTGGTTAATGGCCATTTAACTTCAACCCAACAAAGTCAATGACGCCGTATACCCCACCCCAGCAACGGACAAGTTTTTTATCATCAACCATTAAAGCTGTTGTAAGAAAACGGTTGATTGAATTTTGCGCAATTATTCTATGGATAATTGCTGCAGTGCTATTGATAAGCATGCTTTCATTTAACACACATGATCCATCCTTTAATAAAATCAGCGCACAACCCTCTGTTAATATACTTGGCTTATTCGGTAGCTACACCAGTGATGCTCTGCTACAATATATGGGCCTTGGTGGCTCGGCTTTTATCTTGATTTTAGTAACCTGGGGTTGGAAATTACTGTCACAACACGCACTTAAAAACTTTTATCTAAAGCTTAGTTTGGCGCTGTTTTTTGTTGTGGTAGGCTGTTTGTTCTTTTCGCTTTTTCAAGCTAGCCAAGATTGGCCTTTTGGCTGTGGATTAGGCGGTTGTATTGGATGGTGGCTCAATAATCTGATGCAGCCTGGAATTACCGATTATTCGTTCCTGTCTGGAATATTATGCTTTATTACTCTTGCAACACTGTTTATTTACATTGCCGATATTCCCTGGAGTATGTATCGCCGTTTGATGCGTGCGGTTTTTCTGGGTAGCAAGAACCTTTTACGTAGAATTTTTCGTGCTTTTTACTGGCTTATTAAAAAAACTGCGGCTCTTTTTAATCATGAAAAACCAGCCTTAACAGAGGCATCTAGTTCTAGCACATCTTCTGCCACTACCCTTAGAAAAGCGGATGCGGTGATTCGTCGCCCATTAACCGCAATGGGTATACCAAGCAACACCACAATCGCTAATAGCCCAAATAGGCCGACGGAACAACAACAGCAGATCGTTTTAAACCAACCAAAGCCCGAACCATCTGCATCCGCAGCCTCTATAAAGGCTGCTGCAGTAGCGCCCCAAGAAAGTAAACCAGATAATAAACCAGTGCGCAGAAAACTTTTTGCAAAGTCTGAAAAGACACCACCGGCACCGAAGAAAAGCAGTAACAGTAATCTGCCTTCGTTTGATTTACCACCACTCGATTTACTGGCACCTGTTGCATCAAACGAGAAAGTACAAAAAGTAAATGTCGAGGGGCTTGAAAAAAATGCCCGACAGCTTGAGACAATTTTGAACGACTTTGGCGTTCAGGGTGATGTGGTGAATGTGCGGCCTGGCCCTGTTGTTACCCTATATGAACTTGAACCTGCACCAGGAACGAAAACCAGCCGCGTTATCGGCCTTGCTGATGACATTGCCCGCTCCATGAGTGCTGTTTCTGTGCGGATTGCAGTTGTTCCGGGTCGCAGTGTTATTGGTATTGAAATGCCAAATCCAAAACGGGAAATGGTAAGTTTCCGGGAATTATTAGGCCATGAAACTTATGCAAAAAGCACGGCCAGTCTTGCCCTGGCGCTTGGTAAAGACATTGGGGGCAGCCCGATGGTTGTTGATCTTGCCAAAATGCCCCATTTGTTAATTGCTGGGACAACGGGTTCAGGTAAATCTGTAGCAATTAATACCATGATTTTATCACTTTTATATCGTTTATCGCCAGATCAATGTAAATTTATCATGATTGACCCCAAAATGCTTGAATTATCTGTTTATGATGATATTCCTCATTTGTTGTCACCTGTTGTAACCGACCCTAAGAAAGCGATTGTTGCCTTAAAATGGACCGTTCGTGAAATGGAGACGCGTTACCGCGCTATGTCAAAGCTGGGTGTTCGTAATATTGGTGGATACAACGAACGGATTACATCCGCCCAAAAAAGTGGCGAAACCCTTACGCACCGTGTACAAACGGGCTTTGACCCGGCAACCGGTAAACCCATTTTTGAGGAAGAACCTTTCGATCTTTCGCCTTTACCTTTTATTGTGGTTGTTGTCGACGAAATGGCTGATTTGATGTTGGTTGCTGGAAAAGAAATTGAAGCTGCCATTCAACGTCTCGCCCAAATGGCTCGTGCTGCCGGCATTCATATTATTATGGCAACGCAACGCCCATCAGTTGACGTTATTACCGGAACAATCAAAGCAAACTTTCCAACCCGCATTAGCTTTCATGTTACCTCGCGCATTGATAGCCGCACCATTCTTGGTGAACAGGGGGCTGAACAGCTTTTGGGTCAGGGGGATATGCTTTATATGGGTCAGGGTGGAAAAATTACCCGCGTTCATGGTCCTTTTGTTTCAGATCAAGAGGTTGAAAAAATCGTCCGCTTTCTTAAAGAACAGGGTGTACCAAATTATATTCAAGAAATCACCGAAGAAGAGCAAGAAGCTGAAGATGCTAGCGACATGGGTGATGCAAGCAATAGCGGTGATGATTTATACGATCAAGCTGTTGCCCTGGTATTGCGCGAGAAAAAAGCTTCAACCAGTTTTATTCAGCGGCACTTGCAAATTGGTTATAATCGCGCGGCCCGTATTATTGAAACCATGGAAAAACAAGGCGTTGTTGGGCCAGCAAATCATGTGGGCAAAAGAGAGGTATTAGGTCGATCTACACAAGGAGATGAAGAATGATCAAAAAACAAATAAGCTTCTTTGCATTGCTTTTTCTGATCATGGTTACCCCTGTCATGTCATCGCATTTTGCAGAAGCGGCACCGCCCGCAGCTGTTCTTTCAGAAAATGATTTGAAAGAATTAAAAAAAGTTGAAGACTATTTTAACAATATTCAAACTCTGCAAGCCTCATTTTTTCAAAGTGCCCGCAACGGCAACGCCATGGGCACAATTTACATGCGCCTACCTGGTGAAATACGTGTGGAATACGCCCCACCAATGCCTGTTTTAATTGTCGCCAGTAACCGTTTGGTCAGCTATTATGACACCGAGTTACAACAACTAACAGAAGCCCCCTTATCATCAACCCCACTTGCCTTAATGCTGCAAAAGCCCTTTACACTGCGCAAAGATATTACAATTACCAAAATTGCAATAACCCCACAGGAATTGCAAATTATCATGTACCAAACCAGCGAACCTGATGCCGGCATGCTGGAACTGGTATTTAGCCGCACGCCTTTTCAGATAAAATATTGGAAAATTATTGACAACGCCGGCCGCACAACCCAAGTAAGCCTGGGAAATATTCAGCTGAATATACCTTTGGCTAATAATTTGTTTATCCGTCCATCGGCCCCTGAACGACGCGATTTTCGTTAGTTTGACGAATAGGGCTTCTTGTTTTATGATGTTTTGTAATCAAAAAATTGTTGGCTCGCTATATTTTAGGAATAATGATGATGAAACTGTCGGTTACAGCACCCGTTATTGGCATTCCAGCCTGTATTAAAGAAATTGAACTTTATGGCTTTCATGCGGTTAACCTGAAATATGTACAGGCCGCAATCACTGGGGCTCAGGCCCTGCCTATTATTATTCCAGCTATCGGTGATCAGCTTGATTTTGATGGTTTATTACATAAGGTGGATGGATTAATTTTTCCGGGCAGTGTTTCAAATATTCAACCCCATCATTACAAGGGAGGGCCTGATCGCCCGAACAGCCCACAAGATCCAGCACGCGATGCAACAACCCTACCCCTGTTACGCGCAGCGGTTCAGCAAAAAAAGCCACTTTTGTGCATTTGCCGCGGTATGCAAGAACTAAACGTTGCCTTAGGTGGAACATTGTACCAACAAATTCATCAGGTTAGCGGGAAAATGGATCATCGCGAACTTGGTGGCGTTAGTGTACAGGAACGTTACCAACCCCGCCATATGATCGAACTTAACAATAAAGGGCAATTATTTAAAATATACCCACATTCAACAGCTAAGGTTAACTCGCTGCATTGGCAGGGAATACATGCTTTAGCAGATCAGCTTCAAGTTGAAGCAACCGCCCAAGACGGGATTATTGAAGCCGTTTCCGTTAAAAACGCGCCAACCTTCATGATGGGTTTTCAGTGGCATCCTGAATATGACCTAACCCATGATCCTTTATCTAAGGCTATTTTTGGTGCTTTTCGTGACGCGGTTTGGCACAGGCCCATTGGCCATAAAAAAGTAGCTTAGGGGTGAATAGCGTGCGCGTCGCAACTTGGAACATTAATTCGGTTCGTTTGCGGCGGCCAATTTTAGAAGATTATATCCACAAGCATCAACCCGATATATTGTGTTTGCAAGAAACAAAGGTTGTTAACCAGGATTTTCCTGCCAGCTTTTTTCACCAGCTTGGCTACCCTTATCAAGAAATTGCTGGCATGAAAAGTTACAACGGTGTAGCCATTTTATCGAAAATCCCCCTTACTGCCAACCCCATAAGACCTTGGTGCAGTATGCATGATTGCCGTCATTTATCGGTAGAATTACCAGGGGGTTTGGTTATTCACAATTTTTACGTGCCGGCCGGTGGTGATATTCCAGATCCACACCTAAATAAGAAATTTGCCCATAAATTATCTTTTGTGCGGGAAATGGCAGATTTCCTTAAATCAACACATAACACCGATCAACCTGTGGTTATTCTGGGCGATTTTAACATTGCCCCATCCCCTTTTGATGTCTGGTCGCATCAGCAATTAATTGATGTTGTCAGCCATACACCCGTCGAGATTGATTTGCTAAATTCCGTACAACAATCACTAAACTGGGTTGACGCTGTGCGCCAATTTTTTCCTGAAACCCAAAAACTATACAGTTGGTGGAGTTACCGGGCAACTGATTGGAAAAAAAGCAACCGCGGCCGACGGCTTGATCATATTTGGATTACCCCAAAACTGCGCCCCTTTTTACAAAAAGCACTGATTGTTGAAGATGCCCGCGGTTGGCATACCCCATCTGATCATGTGCCGGTACAGATCACGTTAAATTTGGCATAGTTTTTATTCTAACCACGCACTTCAGCCACCATGACCGGAAGAAGACAATAGGTACCGGTATCTGGGTCATGCTTAATAAATATTGACGTAATAACCGATAATTTACGACGCAACCGGTATATGTGTGCGGCCAAGGTTTGGGTTTTGATTCCGGGTTGATAACCCCATACATCGTATAACAGCTGTTCTTGCGTTAGTCCGGCAGGGGTTTGTTTTAATGCCTGCAGAATGGCTGCTTCTTTTTCCGTCAATGTAATTGACTTTTGCAACCTTGGATTTTTGATTATCCGAAAAATAGGCTGAAAATCCCAATCATCATCAAGCGTGATGGCCGATTGTTGCCTTGGCAACAGTGTTTTTATTTGCGCCAATAAATCGTGCAATCGAAATGGTTTTGACAAAAACCAGATACGGTATTGCTGAAACGAATCAAAAAGCTTTTTATTACCACTGATCGCAATAATCTTGGCATCTTTTGACTGCACGGTTCGCTGTTGAAAAAAACTTTCAACCTCATTAGCCGCAAAGGAATCAATATCGATAATAATAATTGTTGCCGTCCTAGGTTTAATTAGGTTGGATGAACAATTAATGGATACCGATGAATCAATTGTATCTTCCAATTGGTTTTGCAGCAGGCTGATAACCGCAGGGTCGGCGCCAACTAAAAGGATATTCCAAGAAATTGTGTCGCTAACCGCTTTATCAACCTTGGATAATTTTTTTTTCATCATGCTAATGGATTGGGCATTGGCTAATTTATGATTCGCTGTATTATACAAACGCTTTTTATTTTTACCAGCCAATTGACATCTTTATAATCAACCTATGCCCTTTTCGTTCTTGCAACCATCTTATCTTGTGCACCGCTGCCGCAGTGAATTACGCCGCGGCAACCCCGTTATTTTGTTAACACCAGCGGGTAAAGCTTATTTATTTGTTGCGCTGGATACGGTTAGTCCCACAGGCTGGGAAAATTTACAACAAAGCTGGCCATTATCATGGCGTTTGGTTCTATCGCACTACCGTTGGCAGTATATAAAGAACCGACACGTAACCGCTGATACCCCCAATAAACCTGTTGTGATTCGGGTTCCATCCCTGTCCTGGACAGCGATTAAATCCCTGCTTGCGGTAGAACCAAACTTTTCTTGGGAAAAAACCACTGTATCAACCGCACGTCATGTAGAAAAAGTTGGGTTGACCATGATCCATCAGGCAGGGTTAATGCCTGTGGCGGCGCTTCAACCCCTATTGCCCGAACAAGTGCAAGAATTTCTTCAACACCATCACATACTGGCTTTTAACATTAATGATCTTAACCTAAAGCCCAAAGAAACGTCGGCAATCGAATTTATTGTTGAAACAACCCTTCCCCTGGCAATAAACCCCGATAACCGGTTGCTGTTTTTTCGTGAGACTGGCAGCGAGGCCGAACATTTAGCCCTAATTATTGGTACTCCAACCCCACAAAAACCGGTATTATTACGGGTGCATTCATCCTGTTTAACTGGCGATGTGCTTGGCAGTTTACGCTGTGACTGCGGACCACAGTTACACCATGCCCTGGAACTTATGGGTACCCATGGCGGGGGGGTATTATTATATTTGCAACAGGAAGGCCGCAATATTGGTCTTGCCAACAAATTGCGCAGTTACCGTTTGCAAGAGCTTGGTGCTGATACGTTGGATGCAAACTTATCTTTGGGTTTTTCGGCTGATGAACGGTCATTCCAATTGGCCGTGAGGATATTAAAGCATCTTAATATTACAAAAATATCCTTATTATCCAATAACCCAGATAAAAAACAGGCGTTGGAAAAGGGCGGTATCCATGTCCATTCTGTTGTACCGCTGCAGGCAGGAAAAAACACGCATAATCAACAATATTTGCGCACCAAAAAACAGCGTATGGGACACCAGCTTTAGCAGAATTAGTTAGGGCGTGGACCAAAAACCTTGCTACCCAACCGCACTTGGGTTGACCCTAGTCGTACGGCAATTGAATAATCGTCGCTCATACCCATGCTTAGGCGTTTAAGCCCCGAATCAGCGGCAAGACGGGCAAGCAGGGCAAAATGCGGTGCTGGATGTTGGTGAACTGGTGGAATAGCCATTAATCCAACAATTTCCAACCCAAGTTTTCGGCATGCATCAATAAAATGACCCGTATCTTTGGGATCAATGCCACTTTTTTGCGGTTCACGGCCGGTGTTAACCTGCACAAAATATTGGCGGGAAACACCCAATTTTTCCTGGGCACGCACCAATGAATGGGCTAGATTGGATCGATCAAGGGTTTCAATAACATCAAATAAAGATATTGCCGTTATTGCCTTGTTGGCTTGAAGATGCCCAATTAGATGAAGCTGCACACCCGAATAATTGGCTTTCAGCACTGGCCATTTTGCCCCCGCTTCTTGAACATAATTTTCACCAAACAGACGATGACCAGCCCCCAACAACACATCAATGCACTCCCTGGGTTGTTGTTTACTGGCCAACAGCAATTGGCATGAATTTAGCGTACGACGCGCATGTTGCAGCTGTAGGGCAAGATCAAATTGCACCTGCCGGTAATTGTCCAAAACAAGGGTTAATCTGTCAACCATTGGTTGATACGAAATATAGATAAAGCAAAAAACAAAGGGGGCATAAAGCCCCCCTTGCTATTAAAATACGGTACGTTAACTAGAACGCAACCGAGAAACCAACGCCAAACACCGTCGATTTGTAATCGGTGGTAACTGCGTTCCTAGAATTGTAAACATCACGCTGAATAACGGCATCAAGGTTTACACCTGTACCAAGGGCATAACCCATGGTGATCATGTATACATCGTGTGTTTCTTCTTTAAAGCTGCCAGGCAAATCATACCAACCGCGTGTCCAGGCAAAACCAAAGGTAAACGCATCCATTTTATAGGTACCACTTAAACCAAATGCTTTGCTGTCCATGTCGCCTGTACCTAAATTGGTACCACGTTGGAATCCAACATTAACCCCAAAATTACCAAAGGTTACACTGCCGCCAAATTGGAAATAATTTGGCTTTTTATCGGAACTTGCTTCTGTTTCCAAAGCACGTTCCCAGCCGGCATAGGCACCAATTCCAAACGAGCCTATATTGGCAGAGTATTCAACAGCCATAGACCATTCTTTTGAATCTTGTCCTAAGTTATTTTTGGATGTACCACCAACAGCGTTACTTGTTTGATCTTCTGAGTCATCCGGCATATAGGAAATAGCTGCGCGGAAACCAGCAATGCTGGGGCTGAAATAAGCAATCTTGGTGCCTTTGTCATTGATCGTGCTGCATACATCGGTATCCGGGCTTTGGACCAACTGATTTCCATTATTTCCCAAATTGCTGAAATTCATGGCACCAGCCCATGGGAAAGCAGTCGAGGCTGTATTCAAACCACCGCAAAGTAATCCAGCCGCACTGCCAAAGTTACCAAAACGCACTTCACCCAAACCAGTTTTAAAATAGAAATAGGTAGCATCGATTTGATCGCTATGGGTCTGACCCTCCAACTCAACCCGTCCACCAACGGTAATACCGTTGTCTAACTTCACTTCACCGCCAAAATGTACTTCAACATTTTGTTTGAAGTTAATGTTATGACGGCCATCACCTTCAGCATACTTCCCATCAGCAGTAGCGGCAATAGCGCCGTGATAGAAGCCGCTAATACCAAACTTCAGTGGCTCGCCGGCCTGAGCGGCAGAAGCAACAACACCCATTAATAATGTGGTGCCTAGTAAAATTTTTTTCATCATCTGTGGTTTCCCAAGTTAAAGTTAACCGATTAACAATTGTGGAAGTTATTTTCCACCCTCATACGCATTTGCATCAACAATTTTACAATCCGCTTTTACACGCAAAAATTTTACTAAAAAATTAGCTTTTTGCTGTAAGCCGCGGTATTATAACAATATATTATAAATACAGCGTATGACACCAGCCCATACTAACGCTCCTAAGGGTTCAGTCAAGAACATTTTGCTGGAATTCTAACACTTATAAGAAATTTTTGCTGTCTGTTGCACAATCGCAACAGTTGTTGTGTGTGTGCAAGGTTTAAGCTGGTTTTTTATCACGCTAGCTATTATTTTCAAGATTACTGTGGTTAGGAATTTTGCGTTACATTAATTCGTATATGGGCACGTAACCAATTATTGTGAAAAAAATTTTATGAAAATCATAAATCATATGTATCTTGCTTTAATATTGGCATACTACACCTACCACCTCTAATAACACCCAATCTATACAACCCCTTACGTATAGACACTTATCATCTTGAACATTTTACGAAATATACAAAATCTTGTACTCGCCTAGTTCACCTTATATATATGATGGTATCTTACACATCAAGAACCTGCACCAGCACGGTATAAACAAGATATTTTGTTTCACATTAATCTGGAATCTGGGCTCTAAATTGTTGATCTTGGGGTTGAAAACAGCTATTTTTCTTGCTAAATATCGTCCATTATGTTTACTTGCTGTAACAAATTTCGTAACTAACTGATTTTCAGGAGATCGCCATGCCATCAGCCCCCCTGCCCCAGTCATCAATTGCAATTGGAAAAAGTGTGATTCGGAGAAGACTGGGCCTGCGCCTAAAATTATCGGCAAGTCTTACGGCTGTTGCCTTAATTATTGCAGGCTGTTCATCAATTGATCCAAATGACTCGGGTGTGCAGGGGGCAACACGTCAGGAACGTCAACGTTTGCAAAAAAGCGGAGGAGAAACAATTTGGGGTGATGGGGGATTTTTGTTATTTGGCAATCGTAATCAAGGGCCGGCTGTGGTTGAGGGGGTTGGCGTTAATAGCTTTTTGTGGCGCGCTTCACTAGATGCAATTCAGTTTATGTCGTTGGTTTCAGCTGACCCGTTTGGTGGGGTTATTATTACCGATTGGTACAGCCCTTCTTCATCAAAGAATGAGCGTTTTAAAGTTAATATCCGAATATTAACCCGCGATTTGCGGGCTGACGGTATTAGTGTTTCGCTGTTCCGGCAAACGCGGGCAAATACCAATGCCGCTTGGGTTGATGCAGTAGCCAGTAAAAAGGCCGTGCGCGCCCTTGAAGATGCCATTTTAACCAGGGCACGGGAGTTGCGAGTTGGCGCACGGTAATGATTACTGCAGATTAGCGTTAATCGTTCCTAAGTATGTGTTGATGGTATGAGGGTTGATGGTTTACGACAAAAGTTTTTGCCCATGCCAGCCTGGCAGTGTTGAAGTTATGTTCTATGTTTTCTGATTATTAAAACAACCTTATTGTTAAGCGAGTTGGGCCATGTCCCGGTATAATTTCAAGGAAGTCGAATATCGTTGGCAACAACAATGGGCTCATCAGAATTTGTATCAATGTGCCCCCGATTCGTCCCGACCAAAATACTATGTCTTAGCCATGTTCCCATACCCGTCGGGAAAAATTCATATGGGGCATGTGCGCAATTACACCATTACCGATGTGATTGCCCGCTACAAACGGGCCTGTGGTTACAATGTGTTACACCCAATGGGTTGGGATGCTTTTGGCCTGCCAGCTGAAAACGCCGCCATGCAGCACCATGTTCATCCAGCCCGCTGGACCTATGAAAACATCGCCCAGATGCAAGAACAAATGAAATCTCTGGGTCTTTCGATTGACTGGTCCCGCGAGGTAATGACCTGCCACCCCGATTATTACCGACACGAACAAAAAATGTTTCTTGATCTTTGGGATAAAGGGCTTGCTTACCGTAAACAATCGGTGGTGAATTGGGATCCGGTTGATCAAACCGTTCTTGCTAACGAACAGGTTATTGATGGGCGCGGTTGGCGTTCTGGGGCCGTTGTTGAAAAGCGCTATTTATGGCAGTGGTTTTTTAAAATAACTTCTTATACCAAAGAATTATTAAGCGGCTTGGAAACCTTAACAGCATGGCCGGATAAAGTACGGCTGATGCAGCAAAATTGGATTGGCATGTCGTCGGGAGCGTTGATTCGTTTTGCCTTGCGCAACCGCCTGGATCATCTAGAGGTTTTCACCACACGCCCTGACACGCTTTTTGGAGCATCATTTTGTGCCATTTCCGCTGACCACCCTCTGGCCGTTACACTAGGTAAAAGCAACCGCCAAATCGCCCTTTTTCTTGATGAATGCGCCAAATCGGCTGTTAACGAAGCAACCCTTGAAAAGCTACCTAAAAAAGGGATTGATACCGGTCTTAAGGCAGTTCATCCATTTAACCCGACTGTTGAATTGCCTGTTTTTATTGCCAATTTTGTTTATATGGACTATGGAACAGGTGCAATTTTTGGTTGCCCAGCCCATGACCAGCGTGATTTAGAATTTGCTCGGCAATATAACCTGCCAGTCAAACCCGTTGTTATCCCTAAAAATCAACCAGCACAGGGTTTTACTATTCGGGATATAGCCTTTACCGACGATGGCGTTCTGCAGCATTCCGATTTTTTAAATGGTCTTTCCGTTGAAGAAGCAAAACTTAAGGCTACCCAGCATTTAACGAAACTTGGCCGTGGGCATGCCACCAATGTTTTTCGGCTACGCGATTGGGGCGTTTCCCGGCAACGTTACTGGGGGTGTCCAATTCCGGTGATCCATTGCCCTGAATGTGGTGCTGTACCTGTACCGGTTGATGATTTGCCTGTTGTTTTGCCTGACGATGTCAGTTTTAACCAGCCAGGTAACCCGCTTGATCACCATCCGACATGGAAATATGTCGATTGCCCTCGCTGTGGTCGGTCGGCGCAACGTGAAACAGATACGTTAGATACTTTTGTCGAATCATCCTGGTATTTTGCTAGGTTCTGCTCGAGTTCGATTGCACAGCCATTTTTGGCATCGGATACTCAATATTGGTTGCCGGTTGATCAGTATGTTGGGGGTATTGAACACGCTATTTTGCATTTGCTTTATGCCAGGTTCTTTATGCATGCCTTGCAAGATTGTGGTTACCCCGTTCCCAAAGAACCATTTCACGGCCTTTTTACCCAGGGGATGGTGATTCATGAAACATATAAACACCAGAAAGGGCATTGGCTTTTTCCGACCGAAGTTGAAAAACAAGGTGATCATTACATTTGTAGCGCCGATGGGTCACCTGTGACTGTTGGACGCTCTGAAAAAATGAGCAAGTCTAAAAAGAACGTTATCGATCCGGGACAAATTATTGAGATGTACGGCGTTGATACAGCGCGCTGGTTTGTTTTATCGGATAGCCCACCTGAACGGGATTTTGAATGGACTAGCAGCGGGGTTGAGGGCGCATGGCGCTTGGTTCAAAAGATTTGGCGGCTATTGACACTGCGTACGATAGCACCCCAAAACCCCATCAAAGATAATAATGCCTTTCGGCGCATAATGCACAAAACAATTGCCGGCGTTACCACAGACATTGAAAATTTTCGCTTTAACCGGGCAATTGCCAGAATTTATGAATATATCAATGCTTTTCATGAACACATGGATCGTAACTGTTTGCAGGAAGGTCTTGAAGCTTTAGTCCTACTGATTCAGCCGTTTATGCCGCACCTGGCTGAAGAAATGTGGCATCAATTGGGACATAAAACTTCGGTTACCTTGCAACCATGGCCCAAGGCAGACCCTGCCTTGATTGAAGAAGATAGCATTATTATTGCTATTCAGGTGAATGGTAAAATGCGCGATACCATAACTGTTCGCAAGGATATACCCAACGCTGAACTTGAAGCTGCCGTTTGCCAACGCTCGATTGTTCAAAAAACCATTGGATCTCAAGCAATTAAAAAAAGTATCATCGTACCCAACCGTCTTATCAACATTATTTTGGGCTAACGGGCATAAATATGTTTTTGTATTTGGTTTCAAAAAAAATTTGCTGTTTTTCGGTTGTTCTTGCCTTGTTGCTTAGTGCTTGCGGTTTTCAACCCTTATACCAACAGTTTGATCATACCACAGCACCAACCACGCCAACAGCCTCTATTGCCATTAAGGGTTTGAAAGATCGCATTGGACATATTGTTTATGGCGAATTGTCAAGACAACTTGACCAGTCGCCTCTTCCCTTGTCCCAAGCATATACGGTTGAAATTGATCTGGATGAACGTGCAAATGATCAGCCCCTTAACCGATCTGAAAATGTGATCCGGACAACATACATCCTAACGGCCAATTACAGATTATATCAAGATGACCGGGTTGTTTTTAAGGGATCAGCACAGTCGACGACTAATTTTCATTTGGCCTTATCAGGATATGCTAGCTATGTATCCCGCGAAGAGGCAGAATTGCGTACTGCAACTGAATTGGCCACGATTATTCAACAACGGCTTCGGTATTTTTTGACATCAACCCATGAAAATTAGTGCTGGTAAATTCGAAGAATATCTATCCGCATCACCGGCAAATTTTTTTTTCGGTTTTAATGTTATTCTGGTTTTTGGTCCGGATCAATCCTCGGTTCGCAATTATATTGATTTGTGTCTCCATAAATTGGCAGGGTCGCCGCCCGACCCCTTCAAAACACATTCTTTTTCCTGGAATAATAGCAGGGAAATGGCACAGCAAATTATTGATTCGCTGTACGAGATTTCCTTGTTTGGCGGGTTAAAAACCATTCACGTACGGCATATTAATGATCTTTTTACCAGCTTTTTAAAAGATGTTCCGCCGCGTGCCCCAACACAGCAACAAAATCTTTTATTACTGGAGGCAGACGACCTACCCACTAAATCCAGCTTACGCAAGCTAATTGAACTTGATGAATCATCCCTTGCCATTCCTTGTTACCTTTTGGACGATCGTGAACAATTAAACTTTATCCAAAAAACACTTCATAAAAACGGCCTAGAGAGCAATCGCGATGGCTTGTCGCTGCTTAAGGAATTATTGCCCAATCAAAAACAAACTATTGTTAACGAAATTGAAAAAATATCGATGTACTGCCGTAAAACAGGTTCGTCGACAGTTACGGTTACGGTTGATGATATTATTGCCTGTCTTGCGGATCAGCGGGAAATTTCCCTGCAAGATGTGGCACATTATTTTGCAGGACAGCAGATTCCTGCTTTCGTTCAACATTATTACCGCTGTATTCACGATGGCGAAAGCCCAATTTCGATTATCCGCACAATTGTGCGCTATCTGCAACAGCTTTGGCAAGCAAAGATAATCATGGTAACATCTTCCCTCTCTGCTGAGCAAGCAATGGGGCAACTGAAGCCACCTATTTTTTATCAACACCAAAATCGATTCGTGCACCATATGAAACTTTGGCCCTATGAACGATTAGTGCAAACCTTTTTACACCTAAGCAGGCTTGAAATTACCTGTAAAACCACGGGTATGCCAGCTGCCGAAATTGCCTTGCAACAGCTGACAACTTTTGTAAAATCTGATGCGGCAGCATCCCCATCTTAAGTTCCAGTTTCATAAATTTCAGGTACCCTTGGTGTTTCTTATGAAATGCCAGAAATATCACTCCACAAACGCCAACAACAAAATTTCTATCGTTTTTGACAATTGGATAACAAAATTTGTTGGATCAGCACGGCATTGATCATTGTTTGTTTTCTTGTCTGTATTACTGATTTACGGTTTTTATGAAATAATAATAATTACAAAACATTATTTCTGTAAAACATTGAATGTTGTATTATTTGCTGCCTCGGTAAAAAGTAGCCCACCTACATTATGAACAATTATCTAAAGCTGGTTTTTATTTAGCCACAACGGATACCTAAAAAATATCATGGACATGATTGGCTAAATAACACACATTAACCGGACGCCAAAGCACCGCTAAATTTATTAATCAGTAATTCCCCTACCCTTTTTAAGAAAAGTTCTTCTAACAATATATGGCCAGAAAAATTAACCGGTTTATATGACCAATTTTTGGGAATACCCTAAAAATAATAATTCTTAGGACAACCAACGGAGCTGTCTAAAGGTACGTCCGCAAGGGAAGTTGATTAAGCGTTTTGTTGGGGAAACGACGGCCTGGACAACCTTCAGAGGTCGTGGGCGTGAACGTCAAGACAGCGACGGTATTTTATATGCGATTGCGACAGTTGCTTGAGGAACCTAGCTTTGAGTTGTTAGGCGTGGTTGAAGCAGATGAGGGTTACTTTGAAAGCAGGCGAAAGGGTAAGTGTGGGTGTGGTACAGTTGGGAGAATTGCTGTTTTCTCCGCCTTCTCAAGCTTGGCAGCAAGGTTTATGCTGCCATCATACCGAATGAAAAACAGCACCCCTACCCCTGCTAAAATACCCCTCATCATCCCTTACTTGCCCGTATAACTTAAAGCTAGGTTGCTTACCCACAGTCAACTGGTTCTAACCCCGAACAAACTGATCAGCTGTATTCGCCTGAATAACAACAAGACCGCCCTGTTCGTGCTGCTATCCTTGTAGCAACCATTTCCATCAACCCACTGTGTTGACGTAAATTTATTCTTACCTCTCTATAATACCTTGGGTAATCAATACCCTTTATAAATCATTGGCTACTTCAGCCACTTAATTTATTGTTTATTTACAACCCTTTAATCGCTTGTTTCCTATTCTGCATATGTTTTTTAGCTGGTTACCGTGCGCAGCAGGTACTGAAAAACCCATAAATAAGTATCAAATAATCAGATCCCTAACCTACTAAGAACCAAGGAATTTGTGCAGAATTTAGGGAATAGGCACCTGCCACAAAATGCAAGAAATTCTTTGCGTTTTTTGGTATATGAAAACCATTATTGTTATACAATAACGAGCTGGCCTAGATAAGGATAAATATCTAGGATGGTTGAATAAATAGAATAAGATGTAAATTAAGTAGTTACAAGCACTTGAAGTTGCTAGGAATGTTTGTGGGAGGAGTGCCGGCAAGAACAGCAGCAGAATTGGTAGGAGCGAACCGTCATACGGCAACATTATTTATCAGAAGATCAGAAGGATGATAGCTGCTGATCCAGAAGACGACAACCTATTTGATGGTAAGGTTGAAGTGGATAAAAGTTACTTTGGTGGGCGGCGTAAAGGCAAGCGGGGGCATGGATCTTCGAGTAAAATACCTGTTTTCGGTATCTTGAAACACCAAGGCAAGGTTTATACAAAAGGTTATACCAGATACTTCAAGCCAAATGCTAATGCCTATCATCAATCGCAGTAGGATTAAGTCAGATTCTATTATCTACAAAGATTGTCGCTTATAACGCTCTTGATATATCACAGTTTCATCATGTCAGCATCAATCACAGCCACTTATTTGCTGATAGACAAAAACCAGGCTAAACGCTGGTTGCAAAAGTATAATAGTATCCCTAAAGATAGCTTCCCTTCATTCTTGAAAAAATGCGAACTCCGATTTGACCTTGCTTCTCCAGCTCAGCAGTTTCAAACCCTTAAAAACTGGAAACTTAAATACCTTATCTAGGCCGGCCCCTACAATAATTATCAAGCTTCAGGTCATTTTATAGCAGACTATAGACAAGGCTTGATTGCCAATAAAATCATAGACCTTCACCGATGAAATAGTTGTTTAATATTTTTTCAATCTCTTCAACCATCGTTACCCCTCTTTGAGCGCAAGTGGATTTAATTTTTTTGTGCAGGGCATCTGGAATATCAATTGTAAGGCGCCTTTTAATAATTTTTTCTTCTGGTTTTGGCGCTTCGGCCTCTATAGCAATTTTGCTAACCTTTTCATCGGGATCCTGAATTTGTGGTACAACAGGTTTTGCGATAACTGCCGCCCGGTTCCCTACCCATGCATCAGCAGTGCTAATTTTTTCCTGACGTTTCGCGATAAGAATTTTTTTAGCCATGACACACCTTATTTTAAGCTTAAGATTTCTTTTAATAATTGTTTTATTTCAAGACTTGAAGCCGAGTTTTGATCAATTTCCAGCACAGTCTGTCCAGCAGCCGCACTTTCAGCAAACACAACGCGTTGCGTTATGTGTGTCTTTAACACCGGAATCCCAAATTGGGCCAACGCCTCACTTACATCACGCCCAATAGCCGTATTTGTAATTTTACGATTAATAACAAAAGCGCTTTTCATTTTTTCTTTAAAAGTCGATGCTTCTTTAATTAAGTTTACAATCTCTTCAGCCCCCCACACATCATAGGGCGATGGCTGAACAGGAATTAAAACAATATCGCTAGCCATAATCACAGACCTGGCCAAAGCCGTAACCCTTGGTGGGCCATCAATAATAATATGGTCAACCCCATCCGCAATCCTTGGAATTTCTTTGTGCAAATTTTCTTTTGGCATACCAACCACCGGGAATAATGGCTCACCCACGCGGGCTGCCGACCAATCAAGGGCACTTTTTTGGGGGTCGGCATCAATTAAGATAATGCGCATGTTTTTTTCCGTTAGGGCGGCCGCAATATGAATGGCAAGCGTTGTTTTACCAACACCACCCTTTTGGTTTAATAAAGAAATAATCATTTCATATTTTCCTTAAATACTATTTTATTAATTTAATGAATAACTTATATGCTGATTTGCTGCAATCCGTAAATCTATAAAAATAAATTTTATGTTATGTGTTTTTCTTTATATCATTATTTACT
>JAEUKQ010000049.1 GCA_016794225.1 Alphaproteobacteria bacterium | reverse complement strand
AGTTTCTTATCGTTTCAGTAATAGTTCCGTGAAACTAGGGGGGTAGGGGAGGCAAAAATTAATCATTATAAGCATCATTATAAGCAATATGGATTTATTTATTGTCCTAAAGATTGAGTATCATTGAAGGATTTCGGTAAATAGTTTTCTATCAACCTCACGTGTTAGAAAATTGGGAAATTCATTAGAGATTATTTTTTTTAGTTCTTCATTTTTATTGAGGTTATATAGAACAAATGATCCTAATAAGATTTTTCTTCGTGTATCTTTTTTTCTTTCATCTTTTTTGAATGATTCTTCAAGCAATTTTTTCTTATTATTTAGAAGTCTTATTTTATCAGCAAGCCTAGCTAATTTAGCTGACGCGTTATTATTCGTATCCATTATTTAACCTCATTATATTAAAATATAGAAAACAAAAATCATAATAATCATATCCTTCCTTGTTGACAATCACGAAGTGCGCGCTTATACATCACATTGGTGATGTGCGCGGAACCATATATAATTCATCTTAGTTTATTTTTATCATGGCTATATATCATTTACATACGAAAATCATTGAACGTAGTGCAGGACGTCGTATTGTGGCTGCCGCTGCCTATAGGGCAGGGGTGAAATTATTTGATGAAAGATATAATGCAACCCATGATTTTTCATTTAAAAGAGATATTGCTCATTCTGAAATCATCTTGCCTGAGGGCGCACCGGCATGGATGGGTGAGCGTGATATTTTGTGGAATGAAATTGAAAAGGTAGAGAAACGCAAGGATGCGCAATTAGCTCGCGAGATTGAAATAGCTTTGCCGCGCGAGTTGAATGATGATAATAGGCTAGGGCTTGTCCGCTCTTACATTAGAAGTCAATTCACCAAATTAGGGATGGTAGCCGATTTCAATATTCATAATGGTAATGCATCGGATGGGGAGGAGCAGCCTCATGCGCATATCCTTTTGACTTTGCGGACAATTAATAAAGATAAGAAATTTGGTAATAAGGATAGATCATGGAATGATCGCTCCTTAATGGAGCAATGGCGTAAATCATGGTGCGATCTAACAAATCATTATTTAGATAAAGTTGGGTCGAAAGAGCGTGTTGATCATCGGTCATTGAAAAAACAGTTAGCGGATGCTGAAAAAGAAAACGATATAGAGAGGGTTGTTGAGTTAGATCGTATTCCGCAACCTAAGATAGGTTACCGTGCATATGCGCTTGAAAAAAGGGGTATAAAATCGAATAGGGGTAACCTATGGCGATTAGTACAAGCAACGAACCAAAAGATTCAGCAACTCAAAAAACAAATGGTTGTTTTAGGGGGAGCTATTAGTAAATTTGCTTCAAAGCTTTTTCCTGGATCGGATGGCCATGATATTCTTGAAGTAAATAAGGCTATTATATCACCGGCTTTAAAAGTTCCAAAAAAAGATACTTCTTAGAAAAAAGGGGGCTTGTTGCCCCCTGATAGATATCAATAATTATCTTGTTTTGGTTTTCTGTGGCGTAACAGGTTGTAGCGTTTTCTGAAGTTCCTGCTTTATATTGGCTTGAGCCTCTTTTGATTGCTCCGGTGTTACCGTTCTTGCAACCTGTAAGGGTTTATAGTGTTTTCCCTGCTCAAGATTACGCGCAACAATTTCTTTCATTTCATTTAAGAATTTTTGTTTTTCCTCAGGTGATTTTCCTTGATATTGCTGGGATTTAAGCAGAAAGCTATGGGCCATGCTAAGAGCTTGATACGCAGCCACTAATTCGGGTTTCTTTTTGCCTTCCTCAGGGGGAAGGCTTCTAAATAGGTCAGCCCTTTTTTTACCCTCTTCTACAGCTCTTTCAATAAAAGAACTGGCTTCCTTGGAAGTAATTTTGGGATATGTATTAGGCTGTTCATGGCCGTGTTTAATCAGCTCATCAATATATGACTTTTGATTGTCCGTAAGTCCCCGTTCCACCATATCCGTTAGCTGTCCTTTTTCTACTGCTTGAGAAGGAGAAGACGGCATTGATTTTGCTGGTGTTTCATCCTTCTTTGGTAGCCCTTTTATAAATTGGTAGGCTTCATCAAAGCTGACTTTATCAGGCCAACCTTTAGGAGCCTTCTCAGGATCTTTAATGAATTTGCTCATAACATCAAGCTGTTTTTGCGTCGCATACCTTTCAACCGATGGTTCAGTACTTTTAGTATCGGGTTGTTTTATTGGGGCAGGGGAAGAATTATCGGATTTCAGTGAATATCCATTCTTAACTTGGTAATCGATAAATACCGCGGCCTGGAAGGAATTTATCTTAGGCCAATTTAAAGGCGGTTCAACACCATTTTCGATCATCTTTTTAATGGCATATTCTTGTTTTGCAGAAATTGGTTTAGTAGAGTTATTTGATTGTGGTGCTTCAGTCATGATGTGTTACTCCTTAGATTAGGAAATTGCTTTTCTAATGGTTTCTAAAAGTGCTTCATCACTATCAGCAGCTTGCACACTTTTAATTACATCCCCATAACTTGCTTCCAGCTCGATATCGGAAATAGTTTCTAAAGGATCAACCTCTTCCTTCGTCACCCTAAATTGATTGTTTCTAGGTTTAATTTTATCCATCATATCTGCTAATACCTCAATTGATGCGCTGGAATAATCACCATTTATCTCAGACGAAATTTGCTCGCTTCTCTCTACTAGAGGAGAAATTATTGGGGCTGGTATGGTATGACGCTCAGCAAAACCCTTTTCCTTATAGTAACGAATTTTATTGGCTAAAATTGGCGGGATACCGCGACGGAAAAGCAATGCTTTCTCGTCACTTATCTGCATAATCTCTTGGGGAAGCATGAGGGCGCGTCTTTGGTCAGATAGGGTCGTGTTTTTATTACCCTTACTGAAGCCGCTTGGCTTGCTAATGCTTTTGCTGATAACGGTGTTATAGCCTATGCGTTCAGATAGTTGTTGGGCAACATCAAGCTCTTTGGGGGTAAAGACAATTTCAACGGCGCAGTTGGTCATCATCGACTTGGCGGCATCCTTGCCGTAAACTTCTTCCAATTGGGATGGGCTCTGAATGACAATCAATACTCGAATATTATAACCGGCGAAAAATGCTATGCCTTTATTGATCACTTCCATCTTTCCCATAGCCGTAAATTCATCCATCAGCAAAAGAAGCTTACGATTGAGGGTTTTGTCATTCTCGGGCAGTGTACGTAGGTTTATATCCATGACTTGTTGGAAAAACAGGTTAATCAATGGGGCAAACCGCGTTAAATTATCTGGGGTAATGCCAACATAAATTGATATCCGCTTACGGCGTAAGTCATTAAAGTTAAAATCGGAAGCTGAAGTCGCCGCATCAACAACTGGGTTGGCCCATAACCCTAATCTGGATGTTACGGTAGCCCTAATACTTGCCAAGGTGTCATCAGAAGTTGATAGAAAGTCGTTTAAGGCGTTAATAGTTGGTTCAGATAACGGAATATCCGCGTTTCTTCGTGTCTCAATTATATTCCTAAAATAAGCCCTCATATCTGATTGGCTAGTTAACTCCTTGTAGGTTTGGCCAATCGTAAAAGGTTTGCTTGGCGTTTCCGCGAGGTAAGATGTTACCGCAACGAAAGCCTTTTGGGCGGATAAATCAAAAAAGGGATCTTTATCTGAAGCAACAGGGATCAAGAAATTAGCGATCCGCTGTAGATCACCTATTTGATGCTTGGTATTGCGACGAACATAGGTGAGGGGGTTATAGCGGTGGGTAACCCCGTTTTCCTCATCGGGATCAAATAGAAAAACATCAATACCGTGCGCTTTTCTAAAACCGGCCGTCTTAAACCAGTTTTCCTTTTTGATGTCAAAAACAACCACCGAATCCTGCCAAGTTAGAAGGTTCGGTATCACGACACCTACACCTTTCCCTGATCTTGTTGGTGCATAGACAATAACGTGCTCCGTGCCATCAAAATAAAGATATTCATTGTTAAAGCGGCCGCACAAAATACCTTTATTAGCTAACAGGCCAGCTTTTTTAATTTCTGATTTTGTTGCAAATCCTGCCTTGCCATGAAGGAAAAATTTTCTTGATTTGATGGCGATTACCAAAATCAAGATTAGAGGAATAACAGCTACAAACCATGAAACACTTAACCAGATCTTTTGTCCGCTTGTTAACCGGGCAAAGTCAAAAGTGTAGTTAATTAACGTAAAAAAGGATTTGGAACCTAGATTGACGGCTGCTGCAAATGTTAATGAGCCAAGCCAAATACCTAAACCAAGCATGATCAATAGACAGGCGAATACAATGAGGATTTTAGTTTGTCTGTTGGCGTTTGCGTAGGGGGTCATAGAAAACTTCCGTAATTAAAAATCTCCCGTTTTCTCTTTTCATTTGCACGACGATGTCGACAAACATATAAAGCATGGTGCGAATATCATCACGGGCCAGGTCTTTCCCGCCCTCACTCTCTTTAACCAAAAGGGTCAGCTGTTCAAAGGCAAGAGCGGCGGAATTAGCGTGCACGGTTGTGATTGATCCTGGATGCCCGCTATTCACATTCCGCAAATAAAAAAAGGCCGTACCGTCACGCAGCTCTTGCAGCAGAATTCGATCCGGCCGCATACGTAACGAACTTTCAAGCAGCTGTTTAGGCCCAATTTTAGCTAATCCCTGGCCGTCTTTTGAATAAAGCAAGTGAACTTTATTTTCATTTGAGACAATTAATTCCCTTGTATCCTCAATGGTAATAATCCGCTCATGCTCAGGGATGGAGCGGATGAGTGTTTTTGAAAAAGTCGTTTTGCCTGATCCGGTAGCTCCTGATATAAGGATGTTTTTGCGGCTCTTAACCGCCAGATCAAAGAAATTCCGCCAATCTTTTTTGTCCTTTAACGCACATAAGGTGTGCTCTTCAGGACTAATTTCACTGGAAGATACGGCCGTTTCGCTAAACAGGCCGGTTTTTTCTAACTCCTGTAATGAAAAGGTCTTGGAATTTGGCTTTCGAATTGTAATTGAAACACAATCTTTCTCCGTGGCTGGCGGAATCACGATTTGCACCCGTTCACCTTGCGGAAGAGAACAAGAAACAATAGGGTGGCTTTCGTTAATATCTTGCTTTGTATAAGCTGCTATGGCATTAGCCAGCTGTTCTAACCAAGAAAACGTCAATTCTTTAATGTGATGCTTTTCCCAGCCTTTCTTCCCTTCTGTAAAAATCTCTTCTGGTTTGTTAATACAAAGTTCTGTCAAATCTGGGTTTGCCAAAAATCGTTTAAGAGGATCTATATAATTCTCAAGAAAGGCTGTTTCCGTCATTTTTTTTGCCTTAGGCTGTAAACGGTTGAAAAATCCATGTCCCGTGCAACAAAAATGGCCACTTCTTCACCTTGGTTTTTTCTAAGAATAATTGGCACATTGCCGGTATTTTCTAAGGCAATCGCCGCTGGCTCTTTTGCAGCATTCGATGTTTCTTGGCCGGCAAGTGACGAAAGTGCCTCAAAACCGGTATCTACAAGCGATAACAGCAAAGCCCCCCCAAACCTTGTCCAGAATTGTGTATCAATCATGCCGTCAAAGCCGCTTCTACCCAAAGGGTCAGCAGCAGGTGAGTCAAGGTTAATAATAACCCCGTTCGGGGTTTCTGCCCGTGTCCATAAAACAAATATTCTTCTATCTCCTTGACGTAATCCGCCTCGATATTCTCCGACAACTTTTGTACCCTTTTCCAGCAAAACAACTTTACCGCTTGCCGAAAGGATATCGCGATTGATTTCACACACGGCCATACCAGGCAAGGAGCTGTCGAGGGCTGTTTTTAATAAACAGGGAAGTAATGTACCTTTTGTAATCAAAAAATTACGGTCCGGTAACAGACCTGCACGAACTCCATCCATATATGTTGGTTGCAGGCGGGATCCTAAATCGTTACCACTACCGCTATTTCCAAGTAATGAAGGAGGGGAACCAACACCGGTTACAACATACGGACTTGTATTGGTGGTTTGGGTTGATTGCAGAGAAGAATTTGTTGGGGCCGTTGCACTCCAATTGCTAAATGCTGTTGATGGAGCACGACGGGAAGCTGCAATTAATTGAGACCTCTCATCTATAGCGGGTGGAAGGACGGGTTCTGTAATTGGCGGCTGGATCTGTGGTTGCAATTGTTCATTTTGTGGTATTTGATTTTGGCCACGAAATTCTACGGTTGGTGTGAGCGTTAAATTTGACGCGGTTTCAGTCTTTTGTCCTTCATTATTACCTGTCAAAACATAATATAGAACTATGACCGCTCCAATTAAAATAACTGCCCCCATAATCTTAGGAGGGCTCTTTTTCGCAGCTACTGTAGCAATTTCACGTTCTCCGCTGATCGCTTCTTTCTTTTCTTGGTTGCTCATGGCAAGCTCCGAATAACGCGCTCGATGTTATTATTGATAGTTCCTGTTGTTGGAGTGCTGGTTTTAGTATTATAGGCTTCATTCCAAACACAAAAAACTTGTTTGCCTTGCCGTAGACGCCATTGTGGGGCTACTGAATGCAAAATAACCGTATTACCCTCGGTCGTGAATGGAATGATTTCTTCTGTTCCATCACTCGATACGGCATAAATAACCGGGAATTTGCCCGGGAAAGTCATAAAAGTTAGCTGACCATTATCACTAACTTCGGTAGGTTCCAGATCGGGATTACCTTCACCCGTATAGGCCCAGTTTTTTGGGCCATCAAAAGACAGGTTTATTATTGTCTTTCGTTGCTCAAGCGCAATTCTTCTGGCTTCTGCTTCTGCTTTCCGTTGCTCTTCTTCATCCTGCGGGTATTTGAAATTAATAGCAAAAAAAGCTCCTGAATTTTGCGTGATCTCACCTTCTCTTGCTTCGATGTAAAACTGATAACTGCGGAACGCACCAGTAGGCCTTCTGGTTATAATGGTCATATTCGTTGGTGGATGAATTTCTCTAGGCTTTAAAAGCACATTATTCCCAGCAACTACAGTTTCCCAGCCCAGCGTATCGCCTAGCGATACTTGCATAATAGCTTCATTTTCTGAAACGGTGATTTTGGTAACGGTTCGGGAAACCGTATGAATATTAACTACTTCCCAAGGGTTGTAATTTACCCACCTTACGCGCTCGTCAGAGTTTCCTGCCTTTGGCAGCTCTTCAGCCGAAGCGACCGTTGAAAACAATAAACAAATGACCAGGCTAAAGGATATTTTCATTGGGCTAACTCACGCGAAATGGAATAATTCAAGACCTGAAAACCTAAGGGGTTATCCAAGCGATATATGTCTTGTTGGAATGCAGTGGTGTTATAAAAGAAGGTAATTGTGCTTACATAAGAAGCGGTCGTAACAGATTGCCGGTTCCGGGCTTCTTTATCAAAGCGAACCTGGGCCACTACTTTGTCCTGATCTTTAGCGATAAAGCTGATGGAGCGGATTTTAATATCAACAAATTGCCCCCGATAAACGTTTTGGGGCGAGTCAGGGTTTGAGGCATAATACCAATTGGCAAATATCTTTTGTTCATCAGGAACTGAAAAAAGAGAAACCAAATTAAAATTATGTTCTGCAAGTTCATCACTATAGCCCTCACGAGCCGTTACATATCTTTTTAAGAAATGGCGGGTAATAGCCTCATCTTGTGTATAACTGGTATCGCCAGCTAAATTGGTAACAATATCAATATATCCGGTCGATGTATCAACGCGTATAAGATAAGGCTCGACAGTTTTTAAAGGGGTTAAGGCTGTAACCGCTAATATTGATAAACAGGCAACAACAAAAGAAACTCCTGCTATTCTCCAAGCGGTAGTTCTTGATTTTTCAAGTAACATAATCCGGTCTTGATCAATCCGTCGGGATTCCTCGAGATAATGTTTGAAATTCTTTTCTGGGATCATTTTTCGATCCTTTGATCCATAGAATCAATCTGAATAACTGGCTTATGTACAACTGGCTGCTGATTCCACTTTCCCGGATTTAGTGGATGACGGTTGTTTCCGCTGCATACTGGCGGAGGGCTTAACGCACATCCAAGGAGGAAAGTGGAAAAAACAATTATTGAAAAGGAACTTTTCATAATTTTTTGCTTTCCCTGAACTTGCAGATATTATTTAAATAACTTAATTATTAAAAACTATTCTATATGTGAATTTGATAATTGCAATCACTCAATCATCAAAAACTATTCGAACGAGTTATACAACAAATTTTTGGAATGTTAAGAGGCAAAAAATGCCAAAACCTAGTAGGGTTTTTAGCGAAACGATTAGGCTCGATAGAGATGATCACGTTAATTTTAAAACTTGGATAGCACCGGTGCTGAGTTATGATGGCGAACCTTTAACTAAAAAAGACGCTCTAAAAATGATTGTGCGGAAGTTTCTTGCCCGTAAGGATTGGCAGCAAGCTATCCTTGATGATATTGAACTCAAGCGGCAAGTTTACCAAGAAATGATGAATTCGAACTTATTTAAGAATGCGAAAAAGACAGAAGAATAAAATAAACAAAATTTTGAAGCTCTTTATTTAGAAGGTCTGTAACCTAGTGTGCCTAGCTCATATTGGAACTCTCTTAATATACGTTGAAATTTAGATTGGTGGGGTTCATTTAGCGAAAGACTTCCTTCTTTCGCCTGTTCAATTATACCGTAAACTCTTTCTACTGATGAATGGCGAAAATCAAAATTTGACCGAAATAGTCTTTGAACAGTTTCTATAATCAAAATAGGCGAATTAACCGCCCAGTGTTTCTCCTTGCTGATTTTATCGAGAAGAAAATATGGATCTCTAATGTTACCAATATTATGAATGATTTTTGTTAATTTCTCAAAATGCCATTCTCTATCAAATGAGGAATCTATAAATGCCCAACTAAAATTATATAAAGGGTTTTTAGCCACATCTACTTCATATTTTAAATATTCGTTAATAAAATCTTCCCATATGTTTTTATAGTATCCACGGTATTCGATAGGTAAATCTTTAACAAACCTAGCCAAATCTATCGTAGCACTAAAAGCAATTTCAATATTTAATGGCTTTAATAGGAGATTCAGGATTTTCTTAGCGTCTACGAGATCCTTTAGAAGGTATATTATAACATGATTAGCAACATACGTATGAATTTTTTCATTGAGTTTACTTAGTTTGCTCCGAAGATCTTCACCACTTTCTAAATAAAAAACATAAAATCTCTTTAATCTTACCAAACAATTATTATTTGGATAAACGCCACCTGATAAGTATCCACTCCATGAGGCAGTGAAATACTCTTCATCATCAATAGGGAATATCTGATCAATTAAAATATCTGAATGTGAAGGAACTAGGGCAGTATAATAAGGAAAATATCTTCCCAGCACTGACCAATAACATCTTAATCTTATAGGAGGATTATAAATAAATTTCTCGACCCACTGCGCAAATTCTGGATATAAATCTCTTCCAGGTCTTAAATCAGCGTTGTTTTTTCTTAGTTGTTCAAAGACCCATAAGCCATAATTGAATATTGTTTTTAAGGCTAAAGGGGAAGTATAAGAATTATGGAGACTAAGGAGTTCATGGGAGTTTTTTATATGTTTTTCTTCTTCTTCTCTTGTTAGGTCAGATTCATTAACTAAACTGGTTAATAATTTGAATATTTCTTCACGAAATTCTAAGGTCAAAGCCGAATAATGCCCAGGAGTAAGAACAATATCGAAAATTCTAACTATCTCGTGCTTTATATTTTGCCAGGAAAAATCATTATTAATCTCATCAGTATTTTCATTCTTTGCAATAAACCCATCTGTATAAATTATTAGACCAATCAAATGAAATAAACTGTCCCATTCTTTTAGACTAATTTGATATATGGTGTTTTGTATTCCTTTTAAGAAGGATAAAATATAAGTTCCTTTTAGTCCTTTTAATAATTGGATATTATCTAAGAACTTTTCGTGATAATCAGAAGCTAATTTTTCAAAGCTTTTATTTAATTCCCTCTGAGAATAATTATTTCTTATTTCCTCATCGAATTGCTGTTTTTTAAAATAATCAATAATTTCTTCCACTGATTTATGCTTAAGTTTTTCATAAAGAATATCAGTCCTAGGACCCCAAGAAGTTTCCATCCAGCTTATAAAAGCTGGTTTTTCGATTAACTCTATTTTTTGCTTCAAAGATTGATACTTCTGAAGTAATTCTCCTTTAATGAAATTTGCGACTGCAAGAACTTTTGAATATCTGTATTCTTTCTGATCTAACTTTTCTATTATCCAGCTGTTAATATTATTTTTAATTGCTAGAGGAAATAACCGATAAAATACCTTTAAAAGCTCAAAATATTCAGAATGTAAAGATAGATTATTAAAGTTTTCTTTATTGTTTGCTAACTCTATAGCCCTATCTAAATCTGTAACTTTAATTATAAAATACCAATATAGACGCTCTAAAATTACATTCTTTTGGTCTGCTATTTGTAGTGTTTGAAGGTAGTTGAGAGTGTTAGCCTT
>JAEUKQ010000048.1 GCA_016794225.1 Alphaproteobacteria bacterium | reverse complement strand
ACATGTCTTATGTTGGTCGTCGTTCTGCAGATTCTCCTGATTATAACCCAATAGACACAGTTGAAGACTATGTTGATAAGCAAGGATGGGCCTTTGAGCGAATCGATTATCAGGAAGCATATATTGAAATTACGGGTAAGTGGGCTGATTACCGTGTGGGTGTTTTTTGGCGTCCCGAGCTTAGTTATCTATGCTTGACGTGTCGTTTTGACTTAAAAATACCATCGCCGCGCAAATCTGATGTTATCCAACTGATTGCACGAATTAACGAAAAAATTTGGCTAGGTCACTTTGATTTTTCCTCGGAATTGTCGGGGCCGATTTTTCGTTGTTCATTGCCATTGCGTGGTATAAAATCATTAGCATTTGAACAGATAGAGGATTTTTTTAAAACTGCTATCGATGAAAGTGAACGTTTTTATCCGGTGTTTCAATTTGTTGTATGGGCAAACCATGCGCCTGAAAAAGCCATGGAAATGGCTATTCTTGAAACGGTTGGTGAAGCTTAATGGGTGCATTGTTGGTGAATGATAGTTTTGCCAATAACCAAAAAATATGGGTTGTTGGTGGGGGTAAGTTGGGACAAGCCATTGTTAAAGGCTGGTTGTTGTCTGGGATAAACCCGGATAGGCTTGGTATTATCGATCCTAAAGCCAATAACAAGGCTTTTTTTCAAGATATTCCAGATTCAATTTATCGGTGTAGTCCAGATCATTTGCCTGAATTAAAAAACGATAAAATTGTTTTAGCAGTTAAACCGCAAATAATGCTATCGATACTTCCCGCTTACCAGAAAGCGGCGGTAAAAGGATGCGATTTTTTATCCGTTGCTGCTGGTATTACTACAGATGTATTGCAACAACACCTAAACACACCAATGGTAATGCGTGCTATGCCTAATTTGCCTGTTGCTTTTGGTTGTGGCTTTATTGGATGCTATGTACCTTCCGGCGCAAACCCAACAATAAGCCGGCAATGGATTGATCTTTTAGAAAAATTAGGGTTAGCAATAACACTACTACGTGAAAGTGATCTTGATACAGTTACAGCGTTAAGTGGTAGTGCCCCTGCATATCTTTTTTTGGTTGCCGAAATATTAACATCACTTGCAGAGCAGCAGGGGTTGCCAACTCTTACCGCCAAAAAAATGATTGCGCAGACTTTCTTGGGCAGCGCCATGATGATGCGCCAAGATAAATTTTCCTTAGCCGCGCTGCGTGAACAAGTTACAAGCCCCAAAGGAACAACAGCCGCAGCGCTTGAAGTTTTAATGGGAAGTTCCGGCCTACAACCATTATTTTCCCAAGCCGTTGCGGCAGCGATTACGCGGGCACGCCAGTTAAAAACATAAGGTTTCTAATTTGATAACGGATACTTAAAAATTAATAAGTAATACTGTTTAAAGCGGGGTGTTGGATATCTTAAAGATTCAAATTAAGCAGTCATCTAATATTAGATATAAAAAGTATTTTTGTTTTCAGGAATATCTTTTAATATAAAGGTGCTTATCAATAAGTGGTTATGGTAGCATGTTGGTCATGAAAATTAATTCATTCTTAAAACAATTTTCCTGTAACTCTTTTGTTGAAATTGAGTCAGTTCATCTGCCCGATCGAGATTTGAAGGCTGTTTACAAGGGTATGCTTGAATTAATTGCTGAAAAGGGTTGGGTTGGAACAAAAATAGCCGAGATCGCATCGCGCTCTTCATATCCAATAGCTGATTTAGAGCAACAATATGCAACTTGTGATCAACTAATGGGATCGTATTTGGATGATTTATTGCTTGGCTTGTTTAGCAAGGCGGGAATGGTTTCTTTTACTGAATCGGTGCATGGCCGTCATCGCGATTATTTGTTTGATGTATTTATGTGTTATTTTGATCTATTGCAAGCGAATCGGCCGATATATTTAGAAATGCGTAAACAATTGATATCCCATCCACTATTGGCGGCGATGCTATTAAAGCATGCTTATAAATTATTATTCCAAGCGATGACACGTGCAAACTTGCTAAGCAAAACGACAGTGCAATTTATAACACCCTTATTACTGAAGGGATGGAACGACGTTATCAATTGTTGGCACCAGGATCAAACAGGTGACTTAAGCTTAACAATGAAAAAGTTGGATCAGTTTTTAACGCAGATTCAAGGGTATTGGAACGGATTACCGGCCATTCTGCGTAACTTGATGCGCTCAGCACCACCTCATTTTGCTGCTATGCACAAAAGTGTTGACAATAATTCAGAAAGCCATTAAGTTGGCATCAATGCTGCAACGCAACATTATTGATGCATAGCAAAAAGTAGCTAATACTTATGGAGATTTATTATGGCGACAAAATCAACACAGCAATCCCAAAATAAAGGGAATGATAATGGAACAGAACAGTCAAATCAAACGGGCTTTTTCTGGAAAGATGGTATGGGTAAGTTTGGTATGGCAGGTTTTTATCAAGAAGCTATGAAATATGTTGATGGTGCTTCAAAATTATTTTCGGTTGCCAAAATTCCTGGGTTAAATGTTGATCAGGTTGTCGGTTTACAAAAACGTGGTGCCGAAGCAATTTCATCTACGCAGCAAATTGCTTATGATCATTTCTTGTCTCTTGGACAACAGCAGGTTGAAATGGCTCAAAAATTTGTAGAAGGCATGAACTCGCTAACGCAAATGGTCTATGGTGGTCAACCGGTGGAAAACTGTATCTCGAAGCAAATTGATAATACAAAACAGGTTATGGAACATGCTTGTGATAGCTTGCGCCATTTAGGAACAACTACCCAGAAATCCATGGAACGTACAATCGAGGTTGTCGGTCATTATTTTGAACAAAATTTGAATGATGCCAAACAAATGTTACATGGCGTGAAGTAACTATTTATACTTTTGTATAAGACTGCAAAAAACCACCTTTCGAAGGTGGTTTTTTGCTTTTTGTAAACCAAATATATCAAGCCTAAATAGGTAGTTTAATGTGAACGCGCAAACCACCTTGGGGAGATTTTAATAATTCAAGCTGTCCGCCATGATTATGTACGATATCTCGGGCTATGGTTAACCCAAGTCCCATATGATGATTGTTTGGTACGTCTTGCGCCAGGCGAAAAAAAGGTTTAAAAACATTTTGGCGTTGTTCTGCTGGAATACCAGGACCGTTATCGTCAATAATAATATGCGCTACATGTCGCAAAAGAAATGCTTGAACCCAGCTTTTAGACGCATAACAGCGTGCGTTATCAAGTAAATTCGATAAACACCGCCGCATGGCATCGGGTCGTATTGGTAGAATTATATTTTCATGGATAGCACTATCGATATCCTGATGCTGTCGTTTGCAATTTTCAATAACACTATCAATCAATCGGGATAAATTAATCATACGGGCTTTTTCTGTTCCTTCGCCCCGCGCAAACGCTAGGTAACCATCGATCATGCGTGTCATCTCATCTATGTCTTGCAGCAAGGAATGTACAGAGGCCGTTTCAGGAATCATTGCCAGTTGTAAACGCATGCGTGTCAGTGGTGTTCTTAGATCGTGCGAAACGCCAGCAAGCATTTCAACTCTTTGGACTGTTTGACGCTTGATGCGATCACGCATGCGCCGAAAAGCCAATCCAACTTTTTGAACTTCACTTGCACCGCTGATTTGAAAATCGTTGTAGTCACGACCCTTGCCATATTCCTCGGCGGCGTAAGCAAGTTGTCCAACTGGTTTGGTTTGGCGGCGCATAAAAATTGTTGCAACAGTAAAAAGAACCACGGAACTGCCAATCATCCACAAGATAAAGACATAAGTGGTTGAGCTGAACAGACGTCGTCGGGGAATAAAAACCTGCAACACACCATTCGGTTTTTCCATTTCCAGGCGTACCTCCACCTCTTTTTCTAGGGAACGGCTATCAATCAGGAATGCACGATGCGTAATATTTTCTAAATAACGGCCAAGCTGGTTATCAACTGGGTTACTGCGGGTCGGCATTAATGATATGGGCAATATCTGTCCAGAAATAATAGCAAACCGTAAATCGGTTAGTTCTTCCGCGGCTGCCAAAATATGGTTGTGCTTATGTTGTTCTGTTTGTTGTAACATATATATGACAAGACCTATATCACCAGCAACACTGGCAGTTAGCCTTTTCGTTAGCGTTTGCCAATGTGTTTCATAAAAAAACCAGGTTGAGATAACCTGGAGTAAAACCAATGGTGTCATCACAATCAATAATGAACGCCCAAGTAGTGTTTTAGGCAGGATTCCTGGCAATAAACGTGTTACGAAAGGCCTATGCGATTTTCTGCGTGCCTCTGTATATTTTTGTGCATGTGCCTGATTGAACAATTGTTAATCTCCGATGAGAACATATCCACGATTTCGAACAGTTTGCAAATAGCGCGGTATGGTTGGATCTGGCTCTATCTTGCGCCGCAGGCGGTTAATTTGTACATCAATCGAGCGTTCGGTAACGCTTTGATCGCTCAAACGTTTTACAATTTCTTCGCGTGGTAATGGTTGCCCAAGGCTGGAAGCCAAGATTGATAATAAGTTTGCTTCAGCTGTTGTAAGTTTAATTAACCGGTCACCCTCCTTCAACAATCGGCGTTCACGTTCATAAACAAACGACCCAAAATATATCAGCGGTGGTGCATGCTGAACTAAAGGTGCGGCATTTTGTCGTTGCAGTAACTTTTGTAATCTTAAAACCAATTCCCGGGGGTCAAACGGTTTGCTTAAATAATCGTCAGCTCCGCTACTAAGGCCTTTAACACGATTATCAGGGTCATCAAGTGCCGTTAGCATGAGAACCGGTGTTGTAATTTCTGGTTTGATGGTTGTTAACAAGCTAATACCATCTTCATCAGGCATCATCCAATCAATAATCATGACATCAAATTGTAAGCTACTAATCTTAACACGTGCATCGGCAGCACTATCTGCTATAGTCACTGTGAATCCTTGATTGCTAAGGTATTGATGCAGTAAATCGCGCAAGCGGCGATCGTCGTCAACAATCAAAATATGGGGTTTATTGGTAGATAAAATATTTTCCATCATAACATCAATTACTGGTATCAATTTAGTGATTAGCAAACAAGCATTGTAAAAAATCCAAAAAACTTATTTAAGTATCAGTTGTTAGTTTTACTTTACGCAACAGATTGATAAATATTTTAGCAATCTTATTAGTAAAGAATAACAGAAAAACCAAAAAACGATAAACAAAATTGGTCTTGCAGGATAATCATTGATTGTGGATAATACCCCCTGTTTTATTTACAGGAAAGTTTTTTTGTTACTTAGGTAAAACTGAACAGAGAGGGGAGGATAATGAAGTTAATTCCAATGGATGACCGTGATGGGTTTATTTGGTTTGATGGCAAGTTATTACCGTGGCGCGAGGCCAAGATACATGTGCTTAGTCATGGTCTACATTATGGCAGCTCGGTTTTTGAGGGAGAAAGATGTTATAATGGACAGGTTTTTAAGCTTACCGAACATAGTCAGCGTTTAATTAAGTCAGCAGAAATTCTTGGATTCAAGATTCCTTATACAGTAGCTGAAATTGATGCAGCCACAAAGCAGGTTGTTTTGGCTCAGCAGCTGAAAGATTGTTACGTACGACCTGTTGCATGGCGGGGTAGCGAGATGTTAGGTGTATCTGCCCCACATTCCAAGGTACATTTGGCAATTGCAGTATGGGTTTGGGCATCATACTTCACGCCGGAAACCAAGGCAAAAGGTGTTCGTCTTACATTGGCGGCATGGCGTCGTCCGGCACCTGATACTGCGCCAACCGTTAGCAAGGCGGCCGGGCTTTATATGATTGCCACCCTTAGTAAGGAAAAGGCTGAATCTCAGGGCTTTGCAGATGCCTTGATGTTGGATTACCGTGGTTTGGTTGCCGAAGCAACCGGTGCTAATGTTTTCTTTTGTATTAATGGTGAATTGCATACGCCAACACCTGATTGTTTTTTAGATGGGATAACCCGCAGAACAATTATAGATTTAGCTCGTAATCGTGGTATTAAGGTTGTTGAACGATTCATTCACCCCGATGAGATTACCAAAGCACAAGAAATGTTTTTAACGGGTACAGCGGCCGAGATTACGCCTGTTGCTGAGCTTGTAATGCCTAGCAAAACACATAACTTTAGTGTGGGTGCCATCACCCGAACGATGATGGATGATTATAGCCGATTGGTTCGGCAGCAGCCATTATTATCTTCTGCTTCTGTTGCCTAATATAAGTGGCATAGGTTTACTGATTGTTAATAAAAATAAGGTAAAAGTATCAATTTAATAACTTAATAAATTCAAGTCGGAAATTGGGAAGGTTAACATGATTAGGAAATATGGCTTAGTTTTTATTGTTTCTTTGGTACTTGGTGCTACTGGTAGCTGGGCACAGCAGCTGCCAACAAGCAGAGCAGAAATTCAGCTTAGTTTTGCCCCCCTTGTTGCACAGGTTTCCCCAGCTGTTGTCAATATTTATACTAAGACTATTAACAAAAATCCTATTTATGAAAATCCGGTCTTTAATGATCCATTCTTCAAAGAATTTTTTGAAGACAGCCTTTTCAGACAGGCACCGCAAGTGCAACAATCTTTAGGTTCTGGTGTTTTTGTGTCGCCCGAGGGCCTTATTGTTACCAACAACCATGTCATCGAGGATAGCGACGAAGTGGTCGTTGTCTTAAGTGATGGGCGTGAGTTTAACGCCAAAGTTGTTGCAGCAGATCAGCGGTTCGACCTTGCTTTATTACGCATTAATGGTAAGGGAGAACAATTTCCCGCACTAACGTTGCGCGATTCTGACAAAGTGCAAATTGGTGAATTGGTTTTGGCTATTGGTAATCCTTATGGGTTTAGTCAAACCGTTACCAGCGGTATTATTTCTGCGTTGGCGCGTACTGATGTTGGCATTGCCGATTTCACGTCATTTATTCAGACAGATGCAGCCATTAACCCCGGCAATTCAGGTGGAGCCTTAATTACCCTCGATGGGCAACTGATTGGCATTAACACCGCCATTTACAGTCGCAGTGGTGGTTCGGTCGGGATTGGTTTTGCCATTCCATCGAACATGGTGAAAGCGTTTCTTAGGGCCGAGAAAACGGGTGGGCGTTTAATCAGAGCCTGGCTTGGTGCTTATAGCCAGGATTTATCGTCAGAGCAAATGAAACAGCTTGGGTTAAGGGATCGTAAAGGTTCTATTGTAACTCAGCTCTTTCCAGACGGACCAGCTGATCAGGGCGGTCTTAAGGTAGGAGACGTGGTATTAAGTTTGAATGGACGTATTATTGAAAACTCCCAGGCACTGAGATTTCAGTTAGCGACAATCGCACCGGGCGATGTAGTAACATTAGTGGTTTTGAGAAACCAGCAAAATGTCAGCCTACAAATAACCCTTATTGCACCACCCAATACACCGCCGTTGAATGAAACAACACTTAAGGGCGAAACACCTTTAACAGGTGCAATTGTTGGTAATATTTCCCCCGCTTTTTCCGAAAGATATTCGTTTGAGGGGTTTTGGTCAGGGGTTATTATTTTAAACACACAACGTGGAAGCTTGGCTGGTAGAGCAGGTCTTCTAAGAGGCGATATTATTCTTGCCGTTAACCAGCAAGAAATTAAGACAGTTGCTGAATTACAAGATATTTTGCAAAAGAACCAAACCACACGACCTTTGCAAGTACGCATTTGGCGCCAGGGCGAGGTGCGGAATATTAATTTTCGATGAAGCAATCTGTGCCGCTACAAGATAGTTTGTTTCAAAAAAACACTGTAAGGCCGTTGGCAGATATGCTGCGGCCAACAAACTTGGAACAGATTGTAGGGCAGGACCATTTGTTAAATCCCGGTCAACCATTAAGGCAAATGGTTGAAAACAACCGGTTGTTTTCAATGGTTTTGTGGGGGCCGCCAGGTTGTGGTAAGACAAGTTTAGCCAAATTAATTGCCACAGCTGTTAAGGCAGATTTTTATCCATTATCAGCCATTTTTTCTGGGATACAAGACTTAAAGAGTTTATTTGAACAAGCGCGTCGTAATCGTCAGGTAGGGCGCGCAACAATTTTGTTTGTTGATGAAATTCACCGTTTCAACCGCACCCAACAAGACAGTTTTTTGCCAGTCATTGAGGATGGAACAGTCATCTTAATTGGTGCAACCACAGAAAACCCATCTTTTGCGCTTAATCCTGCTTTGCTTTCTCGATTGGAAGTATTTGTTTTAAAACGTTTAGAAGATTCAGTTTTATACCAGATGATCGATAGAGCAGAGATAACATTGTGCAAGAAACTTCCTTTAAACGATGAAGCTAAGCGAAGTTTGGTTAGCCTTGCTGATGGTGATGGCCGTTATCTTCTTAATATGATTGAAGCAATATCAAGTCGTTACAAGGGACAGCAACCTTTAACACCACAAAATTTATCATCAATTTTATCGCGACGCGCCCCCCTTTATGACAAGGCCCAAGAAAGTCACTATAATTTAATTAGTGCTTTCCATAAGTCACTGCGCGGTTCTGATGTTGATGCTGCGCTTTATTGGATGGCACGGATGTTGGATGGCGGCGAAGATCCCCGCTATATTGCCCGACGGCTTATTCGGTTTGCAACTGAAGATATTGGGCTGGCCGATCCGCAAGCATTAAATCAGGGCATTAGCTGCCTTCAAGCCTATGAAAAATTGGGCAGTCCAGAGGGTGAGTTAGCGATTGCACAAGCAACAATTTATATGGCTGCTGCGCCTAAATCAAACGCATCCTACACGGCTTTTAAAAAGGCCATGCAATTGGCCAGGGATTATGGTTCCTTGATGCCCCCCTTATCCATTCTAAATGCGCCAACATCGTTGATGCAAAATCTAGGTTATGGCGAGAATTATCAATATGATCATGATTTTCCAGATGCTTTCTCGGGTCAAAATTTTCGTCCGGCTGGGTTGCCTGATCAGCCAATTTATCAACCAACCAACTTTGGTAACGAGCAGAAAATTCAAGAAAAACTTAATTGGTTGCGGCAACGACGACAAGATTTAAACAATGGTACGAAATGAATAAGCTATTTTTAGTTGCCTTGGGTGGGGCGATAGGTTCGCTTGTTCGATACGGATTATCCAATCAAATTGCTTTTTGGATAGGACGTCAATTTCCCTGGCCTATCTTAGCGGTGAATATTTTGGGGTGTCTGGCTGCTGGTTGTTTATCGCAGTATTTATTGTTAAATGAGTATATTTCACAGACAGTTAAGCTTCATTTATTTCTGATAGTAGGTGTTTTAGGTGGCCTTACAACTTTTTCTGGATTCGCCCTAGACACTTTTAGTCTTATCCAAAGAGGGGCTTTTTTTGAAGCTGTTATATATATTTTGCTTTCGGTTATACTTTGTTTGGGGGGTGCTTTGTTAGGAATTCTTATAGTCAATTGGTGCTATCATGGATAAAGACTTGACTGCCAAGAACAAATATCAGATTACAGATTTAGAAAATGATACAAGACTAGATCGCTGGATTCAACGTACATTTCCGGAACTAAACTTTATTGCTATCCAAAAATTACTAAGAACAGGCCAGGTGCGTGTGAACGGAAAACGCGCACGCGGTGACGAACGATTAATTTCTGGCCAGGAAATTAGAGTTCCGCCTGTTTTACTTCAGAAAGACCAAAAGCCAATCAAAGATTCTGCGAAGATTGATCTACCAAAAGCATACCAGAATTATATGAATTGGATTGTATACGATGATAACCACTTCTTGGTCATTAATAAACCAACAGGATTAGCGGTTCAAGGTGGAAGTAAAACAAAATTTCATCTTGACCTGATGCTGGATTTATTTAGGTTCAACCATCAACATCGTCCCAGGTTGGTGCATCGTCTTGATAAAGATACCAGTGGTTTACTTGTATTAGCCAGGCATTTACAATCTGCGCAGATTCTAACCAAGCTTTTTCATGAACATCAAATAAAAAAAACATATTGGGCATTGGTTGTTGGTGTGCCTAAAATAAAACAAGGTCAGATTAAAGCACCTTTGATGAAAACAAAAATAGGTGATGAAGAAATTATGCGTGTTGCACCCGATGGTCAGCCGGCTGTAACCGATTATCAGATAGTGGATCAGGCGGGACAAAAATATTCTTGGTTAGCTTTGTGGCCTAAAACCGGTAGAACCCATCAATTACGCGTGCATTGCCAGTATCTAAAAACCCCAATATGTGGTGATGATAAGTATGGTGTTAAATTGGTGGATAAAGCGCAACCATATCAACAGACTTTGTATCTTCATGCACAATCAATAACAATACCCTATCCAGGCCAGAAGCCTATATCCCTGACAGCTGCGTTGCCGATCCACATGCAACAAGCATGGGAGGATTTAGGCTTTGATGAACACTTCATTTAGGTACAATTATGAAGAAGTCGCCACAACCCCTACAGATGAAAAAACAGGCAGAGAACTTTTTTCTTGAGAAAGAAGGCAAAACCTTACGAACGCCAAAAGGAAATTTTGTCGCTATCCCATCGGAGAAATTGGCTTTGGCTGTTATCCGGGAACAAGAATCCTTGAATAACCATAATGGATTTTTATCAAAACTTTGTTTTACGGCTTTGGATTATATTATTCCAGGCCATAGCCACGTTATCGAGAGTGCAGTGTATCAATTAGATCATGATACGTTATTGCATTGGTCCGAGCTTCCCAAGGAATTGCACGCCGCCCAACAAGAACGCTGGCTTCCTTTAATTGTATGGTTTGGCCAAAAGTACGAGATCGAGCTAGATATTTCCTATAGCTTACATCTTCAGCATCAATCAACTTCTGCCAAGCAACAATTTGGGCGTATGTTACAAAACCTAGATCTATGGCATTTAACAGGTTTTTTAGGGCTGGCACAAGAACTATCATCGTCAATACTGGCTTGTGCTGTTTATCAGCAAGAAATAAACATATCGCAAGCGCTGGAATTAAGTTTACTGGAAGAAAAAGTACAAATAGGAAAGTGGGGTGACGATCCGTTCTTGCAAAAGAAACGGCAGTTAATAGAGCAAGAATGTTTGGCTGCTCAGCAATTCCTGAAATTGTTGAGCTAGTGCTATCTTTACC
>JAEUKQ010000047.1 GCA_016794225.1 Alphaproteobacteria bacterium | reverse complement strand
TTCCAGTTTATCGGGTAATTTGCTTTTAAGCGGCAAGGGAATATCTTTATCGTAAGCCTGGGTTGATAACACTGAAGTTTCTGATGTTTTTTCACTTGTATTCTGTACCACTGGTGTACCAAGCCGGCTAATTTTGGTAAGGCAGTCGTTTAGCAAGCTGTCGGAAACAGTTTCGGTTGTTGCCGTTGCGAATACTGATCCTGCCAATTCCTCTACCCCGCGAACCAGACGTTGACATTTGCGGCAAAAGCCCAGATGGGTTGCAATTAACAACCGGACAGGTTGATCTAAGCTACCGCTAGCATAAGCACATAAAAGCTCGTTGCTGGGATGATGGGAAGGTAGGGGGATGCTGTGTGTCATGGTTGTTTCTCTTCATCCAATAAGATGTTTCGTAACCGATCAATAGCAAGGCGCAGGCGGGACTTAACTGTTCCCAAGGGTATGCCAAGTTCATTAGCAATGGTTTGGTGGCTTTTATTCCCAAAAAAGAACAGCTGCATAATCTGTTGTTGGTTGTCCGGTAATTCGCTTAAGAAGGATAAAACTTTTTGCTGATCTCGTTCGTTATAATTCATGGAATGCTGATCATGCAGCTGATCGCCCAAGGTTTCAACATAATCGGTCTGATCAGATATTAGTTTTCTCTGGCGTTTCAAACGCCGGAATTCATCAATACCGCGGTTGCGGGCAATTCGGTAAATCCAGGTGCTTGGCAACCCAAGCTTAGGGTTATATTGACCAGATGAACGCCAAATTGTAATCATAATTTCTTGGGTTAGCTCTTCGGCGGTTGAACTGGAAAACCCCAAATTATGTAAATAGTTTTTCAGGCGCGGGGCATAAATGGCAAATAAACGCTTGAAATCATCGATATTGCCTTTGGCGATACCGGATAGGTAAAGTGCTTCTTCTGTTTGTTGTTGCTGAATAACAGCTGAATCAAGGGGTGCTGAGTTTTTTGCCAATGATTTTGATGGGGGTAAAGCTGATGCGGCAGCGGTATCGATAGGATTGATCAAATTAGCAAACCTTTGTTGTGTCAACAACGGCTTATATTGTCGATTAAGTAATAAGCCAAAAGTTGTTTTTGCGGTTGACATCAATTTTATCCTATGATTCAGAAATTGAACATATTTTTTACGGTTCTTCGCGCGCATTGGATCACCGGAAAAAAAATATTTTTGCGTCACTTCTTTTTTATAAAAATCCAAATATATCGCTTGCTTAAGCTATGCAGCAATGCATGCTTTGCGTTTAAAATATAATATGAACAATTTTAAAAAGGGTCAAAAATGAAACTACGCAATATAATGTTTTCACTAATGTTAGTTCTGCCATTTGGATTTTCTTTAGCAACGGCACAAGCCAAAGATATTGTTGATACAGCTGCAGCGAATGGTAATTTTAAAACGTTGGTTGCTGCTGTTAAGGCCGCTGGCTTAGTAGATACCTTAAAGGGTAAAGGGCCATTTACAGTGTTTGCGCCAACCGATGCTGCTTTTGCTAAATTACCAGCTGGTACAATTGAAAACCTTTTAAAGCCAGAAAACAAGGCACAACTTGTAAAGATTTTAACCTACCATGTACTACCCAGCAAGGTTATGGCTGGTGACGTTGCTGCCAAGAATGTCAGTGTTGCGACGGTACAAGGGCAAAAACTGGACGTTAGCGGTGGTTATGTCATTACCATTAACGGTGTCAGCACTGTGGTATTGGCCGACATTGTAACCGATAATGGCGTGATTCATGTGATCGACACCGTATTGCTACCCAAATAGTTTGTCATCTATCCTTGGGTTGAAAGCAGGCCCTAACCGGCCTGCTTTTTTATTTGAATTGTTTAGCGAATATCAAGCTGATAAATCCTGGGGCGCATTGAGGGGTTTTTTGCTTTTTCCAGGTCATTGTCGGGTATAGATGGGTTTAAAAGGGCAACCCATAATTGGTTTAAGTTAGGCATAAAGGCCAGCGACAATTGTGGTGGTTGAGCAGCGGGAAAAAGCGACAGGCTCTCTATAGCTGGGTCGTTATTGGCAATAACCAGTTTATCCCAAAGGATTTTTTTGGTAACCGGGTCAAATTGCATTGCCCATAAACTGGCTTTTAAATCTTTTAGTGATGAGACAATAACCCCATCCGCACGCCTGATATCTGTATCATTATATTGATAATAGAAAACAATCACTTGTCCCTGTGGTGTAACAAAGACATTGGCAATGTACCGCCGCCAAAAATCCGCGTCATTCGCTTTGGCCATTCTCATCACCTCGCCTGTGGGGCTGATTTTATCATCACCATCTACGCCAGTAAAATGACGGGGTAAGGCAACATAACCCCATTCTTCTATTTGACAATCTTTGCTTGGGGTAACAACCCGCATCCGAATGGTCGGATTATGTTGATCTTGTATCTGATCTTGCTTAATACCCATTAAGAGAACATGGTCTTTATTATAAATAACACCGGTTGTTGGGGCAACCCCATCAGGACGAAAAACAGTTGAACTCCCTTCTAACTGCTGATTTAAACAAAGGACTTTTATTGAATAACCTAATCCTGACCCCCAACTTACAATTTGGCCGTTATTGGTTACAGTTATACCATGTTGATTATAAATTTCTGTTAATTGGCGTTCGCTAATTACCGCTCCTTGCCGATTAAATAAGGTTAAATAGGTTTTGGGAATACCGGTTAAATTGTTTTGGATACGGTTGACCAGCCAACCTTGATTGGGAATATGCCAAGCCTTTATTGCTTTTGTGGTTATATTAGGCTGGGCAAAATATAATTCCTGTTGGACACGTTCATTTTTAACCAGACTGACTAATTGGTAAGGTGTATAAGGAGATAAGGGAATAGCCACCCGTTCATTTTCATTATTAATACCAATAATCAGCCCGGCCGAGGGTAAACGCGAGCCGGCAATGTGAAGCGGATCACCAATAACGGCCTGGCCCAGGACACCGGTTTTGTCAATCGCAATGCTAAGATGATTATCCCATTCTTTTAATGCAGAAGGAAAGGGTGCTTTTAAGATTGTTTCCTTAAACATACATTGCCAAATGGTGTGCTGATAATTGGGGCTTTGGACAAAATTGCAAAATGTTGGTCGGCCTTCAAAACCATTTGGCATAGGGGGCTCGATGAAAGGGATGGAAGTTTGAGTATTGTTCATGATCTGACCTAAGGCTGCAGAAAAAGGTAAAGCCACACCAATAAGGTATAGAAAGAATTTGATCAAAAGTTGGGCTTTGGGAAGGGGTATCAGATGTAATTTTTCCATTTCTTTTTAACTGACCTGTTCCACTTTTTTGATGTATCAATGACTATCATTCCAATGATAATTTATAAATCCTTGGCTTGGGAGGAAAGTATTGTAATCTATCTTGGTTTTGGGGTAAAAGCGGTTGAATGAACAATTGTTGAATTTCCGGCAGATAGGCTACGCTAATCCCCTGTTGATGACGCGGATAATACCATCCAGGGCCGTTTGCAAGCATCAAATATTGTGAGAAAGCCTCACTGGCTGGATCAGACTTTGAAATAACCAAGTTTGTCCAAATAGTTTTCTTGGATTTAAAGTTAAATTTCACGGCAACCAGATTCGCCCGCATTTTTTCGCGGGCTGGCCGTGGTGCAAAACCATCGTTTCTAAGATCCAATTGTTCGGTATATAAGATGATTATTTCATCAGCAGCAACCAGCAGTGCATATTCCACATGGTAGATAAGTGGATAGGCATCATCGGTTAGAGAGAAATCACCCCAAACACGTTGTTGGCAGCCCTGCTCTGTATTAATAATCCAGCCGGACAAAATAAGGCGATTGTTGTTTGTCTTCCTTTTTAATAACAAGACCTCATTATTAGGTAAGGTCAATCCGATTAAATTTTGTTCTGGCGAATAATCTAGCGTTGTCTGGCTGATAATTTTGAGATCAGGCGATTGACAAACGATCAATGTTCTGTCTCTTCGATGATCCGCAGCTATTCCCCAATGGATAATATCCCCATTCTTGTTAATAAGGGTGCCTAATTTGACATGGAATTCTTTCAAATCATAGGAATTGATTTTATTACCGGTTTCACCCAATAAAACAAAGGAAGGAATGGGAACACCACGTGTATTAAACTTCTGTTCAATCAGCCAAGTTTTGTTTCCCATACTCCAGACATCATAAACTGATTTGCGGTCTATAAAAAAACTTATCAAATCATATTTTAGAAGACCCGACCTTAGATTCCCAGAAGATGATTGTTTAAAAATATGGTGGGGGCCTTTTGCAACTGTCTCATCATTTAACCCGGATTCTTGTATTGGGTCAGTAAATAAGTCATGTTGATTATTAATTGCTAAGACTTTACCAGTGCTAAGTTCCTGATACTGCATACCTTCGAATGAAAAAGAATATGGTAAACCTAAATTACCATCGGTTGTAACAGGTATTATTCTAGTCGAGTGCCATTCTCTGAAGCCTAAGGCTTTGTCAGAAACAGAAGGGTGATGAATGAACATACATTGCCAAATGGTGTGCTGATAATCAGGGCTTTGGACAAAGTTGCAAAATGTTGGCTTACCTTCAAAACCATCCGGCATGGGCGGCTCGATAAAAGGGGCAGAGGAATTGTTAGAAGAATTATTCATATCTTGAGCACTTGTGGGTGATAAGGGTAAAAGCACCAACAGCATTTTTAATAATCTGATAAAAATGCGGTTTTTTAGGGGAGTCATAAAAAGAAAGTTTTGCATTCATTTTTATCTTTCTTCATTAAGTCCTTTTAATCCAAGGGTAATTGATAGATCCTTGGTTGGTGGGGGAAGTTCGGATTGGGGGGGCGTTCTGGTATCATTAACGTTATCCAGATCTGGTTGATGTCTGGCAACAAAGCCAAACTTAATCCCGGATCATATGAGGCCGAAATTGAAGGGGTGTTATTATCAAGTTTAGTAGTAAAAGCTTCACTGGCCGGGTCCCGGCTTGAGATAACAATCTTATCCCAGATAATATGTTGAGATAAGGGATTGAATTGAAGTGCCCATAGCCTAGCCCGATCTTCTCTTTCGGGACTTACTTCTATCTTCAGGTATCTCGTGTCCAATTGCTCGGTATAGAATAGGATGACATTCCCGTTTGGCAGGATAATAGCATGTTTTAACCAACGAATACTAAGATATTGATCTTTACCCCGGCTAGCATCTTGACTGCCCTGAGTAACATGAAGGTCTCCATGAGAGGGAAGGGAAATTGTTTCAAAGGGGCGGGCCTGACAATTTCCTGCTGGGTTAATAAAATAACCTGCCAATACTTGTTGATTCTCTTGCACCTCAGCTTTTAATAACAACACCTCATTATTAGGTAAGGCCAATCCGATTAAATTTTGTTCTGGCGGATAATCTAGCGTCGTTTTTGCGATGACGTTTAGGGTCGGGGATTGGCAAATAATGGTTATTTTATCTCTTTGATCATCCGCCATTCCCCAATGGATAATATCTCCATTTTTACTGATTATCAGGCCTCGTTCCCTATATAGCTCAACCAGATGATGGCCGTTTATTGATCGACCCGTTTGGTCAAGTAAGGTAAAGCGGGCCGGAGGAATGTTACGCGTATTCCGCCTATGTTTAATTAGCCAACCTTTGCCTGTGATGTTCCACGCTTGTAAAACTTGTGATAAAGGAAAACCTGAAATTTCCTGCATATCATAGGGTTGAGAACCTGAAGCATCAGGTTTAATGATATATAATTTGCTATAATCAATAAAAGCTGACGGTAGTTGTGCCAAAGGACGAGCCAGCCATTCATTATCGTTATTAATAGCTAGTATTTCGCGTATAAAATCCTTAAGAGTTGCTGAATAGGTACGGGAAGGTGCAGAAAGGGCCGAAGAAGTTAACTGACCTTGCTGATCAATAGCTATTCTCCAACTAACGGTGTCAAAAGCTAAATTTGGATTGGTTTCTGGCAGCACGCATTGCCAAATGGTGTGCTGATAATTAGGGCTTTGCACAAAGTTGCAAAATGTTGGCCTACCTTCAAAACCATCTGGCATAGGGGGCTCGATGAAAGGAGCGGTAGATGATTGTAACGGGTTGATAGATTGTCCTTGAACGTGTTGCAATGATACCTCTGTTAATAAAATAAATAATGATAAAAAACAGAAAAACCGCCAAACATTAAAAACTCCGGTTCTTTTTGGTATAACCATCATCATTCCTTATTGAATTTCAACTTTATAAATCCTTGGATTTTTTGGGAAAACAGTGTTGTTCGGTATGTTTATTGGTTTTTGGGGATGCAGTAATATTTGGTTGATCGCGGGCAGATAAGCCAAGCTTAAACCCCAGTTTTTCAGGCCGATTTTCTGCCACGCTGCCTCATCCCATAAATCGATGGAGAAGGCTTCGCTAATAGGATCTTCGCGGCTGATGATTTTGCGATCCCAAATAATATCCCTAGAGTCATCCGGAACAATTTTTAAGGCCCATAAATCGGCCCGTAAATCTTGCTGGTCAGGACGGCGGACAAAATCGATAAAACGAACATCCCATTGCTGGCCATAAAATATAACAATTTCATCTTTTTCTGTCACAATCGCATGTTCCAGCCAGCTATAGGCCGGTTGTTGATTGAAGTGATTGGGTAGTTGGAAACGCCCCCATGGAGTGGCCTTACATCCTTTATCAACATAAACAACCCATCCGACTATCCATTGATGACCGTTTTCCTCAGACGTCCCCAATAACAAGATTTTATTTTCTTTTACCAATGGTAAGGCGAGGCGGAAATTACCGGCCGGAAAATTAATATAATTAGAATCACTTCGGTCTTTAGTAATATTTGATATACAGAAAAGCCTGGTTGTTAAGATATTATTCTTGGCTTGTGACTGAGTCCAAACAATGGTTTCACTATCTTTACTAACGAGCCCGTAAGGATTTTGAAAATCATCATTATTGCTAATGGTTGATTTAAGCCATATTTTTTTACCCTGGCGGGTAATGGCCATAATCTGAATATCGGATTTTAGTGATTGCGGTTCTCCAACGCTGCTCCAATCATCCCAAACAAGCCATTGGTCGTTGTTGGTATTTTTAGCCCATTTTACATGAGCAAAGCGTTGGGATAATTCTTGGACACTGTATTTTTGGCTGTTATTGATTAATGGGTGCACCAGGCGTAAATCATTGTAATTTACCGTCGCAGCTGGCGGTTGGGCGGGCGGGCGTACCAACCATTCCCCATGTTGATTAACGGCCAAAATTTCGCCGATGAGGCGTTTTGATGTTATTGTGCCGTTATCCAACGGGTCAAAAATTTCTGGGGTTTGCCAGTGGCCAGTGCTGGTAATAGGGATCATCCATAGGATTTCATTTGGGTTACCCTCGGCATTTGTAGGTTTAGGGGGGTAACGCAAAAGACATTGCCACAAGGTAACCTGGTAATTAGCGCTTTGCACAAAGCTGCAGCTGCGCACATCATAATCATTTTTGGTTGGAAGAACAGCTTCAAACCAAGCGGTTGGTGTTTCTTGCGCTTTTAGGGTGGTGAAGCCAATTGGCATCCACAATGAAATAATGGCTAGTGATGCTGACAATAGCGGGGCTAAAATAGCTTCTGGTTTTTTTATTGAAAACATACCACACCTTTTGTTTTTATTGATTATTAACATTAGAAGACACACCCAAATATAACAAAAACACAAGAAACATCCATAAGGTTTTTCAAGGGTTGCAGTTAGATATTAATTTTCGATCATCATGCATTCTATTGAATACGGGTAAAAGACAATGTTCAGAACAATTTTGATATATCTGCCACAATGATTTTCAAAGATTGGCACAAAATTGTGGCAAAATTATGGCAATTTTTAGTGTAGCTGGTTGAATTATATCAATTGTCTATAGATTTTCATGATTAATGGGGGGTAAAATGTTTTTTAGATTAAAGCTTAATATCTTGTCGATTGGTATAAAATGTATTAAGCAAGAAGCCGATATTGTATTTCAGGTTGTTGATCCATGCTTAATCGGGTGCACAAGTTTTTTGCTAATTACCCCTGTTTTTTTGCTGATATATTCGCTTCTATTACACGTATAAATAAGGATTATCAAAGATGCCAAGAATACGACACGAAGATTTAAAAAAAATAGCCCAACCATTATTAACGTCAGGCGAACAGGTAGAACATATAGCGTACGGGGTGCAACAGCCGCCTTTTTGGGTTATTCTTTTGATGATGACCGCTTGTATTGGTGTGCCCATGTTTTTGTTTAGGGGTAATCTTATAACATCAGCCTTGGTTGCCGGTGTAGCAGGGGGTATAGCCGGCATGATTATCTTTTTTATGAGCAAGCACCTGGCTATTGCCCTAACCGGCCAAAAATTGTTGCTTATTCAGTTCCGTTATGCCAAGGGATTACCTGTTCTACATAGTTGGAGCATACCTGTAGCCGATTTTTCAGGGCGGTTTCGTACTTTTGGTCTTATAACCTCAATTAAATTGACATTAGCGGGCAAAAATTGGTTAATCCGTTTTAATCGCAAACTATCTTCTACGGTTAATGGACAAGAAATTGATGCAATAAAACAAAAAATGGTACCTTCCGCCAATTAACCTGGTCAGAGCAAGCACAAAAATAAACACAGCCCAGCCTTATTTTGCTAAAACGACAGTTTGCTGCAGTGACATAGCACCTTGCGAATATATTATTGATTGACGAGGTAGCTATCAGGGAGGTACTAAGAAATTTACTCTGATTGCGTTCAATAACAGCTGACACATGCGCAGTAATGTGTCACGGTTACTTTATAGATGTTTTTTATGAAATTGTTGGGCGCCATACCCCCAATCCATACCCCCCAATATTGGGTTCTTGTCGGAAATTTTAATGTTACAGCACGTAACTGGCAAAGGACAGTAGGCGAATTGCTTTATATAGTATTAGTTTAAGGATAGAAAAACCAGCATAAAAACATACACAAATAATAAAGGACAGCCAATTTTCATGAACTGTCCTTAATCTTAAGGCCTTATTTCTAAGGCACGAAATGTCAGTTGTTATTAGCTAACAACTTTCAAATTTGTAGCTGCCTGCTTGCCTTTTTCAGTTGCAACGTCAAAACTAATTTTTTGGCCTTCGTTTAAATTACGCAAACCGGCTTTTTCTAGGGCGGTGATATGAACAAATACGTCACCTTTACCATTTTCCGGGGTAATAAAACCATAACCTTTTGTTGGGTTGAACCACTTTACTGTACCGATAGCCATGTATTTTTTTCCTTTAGCGATAAGCGTTTGCACAACCTCACCATGAGGTGGTGTCAAAGAAGTTATATAAACCGTCATGTTGACCGGCTATTCTTTGTCAAACGCTGACGACGCATCACAGGAAGCAGGAAGATCGTAAGTATCAAGACTCGATACGCTTAGTTAAAGCGGCCGGATAAACGCGAAATTTCATATAAACAACTTATAGAACAGCCATATAACCTATTTTGAAATTAAAAGCAAGCATAGAATATTCGCTGCTGCTTAGGCGAATTAACAGCCTTTGTTATTGTTGTTTCTTGGATTTGCTATACTTATGAGATACTTTATAATTTTCCTATCCAATATTCAAAAAAGACGCTATTTCATCATCATGACCCAAATTAATCATCAACAGACAATTGATATGTTCCTAAAGAATTATTCAACCGGCGTACGAAGCTTAACAAATGCGTTGCGGGCTTTTCTTGCAGAACATTTTCCATCTTTATATGAAAAATTGTATATGGGGTGGAAAGCAATTGGGTATACCCATCCACAAGCTGGCTATATTATGGCGATCTTTCTGAGTGCTAATAAAATTAAAATTGGCTTTGAACATGGTGCAAGCTTAAATGACCCGGAACACAAACTTGTACCAGGCCCTAGTGGGGGAAAGCAGGTGCGATATTATCCGATTGATACATATGATTCCAAGGTGCATAAAATATTGCATCACTTGATCACCCAGGCTATTACCAACCGGTTAACAGGATTTAGGTAATATCAAAGCCATTCGATGGTGCATTTTTCCTAAGTGACCCAAGAAAAACGGTTACAGCTAGACCAAGTTCATTGTCTTATGGCTGTATATTTGACAAAATTAAAAATTTTTAATAAATGTGTTGGCTATTGCTGTAATAATCACGCATAGTATTTAAAGGCGATCCTTTTTCATGTGAGGTAAGGATGTTTATAGGGCGATTAGTTTTAGGTACCTTCTTTATCTTGTTACTAAATAATTGTTCTGCTAACCTATATGATAAAAATCAATTACAAAAATCTTTTGCTGAGTGGGCTGTTTTTACGCTTCACGTTACCGATTCAGCAGTTAATGGTAGCCATGCAACGATTACTGATTACTAAGTATTATGTCGGTTTTGTGGTCAGATTCCCTAAAGCCTATTATAAAATGTTCTTGACCAAATAAAATAATTTTATATATTTACAGGTTAATAATAACAGCCTTTCAAAAGCTTTGGCAAGAAAATGATGTTTATTTCCCGATTAACTTGTGCAATTTTCTTCATGTTTTTATTGAACAATTGCGGGCATAATCAATATAACACGGCCGATTATCAAAGCCCACTTCCGGCACATAGCAATCAACCTCCAGAAGCGGCCAATTATAACCATGTTGTGATTGCCGCGATTATTCAATGCGTTCCTTATGCACGTGATGTTTCTGGTGTGCAAATTTATGGCGATGCTTGGACCTGGTGGGATAAATCAAAAGGGCGTTATTTGCGTGGAAAACAACCACAAGAAATGTCGGTTTTGGTCTTAAGTAAAACAGCGCGGCTTAAGCTTGGGCATATAGCCGTAGTTACCAAGGTGCTTGGACCGCGTCAATTGCTGGTAACCCATGCTAACTGGGGAATTAATTATGATGAACGCGCGAAAATTCGGCATAATATGCCGGTAATGGATGTTTCCGCAAAAAATGATTGGTCTGTTGTGCGGTTTTGGAATCCAACCACCGGTGTATATGGTAATGAATATAAAGTATCTGGCTTTATATACAACACTCCAATAACACAGCAAGCGTCTCGTTAAATTTTTCTTAACAAAGGGGGGGCGGGTTAGAGATTAATAAAATCTCTAAAAACTGTTCTTTTGTGTTGTTGGTAAGCAGAATTTAGATTAACTTAAACCCAGATAAATCTAATTAAGAAGACACCATCCGTAAGTTTCGGCGTGCCACGCGGTACTGTTATTATCCTGTTCTGTCATCAAAATAATAAAGCTAGTAAGTATTTTGGGGGATGGGGTTTGAACAT
>JAEUKQ010000046.1 GCA_016794225.1 Alphaproteobacteria bacterium | reverse complement strand
AGGTTTGACCCGTCAGGGGTTTGTTGTATGAACGCGCCCCGGCCGTTCGCGGCTTAAGCCTAGGTAGCTCAGTCGGTAGAGCAGCGGACTGAAAATCCGCGTGTCGGTGGTTCGATTCCGCCCCTAGGCACCAGCCAAGATAAGCTTCATTTACTAACCATAAAAAATTATATGTAGCAACTAACGAACAAGATTCTTTGCTCTTTTCGTCAATCTTTTTAAGTCCTTAAATTTCTTTCTTATCCAATATATTTTTTGATAATAATTGTGCTTGCGAAACCAGGATTGAATTAAGTCTGTTACAGGTTGGGGATTTTGTTTGCATGGTTTTTGTATGTTACCTAGTTTCCCAACAAACAACAGTGAGTTGTTTGCAACAGCCCAGTCAAGACCTGGTGGATGTGGTAATTCTATACCATCAATACTATGAGCTTTTAAAAAGAAAACCAACGTTTTATTTGTAAAAAGCTGCTTATGAAAAAAATTTATACCTCTCCTATAAAATGATCCTGATAAAAAGCTTTTTGAATGATCTGGTTCATTAAATACTACTATTTTACCACGATCAGATAATAAGCTTTTTACATAATTCAGAAAATGACCAGGGTTATGGGCATGCGTTAGAAAATGCTCTAAAAGAATTAAATCAAATTTTGATTTTTTAAAGGGATTATGTGGTTCTGGCCCCGTAATTCGGGCCACTCGTTCTGCTCCCAATAGATTCTGGGCATGTTTTGCTGGATTTTCAAAATATTCTAACCCATATACTTCAGAAATTTTTTTATTATCGGCAATTTTCTTTAAAAGAAATCCCGCATGACACCGAAAATGTAACACACTTGTTACTGCTTCAAAAACATTATTTTTGTCAAGAATATCATAGAGCTGATCGGCAAAATTTTTTTGATTTTGTACATATTTTAGCGGTAGTGGGTTGACATCATAATCTCGATGTTCTGAATCAAAAAACAGCTGATTATACCAAGTTTCTAGACCATCAACCATTGGACGTTTAAGACAAAAAATTTGTGTACAGAAATTACAAACTCTCCACCCAACTTTACGAAACAAATCCAAGTTTATTCCATCATATTTTTTTTGGGGGTGGGTAATAATAAAATGTCCTAAAGTGTTATCATCAGCTAATTTTTCAGCAAATGGGCTACTAAAATCCTTACTACCACACGTAGGGCATTGATCGAGAAAAAACATATTACTCATATTACCTCTTTAGAAATTGCAATCATGAACAATAGGCTTGATTAAATAATCTGTAATTCCACAAGTTTTTTAAGATATTGGGCAACCTGACGATAATCTTTACAACTTATTTTCTCTTGTTTTTGATTAACAAGATCTTTTACAACCACTTGCTGGTTAGTTATTTCGTCCGGCCCAATAATGAAACAGAAACGATAACCGTTCTTATCAGCAAATTTCAGCTGGTGCTTCATCTCTTTACCGCTAAGATCAAGATAAATATGTAGCCCTTGCAAACGCAGTTCTTGTGCAAACTGTGTGGTAACTGCTAACATGTTTTGATCCCAAACAGTTAGAAAAAAAGTCTGTTGCTGGTGATCAGTATTTTGCCATGTTTTTTCCAGTAAAAGTATTATCCTTTCTATTCCCAAAGATCCCCCGCAAATCGGCATATCATGTCCAATAAGCGTTCGGCTTAAATTATCATAACGCCCCCCAGCCGATAAGGCACCTTTGTTTTCTTCGCTAAACACCTCAAAAATAAAACCAGTATAGTAGGATAGACCACGAACCAAAAATGGGTCAAAAACAATTTTTGTATTTGGTTGCAACAGTTGAACTTGCTGTATTAGCCATTGAATATCGTGAATTATTTTCCTTCCATTTTCTTGCTGTCCTACTTTCTCAACTACAAGATGTTTTGCATTTTTTTGTGTCATATCATGCAAAAAATCCTGACACTGATGTGCAATACCCTGTTGCTCTATAGCCTGGACAATTTGTTGAGCGACTGCATCCATGCCGATTTTATCTGCTTTATCTAAAATAACCATGATATGAGCAGCCGTATGTGTTGGAATCCGATATGCATTCGCCATCTCTTGTAAAAACAGGCGTGAATTCACGTGAATCTTAAGATGATTATTAAGACCCAATCGACGAAAGGTTTGGTTAATAACCAATAAAATCTCTAAATCCGCACTGGCTGCAGCCGTACCATAAATATCAATATCACATTGGGTAAATTCTCTAAATCTTTCTTTTCCGGGTCGATCAGCACGCCAAACTTGGCCAATTTGGTAACGTTTGAAAATAGTCGGTAATTCCTGCCGATGATTGGCAAAAGCTCGTAAGGCTGGTACCGTTAAATCATAACGCAAGGCTAAGTCTGCTTCACCACTTTGTTCTTTTTCACCTCTTTTAAGAATTTTAAAAATCAGCTTCTCGCCTTCATCACCATATTTACCGGTTAGAACTTCCAACCGTTCAAACGCCGGCGTTTGTAACGGCTGAAAGCCAAAAGATTCAAAGCTATCTTTAACAATCTGGAAAACCTTCTCGCGTAACCGCAACTGGTTGGGTAAAAAATCTCTTGTACCAGAAGCTGGAGCAGTATTAATATCTTGAGACATAATAATAAAAAGCCTATAATCTTAAATCTTATTGTAAATATTATTCTTTTTTAAAGCAAGTTTACCTCAGCAGCAATAACTAACTGTTCGGTTTCGGTTAAGCTGTTAGAGTCATCGTCGATTTTTTGATATTCTATGGCATAATCTTGTTTAAAAAGCTCGAAATCTTTTAGGCTGCGCCAATAATCAAAAGTTAGAAAAATGCATGAATCATGCTGGTCCTGATATAATTTGGTTATAATATACCCAGGATGCTTACGAAACAACCAAACCCAGTGACCGTTTTCATTGTAATATTCGTAAAACTTTTGTTGAGATGTTGGTTTAATTTTATATCGCCAGATAATTAACCACATTTTTTATTCCAAAACATAGAAATCTTCTTGCACACCCGACTAGATTATATCAATCATTCTTATTCTCATCTCCTTATTTGAAAATAAAAACGTACGAACATCTTGACATCAGCTGTTTTTGATGTTTTGAATTCAACCTGTTTTATTCTTCTGGCGGAGTAGCTCAGTCGGCTAGAGCAGCGGAATCATAATCCGCGTGTCGGGGGTTCGATTCCCTTCTCCGCCACCACCACAAGCGGATATGGCTTGCTTTTTTTACCTTATTCTATTTTAAGCATCACATTTGTGCAGCAACACTGCTGTTGATTCGTGTAAGCACACAGGCTTACTAACTATGATCTTTTCATGCGAATAGCAAGTCAATTTTTGTTTTAAAAACAATATTTTATGCTTAAACAACATATTTCTAATGGCTGGCTTTTAAAACATCCGTTAAAGAGAAATTCTAGTAGCTTGATTATTAGTACTTTCTGCTTACCAATTCCATCAACTCCCAACACAAGGATAATTATGATGCTTGAAAGATACTTTCGTTTAGCTGAACACCAAACATCTGTTCGTACTGAAATATTAGCTGGGGTTACAACATTTTTGGCAATGGCCTATATTATTATTGTTAACCCAATGATCTTATCCGAAACCGGAATGGATTACGGAGCAATTTTTGTTGCAACCTGTTTAATTGCTGCAATCAGCACTGCTATTATGGGTTTATATGCAAATTATCCCGTAGCGCTTGCACCCGGAATGGGTCTAAATGCATACTTTACCTATGGTATTGTACAAAAAATGGGATACAGCTGGCAGATAGCTTTGGGGGCAGTTTTTATTTCTGGTATTATTAGTTTTCTGATTAGTGTTTTCCCGATACGTCGTTATATAATTAACGCCATCCCAAGATCCTTGAAAATTGCTATATCGGCTGGCATTGGCCTTTTTCTTGGTATGATTGCAATGAAAAATTCTGGTTTGGTTGTTGCCAATCCAGCAACCTTTGTTACACTTGGCAATTTAACCGAAACAGGTGTTATTCTTTCATTGGTTGGTTTTTTTGTGATTGCTGCTCTTGATCACTATCGTGTTCCAGGTGCAATTATCATTGGTATTGTTGTAGCAACAATTGGCGGCATCATCTTTGGTATTACCAATCTTCCCAAGGAATATATTTCTATCCCACCATCAATTGCCCCAACCTTTTTGCAACTTGACATTGCCGGTGCCCTTCAAATTGGTCTGATAGCCATTATTTTTTCCTTCTTGTTTGTTGACCTGTTTGACACAGCCGGTACATTAATTGGCTTGGCACACCGCGCAAACCTGAGTGATAAGGAAGGTCGATTGCCACGTCTTGATAAAGCACTTATTGCAGACAGTACTGCAACTCCTTTAGGGGCGCTGTTGGGAACATCAACAACGACCAGCTATATCGAGAGTGCTGCTGGTGTTCGAGCCGGTGGCCGAACTGGATTAACAGCTGTTGTTGTTGCTGTATTATTTCTTGCGGCACTTTTCTTTGCACCAATTGCCCAAATTATTCCACCATATGCTACCGCTGCTGCTTTGCTTTATGTGGCTTGCATGATGGCGCGCGGACTTGCAGAAATCAATTGGGATGACGTGACAGAATCAGCACCTGCTGTGATTGGTGCTTTGGCAATGCCACTAACTTTTTCTATTGCTGATGGTATTATGCTTGGATTTATTAGCTATACTGTAATCAAAATTTTAAGCGGTAAGTGGCGTGATCTCAATATTATCATGATTATTCTATCTATCTTGTTTGTTGCAAAAATAGCGTATCTTGGTGCATAGTTGCCAAGACTTCAACCTATCATGCAGCTAAGTAGATAGATTTTGTTTGTTTTCCTATAACAAAAAAGCGTTTATGGTCCCGTCATAACCGCTTTTTTGTTTGTTTTTAAGGCTTGAATAGCAAAATATATTACCAGAAAAAAAACAGTCTATACCAAGCCGTATTTACTAGTTTTGACCAAAAAATAAAAATACAATTACCCAAAATATTGCTGATATCAAGGTTGTTACAGACATTTTTAGCAATAAGAATGGCTTTTCAGGAGCACCTTTATCATGGCCAAGTTGATGGTTTGACGAAGAGCGCACACCCCAAGGCAAAACCGCCAACAGCACAATCCACCAAATAACCACATATGTCATCACACCGGTAAACCAAGTCATGTTTTTATATCTGTTCCAATTCAATAAGCGTTCCACAAAAATCTTTAGGATGCAGAAACAACACCGGCTTACCATGAGCACCAATTTTAGGGTCACCATTTCCTAGAATCCGGGCACCATTTTGAACTAAATGGTCACGTGCTAGAAAAATATTTTGTACTTCATAGCAAACATGGTGCATACCCCCCTGTGGGTGGCTTTCGAGAAATTTAGCTACCGGTGAATTAGTACCATAAGGTTGTAATAATTCGATCTTTGTATTACCCAGATCAACAAAAACAACTTGTACACCATGTTCAGGCAGTGTTTGAACATCAGATACTTTAGCTAATAAAATTTGGCGATAAATACGAGCCGCCTTGACTAAATCAGGCACAACAATCGCCACATGGTTTAATCGGCCAATTTCCATAAAATACCTTTACAATATTTTAATGACGTTAATATCGATTAAGGGATACTTTTCTATATTCTTTTTTATGTAACGCCGTACTAAATGAGTTAAACTCTCTTTTGTATGGGTAAGTTTATTAACCGAAGAAATAGGCAACGGTGACATATTTTCAATGTTTGAGCGAACAAGCTTGGTTAATGGCAAGACAAAAGCCGGTTGCTCATTATGCCTTGAAAAACCAATTGCCTGCACTGATGGGTCAGCAATCATCCACCCCAAATCATCAACAACAATTGTAATAGTAATAAGCCCATCTTGTGCCATTTGCCAACGATCTTTAACAATTTTATCCGACATTGAAATAAGCCGATTGCCGTCAAGTGCCCAGCGACCAACCGGTACCTGATCAATGATTTCACCATGACGTGGTGCTATTTCAATTACCTGGCCGTTATGAGCAGGGACAGCTTTAGGCACCTGACAATTGCGGGCTAATTCAGCGTGGGCACGCATGTGTCGTTCTTCACCATGAACGGGTATGGCAAGCTTGGGCCTAACCCACTGGTACATAGTGGTCAGCTCGTCTTGCGCAGGATGCCCTGATACATGAACAAAAGCATCGCGATCACTGATAACACGGACTCCTAAACGCACCAAGGCATCTTGCAAATGATGAATATCCTGTTCATTGCCAGGAATAACGCGGGATGAAAAAATAACGCCATCGCCTTGTTCAAGCTTAATATTAGCGTGTGTACCATGTACAATTCTTGACAACGCAGACCTTGATTCCCCCTGACTACCCGTACAAATCATTAACAATTTTTGGCGTGGTGTACGCTGAACCTCTTCTTCATCCATTGGTTTTGGCAAATCATGCAAATAACCGGTTTCAACAGCTGCATCATAAATACGCCATAATGAACGCCCAACTAAAGCCACTTTCCGATTTAATGATGTGGCAACCTGCATAATTGTTTTTAACCTGGCTACATTACTGGCAAAACAAGTAACAACCATGCGATGGGGTAACTCTTGTCCTAACTGGTATAAGGATTGATAAAGATCAGATTCAGAGGAAGAGTGGCCAGGAACTAAGGCATTCGTTGAATCGCCAACTAGGGCTAAGACATCCTGCCCAGCAAGCGACTTTAGGGTTTTTTCATCTGTAATATCACCGATTACTGGCGATGGATCAATTTTCCAATCCCCCGTATGCAAAATGGTTCCTAAGGCCGTACGTAGAATCACCGCGTTTGGTTCTGGGATTGAGTGGGTAATAGTAACCAACTCGATCTGAAATGGGCCAATTTTAAATTGGCTTCTCATGGGAACAATTGTAATCGAAGCATCTTTAATGCCTTCTTGTTCAAATTTGCGTTGTAAAACAGCTGCTGTAAACGGCGTTGCATAAATTGGACATTTTAATCTTGGCCACAAATATGGAACAGCACCCAGGTGATCTTCATGGGCATGTGTTAAAAGCAATCCTGCAAGATCCTGTTTATTGTCCTCAATAAAGGTTGGATCAGGCATGATAACATCAATTCCAGGGGTCGTTTCATTGCCAAAAGTAACCCCCAAATCTACCATTAGCCATTTTCCATCATGGCCATAAAGGTTTAAATTCATTCCAATTTCACCAGCCCCACCAAGTGGCAGGAATAGCAATTGATCAGATCGTGGTTTTAATACTTTTAATGTTTTTTGCATGATCCCGCTTGTTTAATAAGTAATAAATATCAGTAATACCCAGCATGGTTAAATTTTCGTCCAGATAATCAAAAATTTTTGTTGCCCCTGCCAGAACGGGTGCAAGCCCGCCAGTAGCAATGACTGTAGCTGGTGCACCAAGCTCCTGGATTGTTTTGGAAACCAATCCTTCAATCAATCCAATATAACCCCAAAATATTCCCGCTTGCATTGCGGGTACCGTTGCAGTTGCAATCACCTTTTCTGGCTTACCTACAACCATTCTGGGCAATTTTGCAGCTGCCATATAAAGTGCTTCAAGCGACAGATTTAGACCTGGAGCAATCGATCCGCCAATATAGTGGCCCTGCTTATTAACAACATCAAGGGTTGTAGCTGTCCCCAAATCAACGATAATCTGCGGCAGCGGATAACGTTTATGCGCCGCAATAACATTAACAATTCTATCAGCACCAAGTTCAGGGGGGTTATCGATAAGTATTTTAATACCCATCGCTTCTGCATGCTTATAATTTACAACTATAGGTGTACAATCAAAAAATTTTTTTGCCATCGTTTCTAATGGAAAAATTGTTTCAGGTACAACCGATGCAATCGCTATCCCCGAAACCAACTTACTTGAGAACCCTGCAATCGACATTAAGTGCAATAACCAGCTACCATACTCGTCTGCTGTTCGCTGACGGTTAGTCGCAATACGCCAAGAAGCAACTATTTTATATTCATCAGCAAGTGAAAAAACAATGTTTGTATTACCGCTATCAATCGACAATACTACCTTGCCACGCATTTAAATACCCTCCTCTGGAAAAAACACCTCACCAACCGCAATTTTTTCCATTCGCCGTTGCCGTTTTAATAACAGATACCCTTTTTCATCAATTCCTTCAAAATAGCCTTGTTTTGTTTTACTATCAGGCATACGAACAATTATTTTTTTCCCGACTCTACAAGCATAACGAAGCCATTCTTGGCTGATACCAGCAAAATCACCTTCCCGCCAAATTACCAATCTTGGCAGAAAAGCATGGCAAAATCCTTCCAGTATAAGGATTGGCGATATAGCTCTAGAACTAACATGACGATGTAAACTGGTGGCCGGGTATGGCAAATTATCAGGATGACTTGTTATATTAACACCAATACCCACAATTATATAATCAGTCCCATCAATCGATGGGCTAGTAATTGCTTCAAGTAAGATGCCAGCACATTTTTTTTGTTCAATTAACAAATCATTTGGCCACTTAATTTCAACTTTATCAGATGTAACAACATGATTCTTAAGTGTTTCCGCAAGACTAACTGCAGCTACGAAACCAACCAAAGCGGCCTCTTGTAAATTGGGGTTCCGCTTCAAAAGCAAAGACATATAAAGATTACCTTTGGGTGAAACCCAACTGCGTCCGTGCCGACCACGCCCAGCAGTTTGTTGTTCTGCCCAAACAAGTAGTCCGTCTCTGCCCCGCCCCTGTCTTACCAATTCTGCAAGGACATCATTGGTGCTGCTAACTTGCTGATAGCCTTCTACTTGAAAGAATTTGGATACCTCAAAAATGTTCAATCTTTCACCTCAATGTCAAACTTGCAGCTGCCTGTTGCAATGGGTTTATCAATAAATCCGGGTAGATAAATAACACAATAACAGTAATCGTTGATATCACAGCCAATAAAGTAGCTTGCGAAGACGTTTTTAGGGAAGACTGTATCAGTTGATCGTCAAAATACATAACCTTAATAACTTTTAAATAGTAAAAGGCTGCAACAACAGATGACAAAACACCAATAATTGGCAGTATATAATATTGTTGTTGGACAGCGGCAATAAATACATAAAATTTTCCCCAAAAACCAACCAGAGGTGGAATACCTGCCATTGATAACATGAGGATTGCCATACAAAAAGCAATTAAAGGATTGGTTTTTGCTAAACCACTGAGGTCAGTTAATGTATCTGGCCTTTCGGGGTGTATTGTAACAGCCAGAATGCAAGCAAAAACACCCAAACTCATAATAAGATATATAACCATATATAACAGCAACGAGTTAATTGCGCCGGTTCCGCCAACAACTAGGGAAATTAACGCATAACCAATATGCCCTATACTACTATAGGCCAATAACCGCTTAATATTCTGCTGCCTTAACCCGGCAAAAGCACCAACCATCATTGAACCTACCGAGACAATCCAGAATATTTGCTTCCATGATTCCTGGATTGCGGGGAACAACTCGATAATCAATCTTAAAAGCAGCGTTAAAGAAGCTAGTTTTGGGGCGGTTGTAAAAAAAGCGGTAACGGGGGTTGGTGCACCTTGATATACGTCTGGCGTCCACATATGAAATGGCACTGCGGAAATTTTAAATACCATCCCGCATAACATAAACACCAAAGCGACAACAACACCTACTGGTAGTTCTTGCTGCATTGCCATATACTGGCTGATAGCCGTAAAACTTGCGCTACCGGTAAACCCATAAAGCAAAGAGCTCCCATAAAGCAGCAAGCCAGATGACAAAGCCCCAAGAGCAAAATACTTCAACCCAGCCTCAGTTGAACGCAGATTGTCACGATAAAAAGCGGCTAAAACATACAAGGCCAGGCTTTGTAATTCAATGCTGACATAAAAAGAAATTAAATGATTGGCCGACAGCATTAAATTCATGCCAAGAACTGCCAAGATTATCAGGACCGGAAGTTCAAATCTAGCCAAAGTTGCTGATAATCTGAAATAAGCCCCACTCATCCACAAGCAAAAAGCTGCAGCTGACATACAGACGATCTTAGTAACTGCGATACCGCTTTTTGTGATAAACATCCCATGAAAGGCTAATTCTTGGGTTTTAGGAAACCAAATAATTTGTAAAATTACCGCAATAACAAGAGCGATAAAAGCCCCCAATATCATTACCGAGAAATTTACGCCCTTGTAACAAACCCCTAACATCAGCAAGGCCACAGCGGCCACCAACAGCCAAATCTCGGGAATTATTGTTGTTATCGAGACAAACATAAAATCATTTTCCTATCAAAAACACCATCTTACATGGCCGTTTATACAATTTTTAATCACGGTGTCACCGAAAAGCCAGCAACTAAGCCTTTAATCATTGGGGTTGTAATATTAAGGAAAGAGCTTGGATAAACCCCCATCCACAATACAACTGCTGCCAATACAAGTAATGATATCGCTTCATGCCATCTTATATCTGGCATGACCATTAAATCCTGCTTTTCCAAACGACCAAACATAATGCGGCGATATAAAATCAACATATATACCGCGCCTAAAACCATACCAAGCCCAATGGCAATAGCCACCAAATAATTCGCCTCAAAGACACCAAGCAAAATCAGAAATTCAGCCACAAAACCACTTGTACCTGGCAAGGCAATGGAGGCCATTGTGAACAATAAAAATAACATAGCATAAATAGGCATCCTAATGGCTAATCCACCAAAACGATCAATCTCGCGTGTATGTAATCGATCATATAAAACCCCAACGCACAAAAACAAAGCCCCCGAAACAACCCCATGGCTAAGCATTTGTAGAACAGCCCCCTCTATCCCCTGATGAGTCAGCGAGAAAATGCCAGCCGTAACAAATCCCATATGGGCAATCGACGAATAGGCAATTAATTTTTTTATGTCCCGCTGTGCCAATGCTACTAACGAAGTATAAATAACCGCTATAATACTTAGTGCAAATATTAATGGGGCAAAAAACTGACTTGCATCGGGCATTATCGGCAAGATTACGCGAATAAAACCATATCCACCCATTTTTAGTAAAACACCCGCCAATATAACTGATCCTGAGGTTGGTGCTTCAACATGGGCATCAGGTAACCAAGTATGAACTGGCCACATCGGCACCTTAACAGCGAAAGAAGCAAAGAACGCAAGCCATAACCAGAATTGCCATTCGGAGCTTAATAATTCATGCGCACTTAGATAACTAATATCAGATGAATTTGTTTTGATGATGATGGCTAATATCGCAATCAACATTAAAACTGACCCAAGCAGTGTATATAAGAAAAATTTAAACGAAGCATAAATTCGTCCCTTGCCACCCCAAATACCTATGATCAGGTACATAGGGATTAAAACACCTTCAAAGAAAACATAAAAAAGAACTAAATCAAGGGCACAGAACGCACCAATCATAAAAGTTTCTAAGACCAAAAATGCAATCATGTACTCTTTGACGCGCTGTTGCACTGAGTACCAGCTAGCAACAATACAAACGGGTACCAAAAAATCCGATAATATGATAAACAATAAAGAAACGAACAGGTAATCCGGGCAGCCAATCTTTATTTACTACAAACTGATAGCCTGATTTTGTTGGATCAAAGTTAATCCATAAAAATATAGCTAAAGCAAGCGTAGCAAGAGATGTCCACAAAGCGACCCAACGCACATGCCGTGCAACAATTTCTTCCTTGCCCCTAGCCCATAAAATAACTACGACACCCACCAGCGGTAGGAACGTAATAATTGGCAGTAGAATCTCGTTAAATGCCATTAT
>JAEUKQ010000045.1 GCA_016794225.1 Alphaproteobacteria bacterium | reverse complement strand
GGTTATTTGTTTCCGGCATGATACTTAATATAGTTATGTATGTGTTAGCTTGGCATATGCACACAAAAGTAATGGAAAGGCTTGTGTAGCTTTATGCCAAATATGTATTAATTTAGGTCAGAATTGTGGTATCTATTTGCACGGTTAGGCTAAAAGCCACCAAAATTTGTGCGCAATAAACCAACCCATTGTGCAGTTGGCACTTTAAAGCACAGGGTACAGCGGCGATATATAGTGTATACTGAAATGTTTCGATGCCACGTCATCACCCATGTCATAATGCGGTATGGGTTGCCCTTAACCAATCAATAGAAGGCCTGGCTATATATAAAGCCCAATTTATAAACGTACTGGCTTTTCATGGGTATGAAAATGACCACAACAACCATGAGCCCCCTGATACAAGCCATGCTGGTTGGGTTTTAAGGGGGGTTGTGTAAAGCGGGTTGCAGGTTTATTATAAAAATTTTAATGGTTTTGGCACTCATCCAGCATCAATAATAATCATGATCTTTATTTTCTTGTTTTGACCGGCAACGCCAGATTAGAATAAAAACCCAAGATATACCTTAAGCAAACCCGTTGTGTACGTCTTTCGGCATACCAAGATGGTTGCCCCGGAATTATGTTATGGAACAAATACGTTTAAGTGATTTGCTACAAAAACGCCCGCCACCGCATCCGGGCTATATTCTTGTTGAATATTTTATTAACCGCTTGCGCATTACCGGGCATTATATACATGTTCGTACCGGCATTCAGTTGATAGACGTAGCATATATTACCCGCTCCATGATCCCAATCAACCAAAGGCATGCTGAAAGACTTGCTACTTACCTGGGCGATTCGGCCGAATGGTGGATGGAAATACAAAGAACCTATGAGAATTGGGTGTTCGAACAATACCAGCAAGAAAAACCACGCAAAAGACCAAGATAATAAAGGCTATGGCATAGCGCCCAAAACCATTTGGTTATTTTGGTAAAACAAACCTATTTATGGTTCTGGGCGTTATTTTGTTCTTACGCTTCTTTGCTGATCTTGAATTTAGGATAGAAATTTCTACCTGCAAATATCTTTACCGCGATTAACAGATAAACCAACTGGTGCATCAGCAGCATCGCAAACTTTTTTAACATTTTCTGTCCTGTTATTGCCCAAATCGCGCACCGCTGAATTTCGGTCGATTTGGAAACCATGATCTGCGTTCTCGACCATAAGTTCGCCAAGCGCGTTTTCCTGACCAACTTTACCAGCATCGACCAGTTTAATGCCTATTGATCCCACTTTGTTTCCAGCATCAACATGGACAAAAGTACCATTAACTGAATCTGTGGACGATAAAAGCAACCCTACTTTAGCAGATTGTATCGCACCCAAACCCTGAAAACGAATATTACTTGAACTATCCATCGTAATACCATTTCCATCAGCTTCCTTGCTCAAGATAAATTTTAAATCAATATTCTGTGAAGAACCAAGGTGAAAACCGTCTTGGCCAGCCTGCTTAATGGCAACAAACGACAATTTGTTTTGATCTGATCCAAACATCACCATTCCATGACCTTTTGTCCCAGAAATTTCAATATTTGATATATTAGAATTCTTGGTAAAAGCAAAACCAACACCTGCATCCCCCGTATCATTTATTGTAGCTTTTGCTAAATTAATGTTGTTTCCTTCCTGGAAAATCAAGCCACTTTTCCCCGCCCCATGGACTTCTATATTCAACAAGGAAGCTTTATTTGTCTTAAAGAAATTTATGCCATTCGCACCGGAACCATAACTATTAACCACTTCCAAAGAAACATGATGCGTCCGGTTAAAATTAAAACCATCTTGACCAGCCTGGTTACTGCTTACTTGTGCTAATTCAAGATGATGCGATTTTTTTAGGCTAAACCCATGACGTGCCGCATTGCTACTGGCTGATTTAAGTAAAACAAAAAAATCAACTTGAACAATATTAAAACCATCACGTCCTGTGGTATCAACACTTATACCACCAGCCTGCACACGCGAACTGTCTGCTAACCCAAATCCATCTTTTCCAGCCCGCAGGATTGTTAGATTATTGATATTTGCCTGGTTAATATTATTAAGACGAATACCATTACCACCAACATCTTGTACTGTTAGTTGGCTTAGGTGGAAATTTCTTGCGCCATCAACATATAAGCCATCACCTTTCGTCCCTTGAATAAAAATATCGTCTAAATGAACGTCATCCGATTTTTGTAAGTTAAACGCTGCTTGCTCGGCATTACGGCTATTAATTCCGGAAACACGAACTTGGGTTGTCTGTTCCAACAAAATACTGTGTTTACCACCTTGTACATCAAGCCCTGATATCAATAAATCATGGTTATTGCGGCTGCTAATTACCGTTGTTGTTCCATCTGCCTGAAGAATTGTTGGTCGCGCACCGGCAAAAGTATATTGATATCGCTTACCACTATTTACCCCTAACAAATTCAGCGTTGTTCCAGCACCCAATAAAGCTACGTGGCTGTGTTTTACTTCAATTTCTTGCCCTTGTGATGCGGTTATATTTCCACGAAACACGACAATCCCGCCATTGCCAACATCCCCAACAATTTTGGCTGCATTTTGCTGATTTGTGTTATCAACAAAAAAGACCCGCCCAACAGCACCACCGCTTGACCCCTCGACGCGCACCTGTTCGTAGCCATAAATATTGCCACGCTTGACAACTGTTTCCACACCAGTACGCAATCGCCTGGGGGCTTGATTCATCTTTCGCTGAGTATATGTTTCATAAGTACCGGCGCTACCGAAATTGAACTGCAGGCCCACAGCCAAAATTTTCTCGCTGCCCCGTTGGTCATGGCGCATTTTGGCACCACCCGCTACCATCCAACCTCCCCCCATTCCTGCTGATATTTCTATTCCCCCCTGCCAACCCTTGATATCGTTTTCAAACATATAAACACCACCATAAGGCACAACATCCACCATGCCTGGTAATGGTAAACGATAACTGATATTCACATCTCCGCCAAGCAAAGCGCGCCTTGAATCATCAGACCGCCCCTGTATGGCCAAGACACATCCATTACCAGCACCCCCACCAGGACAAGGATTGCCATTTTCAGGATCATACAAACCTAATTCAGGCTTATAACCCGTTCCTTCTAATTTTTGTTCTTTTTTGACCGGAATGTATAAATTAATCCCAACACCAAGCCCCCCAAGCGAAACTTCACCACCTATATTTATTCCCCAAAAACGTTCTTTTGCTTTTAATCCCTGCGCATCAGCACCGACATAAGCCCCTGCCATCCACGATCCCAAATTTGCACGGTAACCAAGGCTGATACCGGCAATCTCTTCCCCATTAACCCATCCACCCTGTAAACTTGTATAAAACATACTATTGTCAAATCGCCCGATGGGTAACACAAGGCTTCCCATGCCCCCAATTTTTCCGTTGTCGTTCAACAATCCATCAATTCTGATTCCACCCATTTGCGCTAAAGCTTGATGACTTACAGCCAAGGCTGCAATCGACCCAAACAAAAACCCACGCCAGCTGGTTGATTTAATAATTTCTATTGCTCTATTGTTTTCGTGCATGTTGTGATCACCTTTTCTAAAATATGAAAACTGTTTTTTGTGTGTGCTAAACAGGAAATAAGCTAATCCTTAGTCGCTATTTCTAAGGGTTTCGTGGCACTATTTCTGTATCCACGCGCACCAAAAAAAGTTATGGCTTCATTAAAAAACGTTGCTGTTTTCATACCTTTTAAGGGCATAAGTCACTGGGTTAGATGATCTAAACTGATCAAGATAAATTGTGTGCAGGAAGGCAAAAAAAGAAAATGCCTTGACACACCCGAACAATAGAGAAACCTGGCCACAGCGCGACCTGGAATGGATAAACAACCATCGCGCTGATAACCATAACAAAAGCATCAGATGTAATATTTTGGCGATACTGTATAAAAAGTAATTTTTTAATTAAATAAAAGAAATGATCTAATAATTATTTTAACCTTGCATCATTTTCCAGCCACCCCATCCATACTTTTGGTGTTGGTGGTGCTTCTTAAAATTTTTATATCCCCCAATTTTATATCCCCTTGTCGCGTTCATAAAATTAGGGCATATTTAAATCCATGCGCAATAAACGAATTTTTGATTATTTTAGAAAGAAACAACCGCCGCTGCGCCGCTGCGATCATCCTGATTGTGGTGGAGATGGATTGTTTCGCGCACCCAAATCGCGCAACCAGTTATATGATTATTTTTGGTTTTGCCTTAACCATATACGTGATTACAACAAAAATTGGAACTATTATGCCGGCATGAGCACCGCCGACATCGAGGCAACTATTCGCCAAGACACGGTTTGGGAAAAACCGTCTTGGCCGCTTGGGGGTGGTGCTTATGCGAAAAGCCATACCCATTTTCGTTTTTTTGACGAAACAGACAATACCGGCCATCCGCACGCCGGCCACAAACCATATGGCGACCCACGCCCATCCCATATTATTGCCCAAGAACGTCAGGCTTTGCACGAATTACAATTAGAGCATCCCGCCAGTTTTGCCGAAATCAAGGCGCAATATAAAAAGCTGGCAAAGCAACATCACCCAGATTTAAATCAAAATAACCCAGCCGCTGAAGAGCGGCTGAAGGAAATCAACCGCGCTTACCAGTTTTTAAAAACCCACGCCCTAGATGCCGTAAAGCAAGCTTAGTTAATGCCATAATATGGATGAACATGTTTATCTGAAGCATCAGCAAAACATAAACAAAGAAGTTATCAACCTTTATCAATCCTTAAAACATTTCTCAGTAATAAGAACACACCAACATCAATCATAAATTTTTTGATCTTTTGTGAAATCGCGGTTAAGCTGAGGGTTAATTAATTATGATGGGTTTGTGCCCACCTTCTTATACGAGAAACCAAATGAACGCTAACCAAAACCGCCGCAACACCTCTGCTGCCTCACCCACCCCCCAACCCGCCAAAAAACTGAATGCCGATTTGGTCAAGGAATTACCGACCGGTCAACCTAATACAACGAAATCAGCCAAGGTTTTGTTTGGTTTGTCCCAAGATTGGCAAGTGCCCGCCTTTAGTGAACCCAGCGTTCATGTACCAGAAATTGATGCGAATTATCGTTTTGATCCGGCCACCACCATGGCCATTCTGGCAGGATTTACCCATAATCGCCGTGTCATGATCCAAGGATATCACGGCACCGGCAAATCCACCCATATTGAACAGGTAGCCGCGCGTTTAAATTGGCCATGCATTCGTATTAATCTTGACAGCCACATCAGCCGTATCGATTTAATTGGTCGTGATGCCATTGTCCTGAAAGAAGGCCAGCAAGTAACCGAATATAAGGAAGGGTTGTTACCCTGGGCGTTACAACACCCTGTTGCCCTGGTATTTGACGAATATGACGCTGGTCGCCCCGATGTGATGTTTGTTATTCAACGCGTGCTTGAGGTGGAAGGCAAACTAACCTTGCTAGACCAAAACCGCGTAATACGGCCGCATCCCGCTTTTCGCCTGTTTGCCACGGCTAATACCATTGGGCTTGGCGATACCAGCGGCTTATATCATGGAACACAACCGATTAATCAGGGGCAAATGGATCGCTGGCACATTGTGGCAAGCCTGAACTATTTGCCTGCGGCCGACGAAATAGCAATTGTACTGGCCAAAATACCTTCTTATCAAACCGACGAAGGGCAACGCCAGGTTAAGGCCATGGTGGCGTTGGCCGATTTAACCCGCAGGGGTTTTATGGCGGGCGATATTTCAACGGTTATGTCACCACGCACAGTCATTAGCTGGGCTGAAAACAGCCATATTTTTAATGATATGTCCCTGGCCTTCCGCCTAACTTTTCTGAACAAATGTGACGAGGTAGAACGCCCAATTATTAGTGAATATTACCAACGCTGTTTCGGTGTCGATTTGCTGACACCACCGCTAAGCATCACTGTGGCCGATAAAATTGGTCGTTAAAAATGAACAACCCTGCCCCCGACCTGATTGCCGAATGGGAACGCCGCCTTGCCGCAGCAATGCGCGCTGTTGGGGCTAACAAGGATTTAAGCCTGTCTATTCAAGGGTCAACAATCCGCCAAGATGGGGCGCATCTACAATTGCCACCCCCCAACCTGCCACCATCTATGTCTGATTACCGGCAATGGCGTGGCGCGTGCGACGCAATAGCCATGTGGCACCGATATCACAACGCACGTATTCATCAGCAAGAAAGCCCTAAACCAGCTGATGCCCAAGAAATATTTAATTGTTTTGAACAGGCACGGGTCGAATCCTTGGGTGCTGCGACCTATGCTGGTGCTGCTGAAAATATGCGCGCCACCCTGCAGCAGCAGATTAATGAATCCAATATGACCCCTACATCTGCGCCAGATGCTAAATTATTGGCGATGAAAGCTTTGGCTGTCAGCGCGTTGCAACAACAAGAATTACCCGATGAATGGGTGCCTTTTATTCAGCAATATTTGGCCGACCAACAACCTTTATTGCAATATTTATTGCATCAATTACAACCGTTACAACAAGACCAAGCTGCCTTTGCGCGTCTTTGCCGGCAATTATTGCTACATATGCAGCAAGGCGACCCTGATCCAACATCAACCACGGAAGAACCCGGTAACAACCAAAATACCACCGAAGACAGCCAACAACCACCTGCCCCACCCGATGAAACCGAATCTTTGGATAGCCCACCACAACAATCCAGCGCCGATGAACCCGATGACAGCGGCGAAGACACAGCAGAAATGCCCCCAGGGCAAAGCCAAGATCAAGAGGCACAAGAAGGCGACAACCAAGGGCTTGTGCCACCAGGGATTGGGCACAACCAACCCGAACATCTTACCTACCAGGTCTTTTGCCGCGATTTTGATGACATTATTGATGCACGACGCCTGGCCAGTGAATCGGAACTAAGTCAATTGCGCGCCCAGCTTGATCAACATCTGCAAAAGTTTCAACCCCTGGTAGCCAAGCTGGCCAACCGTTTGCAACGTCGGCTTTTGGCCAGACAAGCCCGTGCCTGGCAATTTGATGTGGAAGAAGGTTTGTTGGATGCCGCCCGCCTAAGTCGGGTTATTACCAACCCATTAACCCCACTATCTTTCAAAATTGAAAAAGACACCGATTTTCGTGACACGATTGTCAGCCTGCTTTTAGATAATTCGGGTTCTATGCGTGGACGCCCCATTACGGTAGCCGCCATTTGTGCCGAAATTCTGGCACGCACCTTAGAGCGTTGTGGCATTAAGGTCGAAATTTTGGGCTTCACCACCCGTAGCTGGAAGGGTGGCTTATCGCGGGAACGCTGGTTGGAACAAGGGAAACAGGCAAATCCAGGGCGTCTTAACGATTTGCTACACATTATTTATAAACCTGCTGACCTGCCGTGGCGGCGGGTGCGCAAAAATTTGGGTTTAATGCTGCGGGATGGATTGCTTAAAGAAAATATTGATGGCGAGGCTTTGCTATGGGCTGCTGAACGCCTGCTGCTGCGGCCAGAAGACCGCCGTGTTCTTATGGTTATTTCCGATGGCGCACCGGTTGACGATTCCACCTTATCGGTCAATGGCAGCGATTATCTTGAAGATCACCTGCATCAGGCCATTGCCCAAATTGAACAGTTTTATCCTATTGAATTGTTGGCTATTGGCATTGGGCACGATGTTACGCGCTATTACAGTCGGGCGGTTAAAATAAGCCATGCCGAAGAGCTGGGCGGCGCCATGCTGGATCAATTAAGTGCGTTGTTTGTCCACGCGGGTGTTAAAAGACGGCGGCCAAATTAAATAGTGCCAGCACCATTGGCAACGGCATAAAAGACCAATTCTTAAAGAAGGGCTGTTTTTTGGCTTTCCTTTACTTACAAGATTTCCCGCAAAACACCCTGCGGCGTAAGTTTGAAAAAACGCACTTTTCGCTACTTATTTTCTTGTAAGTAGCGACAACGCTCTTTATAGAGCGGATATTTTTCTTTCGCGCTGCATGCCTAATACTTAAAGGTGCCTAGTATTTTATGGCTTATTTTGATGATGCGGATCATGGCAGATAAACCCACTTAAACCAACCGGCAATTCTATCAGGCGACATCGTTCTAAGAATTCTTGGATATTAAATGAATAATTGATAACCCGAGTTAAAATAATTTTATTGCAGTGCATATAAAGCTATTATATGGCCTGAAATTCATACAATATATCCATGCTGCGAAGCAAAAAATTCTATTTGTGCGACAAGTATGTTCTTCCCAACGCGCCATATTTGATGTATTATGTTAGACGTATTTTAAGAAAGTGGATATTGCATGTTAGATTTTTTTAAAGAAATGGCTTTGTACAACCGCTGGGCGAACCAACGTTTATACGAGCAGGCGGCAACCCTATCGCCGGTTGTGTACCGCACCGATTACAAAGCACCCTTTACCTCGATCCACGGCACGCTTAATCATTTGCTGGCGGTTGACCGGTTATGGTTATATCGCTTAACCGGCAAGGGAACACCCCCAAAAAAACTTGACGAGATGATGTATGACGATTTTTCGTCTTTGCGTACCGCCCGCCAGGGTGAAGATGAACGCATTATTTGGTATGTAGATGGTTTAACAACCGCTGCCTTGGCCAAAGACTTTGCCTACCGCGACATGGATGGCGACCCACAACATCAGCTATTGCAATTGCTGATTGGACATTTTTTTAACCACCAAACACACCATCGTGGTCAAATCCACCAAATGATTAACCAAGCCATTAATAAGGCCATACCCCTGGATTTTATTTATTATTTACAGGAAAAACAAGCCGCGCAGGATTGCTTTACCTGTAAACCAAAATCGCAAAAAATGGCTTAAATCTTAACTGTGGAATCAAGTTAGCCAACTGTGAAAAAACTATTGACAAACCCACCTGCACCCCGCTAGGTTGCTTCGGGTTATTATGGCAGCCTTGTGCCAGTAATTGTACTTGTACCTTATTTAACACCCTATGTTTGTGGCGATATGGCCTTTGGGAACTTGTGCAATAGAAAATAAGGCCAGAATATATTGATATGTTTATTTATGTTTCGATTAAGATAAAGAAAGGTGTAACATGCCCCGCCAATGTGATTTAACCGGTAAAATGGTGATGTATGGCAATAAAGTCAGCCATGCCAACAATAAAACACGCCGCCGTTTTATGCCGAATTTGCAGCATGTATCGTTAGTGAGCGATGCGTTGGGGCAGCGGGTACGCTTGCGCCTTAGTATGAATGCCTTGCGTTCGGTTGAAATTAACGGTGGGCTTGATGCATTCCTGCTTAGCCAGAAAGATGCCTGCCTAACAAGTGACGCACGTCGCCTGAAGAAACGAATTGAAAAAGCTGCTGAACGTCAGGCCGCTGCTGTTTAAGTTTTTAGATTCGCCTTCCTTTTCCTTTTACATCTTACATCATGTAAAAAACCCCTGGGGCAGCTTTGGCTGCCCCTTGTATTTTAGCCTTTTGCGGCAGCTTTGGCTGCCCATTATATTTGACTTTTTTGGGGCGATTGATCAGCCCTTTTATTTATTATGGTTTCATATGCTTGGTTTGGTGGTTTTTTTATTATTATCTGAAGACCTAATCGTAACGTCTTATCTGTTACCGGCAAATATTGGTATTTAATTCTTGCAAAAACCATATGCCTGATTATGGTCGTGTCAGGGAACTGCGTTCCTAAAAATTACTTTGATATCATATTATCCATTTGGGCTTTATAATTTTTCCCGCGAGGTTTTCATGTCATCTTTACTGCTACAATGGTTGGATTTTGCCAATGGGCTTGCTCCGGAATGGCTGCTGCTTGTTGATTTATTGGTGTGTTATAGTTTGGTGTTAATTTTGCTACGTACTTTTGGGGCTTATGGCCTGTCTCTTTTTATGGTGATTGGGGTGGTGGCAGCCAATATCCAGGTGCTAACAGCTTCCAATTTCCCGCATTTAAGTGGCCTAACCGATACCAGCTTAATGCCCCTGGGCACTGTTCTTTTTTCGGCTACTTTTCTGGCAACCGATTGCTTAAGTGAATTTTACGGAAAAAAAGCTGCACGGCGTGGTGTTATGTTGGGTTTTGCCGGTGCCATTATGATGACGTTGGTGATGATGGTGGCGCTGGGCTACCGCCCCTTAAGCATCGAAGAAGCTGGAGCCGACATGGGCTGGGCACGCGATAATTATTATCATATCATGGCATTGTTTTTACCCGTACCCGCCATTATTGCCGCCAGTTTGTGTTCCTATCTTATCAGCCAATTGAACGATATTTGGATTTTTTTAACCATCCGTTGGGTAACCAAAGGGCGATTTTTGTGGTTGCGTGCCAGTTTATCAACCGCCATTTCAGGCTTACTTGATAATATTATCTTCAGCACGCTGGCCTGGGTGGTGTTTACCAACACCCCCGTAAGTTTTGATGTTCTATTATCGTATATTTTTGGCACATACCTAATCAGGTTGCTGCTTGCAGCAACCGAGGCGCCGGTGATTGAACTGGCACGGTATTTTGTACCCAAGCGTGACCGCCAATCAAAGGGTATACCCCAAGAATGAGTAATTATCCCCGTTTCAACTTCCGCATCGATGCTACTGACCCCTACAGCAGGGCGCGGGTAGGATTCCTAACAACCCCACATGGTGGCCTTGAGACGCCAGCTTTTATCTTCTGCGCCACCCGGGCTGCGATGAAAGCGGCAACACCGGCCGACTTGCTAGCCAGCGGCACACAAATTATTTTATCAAACACCTATCATCTGATGCTGCAACCTGGTTCCGAATTAATTGCACGCCAGGGGGGATTGCACAAATTTTGTGGTTGGAACGGCCCAATGTTGACCGATTCCGGTGGTTTTCAAATTTTCAGTTTGGGACACGGCTCGGTTGCCGATGAAATCAAGGGTCGGCGCACCCAAAACCGGGTGCAAACCTTGCTAAAAATTACCGAACATGGGGCAGAATTCCGTTCATACCTGGATGGACGTTTGCATGTGCTAACCCCTGAACGCTCGATCCAAATTCAGCGCGAATTAGGCGCCGATTTGATTGTGGTACTTGATGAATGCACCCCTTTTCATGCCGATAAAGCCTATACTGCTCGTTCCCTTGCCCTTAGCCACCGTTGGGGCTTGCGCTGTTTACAAGAATTTAACCGCGGCCTTGATCATGGGGATGAACGGCAAGCGCTATATGGCATTTTACAAGGTGGCATTTATCCTGATTTACGCCGGGAAGCAGCCGAATTTGTTAACAACCAGCCTTTCTTTGGCCATGCGGTGGGCGGCACTTTGGGTGGTGATAAACAGCAAATGCAAGAAGTGGTTGAGGTTGCCATGCGTCATTTGCGCCCCGATCGACCGGTACATTTACTGGGCATTGGTGGCATCAGTGATATTATTAGCGGCGTTGCCCAGGGTATTGACACCTTTGATTGCGTAGCCCCTACCCGCATGGCGCGGCATGGCGCAGCTTTATTACCCAAAACGCCGAACGAACGCATTAACCTAAACAATGCTTGCCACCGGGAAGATCGAAACCCTTTATGGGATGCTTGCACTTGTTATTGCTGCCGCAATTTTTCCCGCGCTTATCTGCATCATTTGTTTAAAAGCCATGAAATTCTTGGCATGCAATTAATTACAATTCATAACATTGCTGTCATGAACCGCCTAATGCATGATGTTCGGCATGCGATTCGTCTGGGAAAATTGACGGATGTGAAAAACCAGTGGTTAGTGTAATTAATAAAAAGGCCGGCTTGCAACGGCCGGCCCTTTGATCATAATAAACCATCTTTTTCAGATAATTAATTGTTGCTTACTGGCAGTACACTGTTCGTCTCCCATCCCATACCGCAACACTGGTGATAGCATCATCTTTACCATCGCAAACACTTGATGGCGGGGTATTAAAGCCCTGGGCTATGTTCATACCTTTATCTTGCAGCAACGCGCCCGCTGAAAAATCAAATGCTTTCATATTAAGACCGTCCCGAAGTGCAGCAAATTGTATTGCGCGCAAAGTAACGACTGATTTGTCGCCAACCGATAACCCCTTCGATACTGTAGAACTTCCTAC
>JAEUKQ010000044.1 GCA_016794225.1 Alphaproteobacteria bacterium | reverse complement strand
CCAATCTAACGAAAAATTAGATGAAAAGGCACGCAAAGTAAGTACAATGGTAACGATTGATAGAATTTCGATCATGAATTGTGTAAAAGCAAGATCAGGTGCTTGAAAAAAGACAAAAAGCAAACAAACGCCAAAGCCAATGATAGAAATTGTAAAAATAACAGATATAATATGCCTTTGCAGCAACGTTATTACGGATAAAATAGCAATGATACCAACAATAGCAGTAATCATATAATTAAGTTCTAGCCAATTTATTTCCCAATTAATTCGCGTTAGTTCTGGCAAAATAGCAATACCAACCAATATCCCAAAAAACACCATAATAAGAAATAAAATATGGTTTTGATATTGAAGACGTCCCCAAAATCTTATGTTCTTTGAGATCAAATCAAGGGTACTAATCACAAAATGATAAAAATATTCTATAATAGGTTGACGTGTGAGTACCAGTTGATCAAACTTAGCTTTTTTAATAATATAACCTGATAAGCCTAATACCCAAGGCAGAGTTGAAAAAAGCCAAGGTAGAATTATTGCATTATGTTTTTGTGATGAATCAATAAGCGGACGACCATTTAAAATATTATTTTCAATCAGCCAGAAAGGTAATAGCAACCCACTAATGGACAATAAGAACGGAACAGCTTGCAATATTAATGTGGGTTTCTTGACAAGTTTAACAGTTAATAAAGAAGTACCAATTGATGGAATAATAAGTTTATAACAATAGTTAATAAAAATAATCATTAACATAGAGTTACCGATAATTAACCCGCTTAAGACAAAAAAACCCACCACTTCGTTATAGGCAAAAACTTCATAAATTGCATGTTTGGCTTCATATCCTAAAAAAAATGGAATTCCTATCATAGACGCACCAGCCAACAGCAAAGCTAAGATAATTAGCGGGAATTTTTTTGCTTTACCAATAAGCTCAAGCAATCGAGAACCTAATGTGTATTCAATTGTACCGGTGGCTAGAAATAAAGCAGACTTATACGCCGCATGTGCAATAAAAAACACAATAAATGCGTATGTTGCCTGTGGTGATGGCATTAAGGAAGCAATAATTGTTAATACACCCAATGCAGCTAGGGTTGTTTGTGCGAATATTATTTTAAGATCATTAGCAAAAATCCCTCGAAAAACGGCAACAAAAAGCGTGATCAACCCAATAATTGGCAAAACATAATACCAGATTGGCAAAGACGAAAAAATTGGTGACAATCGAGCAAGTAAATATACACCTGCCTTTACCAATGTTGCCGAGTGGAGGAAAGCGCTAATTGGTGTCGGTGCAATCATAGCGTTTGGTAGCCAGAAAGAAAAAGGAAATTGCGCTGATTTTGTAAAACCGGCAATTATCACCAAAATCATTGAAATAAGAATATAAGGGCTTTCCCTAAGTATCGCTGTATATTCTATAAAACCACTGATTGTTTGCTGACCGGTTAATTGTTGAAAAATAAGAAATGATGGTAATAAAAATAAACCGCCCAGCCCAGTTATAGTTAAAGTCTGTAATGCGGCTTTCCTGGACTTAATTGTTTGATCATAAGCAATTAAGCTAAATGAAAATAAGCTAATAAGCTCCCAAAATAAAAAGAAAGTTATCCAATCATCTGCTAATATAAGCCCCAGCATAGCGACAGAAAAGCTTTGTAATGAGAAAGAAAATTGACCAATTCTTTCCTTTCCAATCATATAATCACTACAATAAAAATTTATTATGGCTGCTAATGACAAGACAACCAGCGTTATCATATAACTGATTTCATCGATAACCCAATTGAACTGAATAGAAAAAATATTTTCCGATATTTTTCCCGCTAAATCTTTATAGTTAAAGCCGAAAACAGCAACGGCTAATGTAAATGCAGCTCCAAAAACATAAAAGTTAAATCTGGACGATACTTTAGCCAATATTGGCGCTAAGGCAGCTAATAGAAAAATAGCTAATATAAGTAAAATAATCATTTAACCACACCTGGATTCTTGCATCCACTCAACCGTACAATTTCATATTGTTGGTCATCTGGCAGATACGAACGAAGACTTCTGCACGCAATAGATTCAGAACACAAATGATAATCCAAAGCCTGATACCAATTTGCTAATAAAATTTCTGAAAGCACCTGCTGCCGATCAGGCTTATATTCCCAATGATCATCAATAAAAATAGCACCCTCCGGTAAATCTACCCCTGCACCGGTTGTTGGTATGGTTGCCTTAACCAGGCGTAACTTTGATGTTGATTGATCAATAATGTATGACTCGTACCAAAAAAAATGTTCGCGTGAATGCTGCCAAAAAAGTTCAAAATGGCTTAAAGCTATAAAATTCAATAAAATACCATTTAAAGAAGCAATACATAAGCCAACCATACGATTAATACAACCTTGCTATTTTTGCGGTATACTTATGCCTTTTTCTTGAAAATAGCGCAACGCGCCAGGGTGAAACGGTATTGGCATTCCCATAGTTAATTTGCTTATTTCAACCTGACCCATAGCTGGATGCGATCGTTTCAGCTCGTTAAAATTTTCAAAGATAAGCTTGGTTAAAAGATACCCCTGTCCCACAGTCAAATCTGATCTAGTTACAATCAAATTGGTAATTGCTATTGTTTGAATATCCTGACTTTGTTGATCATATGTTTTTGCTGGTATGATGGCAGGAAGATAGGCAGGATCATTAATTTTATATGTAAGTTCGGGCGGAATTGGGATAATTTTGATTGGTATTGCTGCAGATAAATCTTTAATTGATGTACCGCCCAAACCAACTGATTGAATAGTTGCATCAATTTGATTATCTACCATCATTTTAACTGAATTACCGAAAGGTAAATACTCGACTTTTGCAAAATCACTATAACTTAAATTAGCGGCAGCAAAAACGGTTCTAGCATTAACTTCTGTTGCCGACTCGCGCGCACCAACAGAGACCCTTTTGCCTTTTAGATCGGCGATTGAGTTAATATTACTGTCCGCCCGTGCAACAATATGGATATAGTTGGGATACAAAACAGCGACACCGCGTAATCGACTAAGTTTCTCTGAAAAACCTGCAGCTTGATTACCATTCCAGGCTAAAGAAATTGTATCAGCGGTTGCAAAAGCAAGTGTACCTTTACCGGCTTGTATCATTAGTAAATTTTCGACCGATGCTTTTGTTGAAAGAACAGAAATTTTGCTTGTTGCAAGATTATCTCCAAAAATCTTACCAAGAACTACCCCAAGGGGATAGTATACACCACTTGTTCCACCAGTTAAAATTATTATCTCGTCAAGATTTTGATTTACCTGAGCGGCTGCACGAAAGGGAAACAGACCTAAGTATAAAAAAGATAATACAAGCAAAAATAATTTTTTTAAATTTGTCGAAAACATATGCACCCGCAAATAAGCTAATTTTAATTAGAGAAAATAAACTTTTGTCAGTTTAGTTTTTTTTTATTTGTCCATGCAACAAATTTCTTGTATCACTTAGTCAGTAAGTGTTTTAAAGGTTATAGGTTATAACATGTTACCGATAATTTATTGGGCTCCTATTTTTGTAACAATTGTTACTTTTTTAACATGGTTAATCAGCCTATAATTTTTATACTTCCTTGCATTATTTAATGCAAAAATAGGATGTATCAGATTTTATTGGTTCAGAATAATATTAAGCTTGTTTCAATTTCTTCTTGCTAAGGGTTTTTTGCAAGCTATCATGTGCAACGATTTATTTTTAACCTTGTTGAAATAGAGAGAATAAGATGGCGCAAGTTCTTATGCCAAAATCGACAGCTGTTTGGCTTGTTGAAAACACAGCATTAACTTTTGAGCAAATTGCCGAATTTTGCGGTTTACACCCCCTTGAAGTTAAAGGCATAGCCGATGGTGAAGTTGCAGAAGGCATTATTGGACTAGACCCAACCAACAATGGCCAAATATCAAAAGAAGAAATTGCCCGGTGCGAAAAAGATCCTAATGCTAAGTTAAAGCGTATGTCATCAAGTTTTCCCGAACCACTGATTCGCAACAAAGGGCCTAGATATACCCCCCTCGCAAAAAGACAAGATAAACCTGATGCTATAGCCTGGTTAATTCGTAATCATCCGGAATTAAGTGAGGTTCAGATTATTAAACTTATTGGAACAACCAAAAAAACTATTCAATCAATTCGCCAACGTGCACATTGGAATTACAATAACCTAAAACCCAGAGATCCTGTTTTGTTAGGTTTATGCAGCCAAACAGACCTAAATATGGCTATCGAACATGGTCGCCAACAGCAAGGATTATCAAGTACAAAAGATAAGCCAGCCTTAGCTAATCAATCAAGTACAGAACCACAAAAGCAATAACTGAATCTTTATTGAACAGCTTACACCGTAGTGACCTAGGGCTTTTCTTGATTTTCTTTATCAGGTAGCGTAGTTTCCTTGATTTGATTTCTCTGAATAAACGGTATGTGAAACGCCAGGAAAAAGAAGTTTAAAAGCATCACACCAAATACCTTGTAGTTGACCCAAAATTCTTCGTCTTGTGTTCGCCATACAATTTCGTTTAGTAAGGCTAATATGAAAAAAAAGATAGCCCATCTTATAGTCATAATGCGCCATGCATAATCTGAAATTTGTAATGCCTTGCTAAGCAGAATCTTTAAAAAGAGTTTATTTTTAACTAGCCCGATCAACAGCACTAGTCCAAAAATTATATTAACAACTGTTGGCCTAATCTTTATAAAGAGGTCATCTTGCAGAATCAAAGTTAATCCACCAAAAATTCCAACGGCAAAGGCTGTAAATATTGGTAAAAAAGGCAATCGACGTTCTATGTAATATGTTAATAAAACACTAATAACAGTTGCGATCAGTAACCCACCGGTTGCCCAGAACAAATCTTTATTAGTATAATATAAAATGAAAAAAACTACTAATGGTCCATACTCGGCCAAGTTTTTTAACATTTGACGATTTTGAGGTGACAACATAAAACGTTCCTGTCTAACTGGGTAATGTTATCATCGTTTGCAGCATATGCGCACATTCAATGGGTTGGTTTTCTTTATATGCCATTACGCTGGCTTCACAAACACTTAATGTGCGTCCTGACTTAAGAACCCTTCCCTTAGCCAAAAGACGTTCCCCCTGAGCAGGATTTAGTAAGTTAATTTTAAATTCAACAGAAAGAACGGTCATTTGTGGTGGAATTAACGTAAAAGCAGCATACCCAGCTGCCGTATCTGCAATTGTTGTGGTAGCACCTGCGTGAAAAAAACCAGTGTGTTGGGTTAATTCCTGTCTAAAAGGTAAGCTAACTTCAACATAACCAGGTTCTATCCTTTCCAGTTTTGCACCAAGTAATCTTAAAATACCTTGTGAAGCAAAACTGTTATGAATGTCATCAACATAGTTTGGGTTGCGAATAATATGTGTAACCATGCCCTTTAGTCTTTCTATTGCACTTGTTGACCAAACTGTCCTTTAATCAACCGAATAATTGATGAGAAATCAAGTTGCCCGCCTGCTAAATTATAATGTGTTGTATAAAGCATTGTAGCCATAGCCCCCAAAGGTGTTGCTGTACCCACATTTTGGGCTGTTTGTTGTGATAAGCGTAAATCCTTCAACATCATGGCTGTCGTAAACCCTGGCGCAAAATTTTTGTTTGCCGGCGAATTTGGTACTAAATTTGGTTCAGGACAGTATTGTGTCAGTGACCAACACTGGCCAGAAGCCTTACTGGCTACCTCGAACAAGGCAGAAGCAGGCAGGTTTAGTTTCTCTGCTAATGCAAAACCCTCAGCAACTGAAATCATTTGTATAGCAAGCATCATATTGTTACAAATCTTAACTGCCTGTCCATTACCTGTTTCTCCAACATGAATAATATTTTTGCCCATTTGCAATAAGATAGGTTTTACTTGTTCAATAGCTTGGGTATTACCACCAACCATAAAAGTTAATGTACCGGCTTCAGCACCAGCAACCCCGCCTGAAACAGGCGCATCAATCATATATGCTTTTTTATCCTGAGCCTTAAGGGCAAGTTGTCTGGTTGTTTCAACATCAATTGTTGAACAGTCAACCAACAATTGATGACTCTTTAAATGAGGAAATATGTAGGATTCGTATATTTGTCGTACTTCTTTACCACTTGGTAACATTGTGATAATTATCTCGGGTTGCTCGGACATAAAATTTTTTTCAGCAACTATGGCGCCAAACCCTTTAAAAACCTTTAATTTTTCCTGGTTAATATCAGATACAATAAGCCTTGATCCATTTTTAAGCAGATTGCGCGCCATGGGTTCTCCCATATGACCCAACCCAATAAATGCTATCTTTTTCATTTTTATTCTCCAGTTTTATTATATCTATTTTCTTTAGCTTAGGGATTAGGAAAAACGAAGAAATTTTCAAATGATATGGACTGATTATTTTCTAATGGCGTAAGGCTAGTATAATAAAAAATCAGGGCTATCTTAGTGTTTCAACAATTTTTCCTTTATCAACCAAAATATAACGATTAATCCACGTAATTGGCTTTCTTTTGTGCGTTACCAAAATAATTGTTAAGTCAGCTGGATAATTTTGCAATGTCTCTAAAATGGCTTCTTCAGTAACAACATCAAGATTGGATGTAGATTCATCCAGAATAAGAATTTGCGGCTGTCGGTAAAAAGCACGAGCTAGGCCTATCCTTTGCCGCTCACCACCTGATAAAGTTATACCGCCATCCCCAAGCATTATTGTCTCAATATCTGGATGCCGAGATAATAAAGATTGCAGTGAGGCCAGGTTCAAAGCCTGCCGAATGCTTATGGAAGATTCATCAAATCCTAGTGCAACATTGAAAGCCAAAGATTGGTTAAATAAAAGAACTTGTTGTGGTACAACCGCAATAGCAAAAGCTTTGTTGTTTTTAATAGAGGGATTATAAAAAATTTTACCAGAACTTGGTTGAACCAACCCTGCTAAGATATGACATAAACTTGATTTTCCTGAGCCACTATGACCACTGATACAAATTTTATCACCACGCTTGATCGTTAGATTAACGTTTTCTAAAATTGATCGTTCGCTATAAACTAAACTGATATTTTCTAATTTCAGCAAAATTGATGATTCTATCTGTTCTGATTTTAGTATTACTTGTGCAGTAATTTTCTGGCTGTTTTCTTCTTCAATCTTGGAATATTTTTGTAAGTTCTGAAATTTTATAACATTTTCCATAATTTCTAAATATTGAACATGCAACTGTTGAAGAGGCGTCATAATTTGTATAAAATACAGACTAACAGTAATGAATATTTGGCTATTATATATTTCTTGACCCAAGTATAGGTAAGGAGACAACAATACCCAAACAAAACCAATCATTAAGATAAAAAATCCAACACTTTTGTATATTAACCGCATCTTTATATAGAGTTTTACATGATGATGAAATTGCTGCATATACAAAGCTTGGGTACCTGCAACCGCCTGTTCCGCATGAAATAATTTAACGGTTTCAATGTTACTCAGTCCATCAATTACTTTGGCAGCGCCTTTGGTTTCCGCATCAATAATATTTATTTGAATTTTTCTAAGGTTTTTTCCGCCATAAACTGAAAAAACAAAAAATATACCAACCGTAATAACCACCCCGATTGCTCCAAGTAATCCTGTAAAATAAATTAATGCACCTGCAGCAAGAATAAGTTGAAGAATAAAAGGAAAAACACCATTCATTAGGCTTTGGAGAATTAAAGAAATGGAATCGGCACCTTGGCGTAAAGACTCCCACAAAGCTCCGTTTTCGTTTCTCTGGTGGAAAGAAAAATCTTTTTTTAGGATTTTTAAATAAGAGTTAATAATCAATTGACGAAATATATCATTATCAAGCTGAGATAATAAATAGAAACGAAATTCACCAATCAAATAACTTATCATTAAAATAACCGCATAGCCAGTTACCAGGAACATGCTTGAAATAAACACAACATTTTGGCTTTCATATTGGGTAATCATGTAACCAAAATATATGGAAATAACTGAAAGAACACCTACTCCAACAATAATCGTGCTTACGATAGCAAGCATCTTAACTTTCTGATGGGTATCAAGCATTCTCCATAAAAGAAGATAAAGTGAGAAAAAGTTTTTCGAGATTTTCATATGTTATTTTTCAAAAAATATTTAAATATATTATATTCAATAATTTATTATGTATATTTAAGTATATATATATAATTTTACATAAGATTTATTAGATAAGTTATAAAAACAACAAGCTTAAAAAAAATTATTGTTTTGAGCTTTAACAATAGATGGCAAAATGGCTGTTCAATTTTTTATCAGCAGCTTGTTTACAATGTTTCCTTAAGATTTTGTATAATAACGTTTTTATTAGAACAAACTAATCGTTAATATTATATAACTTAGGCTTCAAAAACTATATAAACTTAGAGTAATAAACTTCTTGTTATTCAAATTGGTAATTTTTGGCGAATAGAAAAATGTAACGCCTGTTCGACTAATTTACTGTTAATAGAAGCCAAGGTATCTGGTTGCCACTTAGGCTGCTGATCTTTATCAACCAAAACAGCTCTTACCCCCTCCTGAAAATCATAACTCTTAACAAAAAATTGACTGAGCACAAGCGTTTGCTGCATAACTTGTTTAAAGTTTGCCTCAATCATTTTTTGCATATAAGAAAAGGTAACCTTTAATGATGTCGGCGATCGTTTACTAAGAGTTTCAAGCACTTTTTGCGGCCATTCTTCGACATCTGTTTGAAGAGCTTGAACGCATTTTTCTATGGTTGGTTGGCTAAAATACCTATCTATGGCAGATTGGTGGCTTGCAAGATCGCTTTGCCCAAGCACAACATGGTGCTTTTTAAGAATATCTTGTAGATTAGACTGATCATTAATCAATTGATCCTTCAAGTTATCCAGTCGGCTTTTCAAAACACCGTGCGTTGCCAATTTACTATATAAACAATCCCCAGCACTAATTTTATTGCCACTTAAAGCTAAATATAAGCCAATTTTACCTGGACAACGATTTAAGAAATACCCAGCACCTACATCTGGAAAGAATCCGATAGCTGTTTCTGGCATTGCAAAAATAGTTCGTTCCGTCACTACACGGTAGGTACCATTCATTGCAAGTCCTGCTCCTCCCCCCATAATTATTCCATCGATCAGCGATATAATAGGCTTAGGGAAAGAAAAAATTAAGTGATTAAGCTGATATTCATCATAAAAAAATTGAAAGGCTAAATGATAATCTTGAACTTTTATAGCATCATAAATTGCGCGAACATCGCCACCAGCACAAAAGGCTTTATCACTATTGCTGTCAAAAATAACCCGTTCAACAGCTGGATTATTTTTCCATGATACTAGTGTTTGATATATCTGTTGGATCATAGGCAGATGCAATGCATTAAGGTTTTTTGGGCGATTAAGGGTTATAATACCTGCCCTACCCCTGATTTCAGAAACAATAAAATTTTCAATATTATTAATCATGGAATTTTCCAAGAATCTGACGTGCAATAATTAAGCGCATAATTTCATTCGTACCTTCCAAGATTCGATGAACCCGTGTATCGCGGAGATAACGTTCAATTGGAAAGTCCTGTAAATAACCATAGCCCCCATGAAGTTGTAATGCTTCATCACATATGGCAAAACCAATATCAGTTGCAAATCGTTTTGCCATAGCCGCCATCTTGGTTGTTTCTGGGTGCTGATTATCCATCAAGCAAGCAGCTTTATGTACCATTAGACGAGCGGCTTCTAATTGAGTGGCCATATCTGCTAATCTAAATTGTAAAGCCTGGAAAGCTGCAATAGGTTTACCAAACTGCTGCCGTTCTTTCATATAGTTTGTTGTATGCTCAAGTGAAGCACGTGCTGCCCCAAGTGAACATGCCGCAATATTTATTCGTCCACCATCCAAGGCTTTTAATGCCAGTTTAAAGCCTTCCCCTTCTTTCCCAAGCATGTTTTCGGCTGGTATAAGGCAGTTTTCAAGAAAAACCATTGCCGTTGGTTGACTGTTCCACCCCAATTTTTGTTCGGGCTTTCCAAAGCTAAGCCCTGGTGTATTTTTTTCTACAATAAAGGCGGTAATCGCCCCTTTTCTAATATCTGTTTTGGCCATTACAATATAAAAATCACTATGACCACCACCAGAAATAAAAGCTTTGGTACCATTAAGACAATATTGATTACCGCGTTTTTCAGCACGGGTTTTTAAAGAGGCAGCATCTGAGCCAGAACCCGGTTCAGTTAAACAATAGCTACTAAAAATTTTCATTGTTGCTAATAAAGGCAACCACTTGGATTGCTGTGCTGGCGTACCTGCACTTTCGATCATTCCAGAAACCATGTTGTGAATGGAAAGATAGGCTGCCGTTGATGGACAAGCTGCCGCTAATTCTTCAAAAATAACAGCGGCAGCAAGCCTGTCTAGGCCACTACCGTGAAGTTCCTCACGAATATAGATCGATGCAAAGCCAAGTGATGCAGCTTGCCGCAAACAATCAACAGGAAATATTTTCTTTTTATCCCATTCAGCCGCATAAGGTAGAATTTCTTTTTCAGCAAACAACCTTGCGCTATGCTGAATTGCCAACATGTTTTCATCCAACTGAAAATTCATAAGGTTTCCCTTCTGCTTGATGATTATGCAGCAAATTTATTACGATTATGTTGTGGTTGCAACAAGATCATATAGATTATTTGCGTTTTGTCTTTCAATCATTATTAAATAAACTTTACACAAGTAATCAATAAAAATTCTTTTGATCAAGGACTAGTATGGAATCTTTACCAGAACAAGCAACAGCATATCTAGCACCAATTGGTTTTGACCATATTTTAAAGCAAACTCTTGGCAAAAATATCGTAACACAATTAGGTCAATTATTTATTTGTGATACCTATATTCCTGGCATTTATTGGGCACAGAATATATGGATGAACCCTAAAATAATTTTATTTCAGTCAATAAGTGATGCTGCAAAAAAATTAAGGGCAATTCAGCGTGATTGGGCAAATTATTCGTTTCAATTACATCGCCGCAGTCATTTAATTACTGACTTATTGCCCAAATTGAAAAGGTTCCCTATCAATTTCCCTGAAAAAAATTATTTACGCTTACCTTTAGGTTCTTGGACATTACTGTCACAAAATACCTTGTTGGCAGCAACAAATTGCTCAAGCACACTACCTAATGGTGCTGCGCACTTTGTTGAAAACAAATTTGATCCCCCAAGTAGAGCTTATCTTAAATTATGGGAAGCCTGTACCATTATTAACAGATATCCTAAAGCAGGTGATATATGCCTTGACCTTGGAAGTAGTCCTGGCGGTTGGAGCTGGGCTTTGTCAAATCTTGGCGCACAAGTAGTTAGCGTTGATAGAAGCCCTTTAGCACTATCAATTCAAACAAATCCACTAGTTAAATTTGTTCAGGGAAGTGCTTTTGCACTTGAACCCAACCAATTTAAACACCTAGATTGGATTGTTAGCGACTTGATATGCTACCCAACCAAATCCTTTGACTTACTAAGAAAATGGTTGCTCGCTTTTCCTAAAGCAAATTTTATTTGGACAATTAAATTCCAAGGTGAAACTGATCACCAAACAACGAACATGTTTGCAAGCATTCCGGGTTCTCATATTCAACACTTATATCACAACAAGCATGAATTAACTTGGATGAAGCCATCAGATTTATGAAATTTTTAGCTTTTTATTTTTTTTAAAACGCCTAGAATTTCTTATCGCTAAAAAAACAAGGTGTAAATATCAATGAACAACCAAGAACACATAAAAATTCTGCAAAATATTGAACAAAAAATTTTGTGGCTAAGCACATGGATGATACATCAAGCAAATCATATTCGCCCCAACCCAGATGGACTTAAAGTTGGTGGCCACCAAGCGTCAAGTGCATCTAGCGTCACTATTCTAACATCTCTGTTTTTTGCGGCGCTTAGGTCATATGATAAGATATCTATAAAGCCCCATGCCAGCCCAGTTTTTCATGCTATTCAATATCTAATGGGGCGACAAAAAGTTGAAAATTTAATCAATTTTCGTGCATTAGGGGGAGCGCAATCATATCCTTCACGCACAAAAGATTTTCCCGAAGTTGATTTTTCCACCGGCTCTGTTGGTCTTGGGGTTAGTATTACTTTATTTGCAAGTTTATTACAGGATTATTTAAAAGCCCACCAACTAAAACCAACTGATAGTCCAACAGGCCGGATGGTTGCTTTGCTTGGGGACGCTGAATTAGACGAAGGGAATATATACGAATCACTGCTTGAAGGTTGGAAGCATAATATAGGTAATTTATGGTGGATTGTTGATTATAATCGTCAAAGTCTTGATAACATTACAAAAAACAACCTAAATCATTTGCTTTCTGAACAATTTAAGAGCTATGGTTGGCGTGTGGTTGAATTAAAATATGGTCATCAACTTCAAGAATTCATAAGACAACCAGGGGGAAATTTAATTGCTAAGTGGCTTGATCAGTGCCCACATGATCTTTATTCAACACTAACATATAAACGTGATCATTCTTGGCG
>JAEUKQ010000043.1 GCA_016794225.1 Alphaproteobacteria bacterium | reverse complement strand
GTGTTAACATAAGCTTACACAATATGCTGTATAATCCTTTAGGGCTTTTGGCCTTAATAGAACATGAATAACACGTTTCTATTAAACCTCGGTCGATATAGAACGCGCATGATCAGCAACTGCCAGTGAGTTTACCTTATTATGCATTATAGTGCATAATCTAATTAGCTAAAAATATGTCTTACTCTTCTTTTATTATATCGGTTATAGCTAGCTCCGTTTGGCATTTTAAGAAGTAGCAACCACCAAACCAAGTTTATTTACCCCCCCTTCCTCTAAATAATTTTTAGGGCTGTATTAGATAATGAGAGTTGATAAAGTTTAAACCCAAGGCTTTAGTTGATGAAGTGGCGATTGGGGGCTTGGATTATTGAGCCGCCATGCGCATTCTTTTGGGAATATAAGAAAACCCTTCTTTGGAATACTATTAATTTTTCGCATATGTTTTTTGACTGGTTCTTAACAACCCCTAAACCAAATTCCCAAATTTATTACAAAGTTTTTCTATGTATTCTGGATAAATATTATAATTTCAAGCCCGTTTAATTTCTTAATTATTTATGATGTCCGTTAATATACAAACCTGTTGTAGAAAACTTAATGATCACATTAGTGAATAGATTTAGGTTGGTGTTGGCTATCAAGTGAAAAAGCGGGTATATGGACAGAAAAAGATTCCCCCAAAGAATTATGCATTTCGTACCGTCCAACCATAAAACCTGATGGTGTAGATAAAGGTGTACCACTTGTGTATTCAAAAACCATTCCAGGACTTATAGTTGGTTGTTGGCCAACAACGCCCTCCCCTTCAACTTCAATTTGATGCCCATGGGCATCAATAATCTTCCAATAGCGGTTCTTTAACGTTACAGTCTCTTGTCCTGTATTTTCAATTGTCACCTGATACGCCCAGAAGAATTTATGTTGTTCTGGGCTGGAACGCTCGTCCAAAAAAATGGATTTCACCGTAACCTTAATGGCGCGTGTCGTTTTAGTATACATGAAAATTCATATTAAGATCAAAACGATAAAAAAGGGGTGCCGATTTGTGGCACCCCTTGCTGTTTCTTTGCTTATAAAGCAAATTACTGCATCAAGACCTCGGCACGACGGTTGCGACGATCAGCAACACCATCTTCCGTTGGAACAGCTGGCTGTTCTTCACCACGGCCAGATGTTGTAATCTGTTCTGGTGCCACACCGGCATTAACCAATGCACTACGCACGGCATCAGCGCGACGTAGCGACAAAGTCATGTTGTATGAGGCAGGACCGCTTAAGTCCGTATGACCAACAACAGTTACGTTTTTAGCATTCTTCTGCTTAATTTCGCTGGCCAATGCCATAACGATATTCTGAGCAGCGTCTGTTAAATCTGCACTGTTAAACTGGAAGTAAATCACATTCCCTGCTGGTTGTACATAGCGTCCACCCAAAGCTTCCATCGCTTGATAAAAACCATCGCGGCAAGCAGCTATGTCTTTTGGCTGGTGATTTTCTTCTTGTTGTTCAACCCAACAATCGAAGCGGGCTTGAGCACGGGCAGCAACTTTTGGCATACGCTGACCTGCGCCACCATTAAGAGCACTTACCAAACGGGCACGTGCCTGGGTTAATTCATTGACCTTATCCGCTGGCAGATGCCAATTCTTTAATTCTTCTGGCTGTACTGCTTGACCGCGTGATGCAGCAAGGCCCTTACGTGCCCACGTGTTTGCGTCAATCCAGTCACGCTCATACTCGGCCTCTAATGCTGTTAGCTGCCGATATTCTTCTGTAAGAGATGCTGTAAATTCATTTCCGCCTTTTGGCTTTACAGTTTTCATTTGGTCTATATTGGTTGCACAACCGGCTAAAAGCCCAGCAGCAGCCATTGCCAAAAATAATTTAGTTTGATTCATGTTTATTCCTCTTTCTTAGTTAAAAGCCTACTATAATCGATTTACCCACTCAAGAATTATAACCAACCACTTATTAACAAACACTTAAAAACTCACTTTACTATAACCTTAGAAAGCAAGTTGCGATTCCGATATACGAATTCCTTAGTCATTTGTCAAAGGACTTTATTGGTTTTTCCAAGCTTTTTAGCGACTTGATGCTAAAATGTCACAAAAAGTAAAGTTTTTATGGAATACTATAAAGTAATTTTGTGTTTTTATAGTTGTCTTTACCTTGCAGTCATTATAAAATTCTTGTGTGTTTTATATATTCTATCCAGTTTTTCGAAAAATTAACCCTCTTTATCAGCATCTAAATAAATTATTGAGGATACCATGCACCAAACACCAAACACCGGTTATGATCTTGACCCTATTAATCCTGCTGGAACAGATGGTTTTGAATTCGTTGAATACGCAGAACCAAATGATAGCAAGCTACTGGAACCCCTTTTCGAGCAAATGGGCTTTTCACGTGTTGGGTTGCATAAGACCAAAAAAATAATCTTGTATAAACAGGGCGATATTTATTTCATTTTAAATCATGATCCATCAAGCCATGCAAAAAAATTTGCCAACATCCACGGTCCATGCTGTGCCTCAATTGGATTTCGCGTTAAAGACGCCAACAAAGCATATCAGCGCAGTATAAAACTGGGCGCTAAACCGATAGCCACTGGCACCGCGCTTTTAGATAATGTTCCCGCAATTGAAGGCATTGGCGGTAGTCACCTTTATCTTGTCGATCGCTATGGTAAAAAAGGCAATGTTTATGAATCGTCTTTTACCAAAACAACCCCTTCTAACATACCAGACATGGGATTAGCTTATATCGACCACTTAACCCATAATGTATACCGTGGAAACATGGCTAAATGGGCTGATTTTTATCAACGCCTGTTCAATTTCCGTGAGATTCGTTATTTTGATATTGAAGGGAAGTTGACTGGCCTTAAATCCAAAGCAATGACCAGTCCATGTGGTAAAATTCGCATTCCCATCAATGAAAGTGCTGATGATAAAAGTCAGATTGAGGAATATTTAAAACTCTATAAAGGTGAAGGAATCCAACACATCGCTCTTGCCACCGACAATATCTATAAAACTGTTGAAAGCCTGCGCCAACGCAAAATTAAGTTTTTGGCCGCTCCTCCCGCAACATATTATGAAATGTTACAAAAAAGATTACCAAATCACGGTGAAGATGTTACCCGCCTGCAAAAAAATGCTTTGCTGATTGATGGGTCACCGGCTGGTGGATTGCTGTTACAAATTTTTACAGAAACTGTTATTGGCCCCATTTTCTTTGAGATTATCCAGCGGAAGGGCGATGAGGGGTTCGGTGAAGGAAATTTCCGGGCATTGTTTGAATCCATGGAACAAGATCAGATTCGTCGTGGGGTTTTAAAAGCTTAATTACTAATAACTTTACTTAAAGTATTTTTGTTGACGGATTTTATGTTTAAGGGTAAACAACTGGTACCCATAAGCCCCTTTGGCGGAATTGGTAGACGCGCCTGACTCAAAATCAGGTGTTGAGAGACGTGCTGGTTCGAGTCCGGCAAGGGGCACCATCTTTGTGTTAAGTAATAGCTTATTAATAATCAATATAATGATGGGCTAATCTTGCAAGAATTTAAGCAAATTTTCGACAAAAACGAGCAGATTTTCTGGCAATCCGGGCCTAAATTCATGCCATTTTTTATGGCCAAAATCTTTGAATTTTTGTTTGGTTTAGGCACAGCAATATTAATATATGTAATTTTTTGGGGTTTTTTGGAAATTGCTGAATTGCTAGAGGTGAAAATTGGTTTCGGGCTTTATATTATTATCGGATTTTGTATTCTTATCGCTCTAAGATTCCTAATTCCCCTTCTTTTAACATTACTAAATTTTAAATACATTAGATATGTTATTACCAATAAAAGAGTTATTTTGCAGCAAGGGATTATCGGCCGTGATTTTGACGCAATAGATTTTGATAAAATCACAAATATTCAGGTCAATGTTGGATTAGCAGACATAATAACAGGCGGCAAAAGCGGCAGCATTATGATTTCAACTGCTGGCAACTTTTCTTTTGATAAATACAAAACATTTACAAGCAAGCCCTTTATTATATCACATATTCCCGATCCTTATGAAGTTTTCAAAAAATTGAAACAAATTTCTTATGATATTAAGACAGATATTGAATATCCAAACCAATTAAGACCAGCTGATAATCCCGGTTATCATACAAAATACCGCCCTAAATAACTTCAGTTCACTATATACTGACATTTTCATATTGTTATTTGTTGCTACTATATCCATAGTATAATTCTTGTATTTTGATTGGTTCTATAATATAAAACTCAATCAGAATGCGGGTGTAGCTCAATGGTAGAGCAGAAGCTTCCCAAGCTTACGACGGGGGTTCGATTCCCCTCACCCGCTCCAAAAGCCCTAAAATATACAAAAACCATCACAAATAATTGCCTGTTTTCTAGCAGAGATAGAAATGAACATATACGATAAAGCCGATTGGCATGCAGGTGGTGACGGTTTCCCGGAATATCTGCCCCAAAAATGTGCTGCTACACATATTGCTTTTTTTATTGTCTGGGCAATTCAAAATAATATTGCCAGCGCCCTATTTTCCAAAGATTGCAACCAGGGTCTTGAAAAACTTTTGTCGCGCCAAATAACCCCTGGAACATTTTTTCTAGAATATTGTGATGGTGTATTTTCAGATGATCATTTAACCCCTATGGGCAACGATTTTACAAAATTTTACTATGAAAATAATCTTTATTTAGATGATTATGAAAAAGTTTTGGGGCAAAATTTGGCAAGCCTTTATGAAGTTCAAGACACCTGGGATAATTTCGATTTAATGGCTGCAACCATCAACAAGCAGTGGCATAATTGGTCAAAAAGGGGTTCTAGCCGCTGGTTGTTTTGGAAAAAATAGTTTTTATGTCTTGGTGCGCGGTGGTGTGGTTATGGATATGATTAAACCGTATGTTGGTGCTTCTAGATGATTGCCCCTAATCATTTGCGTTGGGCAGCTGGCTGCTGGATTATCACCGCAGGACTGTTCAAAATTCCGCTAACACCAATTGATCTTGGTGTTGCAACAATTTCTGGACTAGCTCCAGACTTAGATACACCGAAAAGCAGTATTGGCAAACGTTTTCCCTTTATTGCCTACCCACTTGGTTTTTTAGTTGGCCACCGGGGTTTTACTCATAGTTTAATAGCTATTTTTATATGTCTAGCTGGTCTTACGTGGTTATTACAGCATCCCCAGTTAGTTGGATGGCAGCATTTTGTTATTATTCCTTTTCTGATTGGCTATCTGTCACATTTGTTAGGTGACATGATGAATCCGTCTGGTATTCCTTTATTATGGCCACACCAGCAACGCTATCGTTTTCCTTTTCACTGGTCGTATAAATCACCAGTTGAATACGTTTTTACTTGGTCTTTTTTGCTTTTTGCCCTTTATATCTGGTGGATAGCAGGTGGTTACCCGCTATCCAAAGACACTTTATTAAAATTAGAAAACTTGTTTTTTTAGGCAGATTGGGACAAAGGGCTTATACACGCTCTCCTAAAGAACGACGATGATGGCGCGCTAACAACATATACGCAGCTGGCACAACAAATAAAGTAAGTAATGTACCAAAGGTCATACCACCCACTATAACCCAACCAATTGGCTGCCTGCTTTCGGCACCAGGGCCTGTTGCTAAAGCTAATGGCAATGCCCCTAAAACCATGGCTGCTGTGGTCATTAAGATTGGGCGCAACCGCAGGGTGGCTGATTCTATAATTGCCTCTTTAATTGTTTTACCGGTATCGCGTAACTGATTGGCAAATTCGACAATCAAAATTCCATGCTTGGTAATAAGACCAATAAGCGTAACAAGACCTATCTGACTATAAATATTTAATGTGCCACCCGACCACCCTAAGGTATATAAGGCACCTGTCATGGCCAGTGGAACTGTTAACATAATAACAAGTGGATCAATAAAACTTTCAAACTGGGCGGCCAATACCAAATAAATAAATAGCAACGCTAAACCGAAAATAAAAATAACACTTTCGTTGGATTGTTTAAATTCGCGCGTATAGCCCGAGTAATCGATCTGAGTTTTATTATCAACATCAAGCTTGCGCACCAACCCTTCTATATATGTAATGGCTTCTGGCAATGTATATCCTTCCGCAAGATTCGCCGTCAAAGTAACCGAGGCTAGTTTATTAAAATGCCGCAATTCGCGCGCGGCTGATGTTTCAACAACTTCAACAATATTAGACAAGGGAACCATTTGCCCATCACCAGCACGTATGTAAATATTCAGCAAATCTTGGGGATTGGCACGCTCCTGACCTCCCAATCGTACAATGACGTTATATTGCTCGCCATCCAATTTAAAACGGGTTACGATGCGCCCTCCTATCATGGTTTCTAATGTACGGCCGATTGTATCAATACTAACTCCCATATCTGCTGCTTTGTCGCGATTTACAGTAATACGTAATTCAGGCTTATTTAATTCTAGGTCGCTTTCAAGCTCGATAATACTGGGATTTGCACGTGCTTCTGCCATAATTGCATTAACTAATCTTTGCAATTCCTGGTGTGACCCGGTGGTTTGAACAACTAATGATAATGGTTTACCGGTAGATTGCTGGCCCAGCGATGGTGGCATTACGGGAAAATTCATTGTCCCTGCCACACCCCCAAACATAATGGGGCGCAATGCGCCGACAATTTCTTCTGCGCTGCGCACGCGCTTATCAATGGGTTGCAACTCGACAAACGAAATACCACGGCTAACTGTTGGGAAGCCTACCACAATAAAATAACTTACCATTTCAGGTACTTTTTGATAAATGGCTTCGATTTGCCGCATATATTTGTCAGTATAAGCAGCGGTTGAACCCTCGGGACCAATCGTGATGCCTATCAGAATACTACGATCTTCTGTGGGTGCCAATTCCTGAGGCAAATTTGTAAGATTGGCGTATCCAAAATATGATAAAATCACAATCAGCGGCAATACAAAAAACCGAACATTGAGAACAGCCTTTAAAAATTGTGGATAAAAACCTTTATTTGCTGATGGTGAATCGGCTATTTCTTGTGCAACCTTAGTTCTATTTGTTAGGTGTTTATCGACAGTTGGTACCTGTTGATGTTGTTTTTTCTTATGCTTTAATAACAAAGCACACATCATGGGCGAAAGAGTCAATGCAACAAACCCCGAAATTAACACAGCACCGGCCAAGGTTAATGCAAATTCAGTAAAAAGGCGCCCTGTCGTTCCTGTTGAAAAGCCAATTGGGGCAAAAACGGCAGCCAAAGTTAGTGTCATAGCAATAACAGCAAATGAAATTTCTCGCATACCTTTGAAGGCGGCTTCTAGCGGCTTCATGCCTTTTTCAATATAGCGATAAATATTTTCAAGAACCACAATAGCATCATCAACAACAAGACCAATCGCCAGCACGAAGGCTAATAATGTTAAGGTATTAATAGAAAAACCAAATAAATACATTAAAGCAAAACTACCAATTAACGAAACTGGTATTGTGACTATCGGAATAATTGTTGCGCGCAATGTCCTTAGGAAAACAAAAATTACCAAAACAACAAGCAAAATGGCTTCTAAAATTGTAATAAAAACCTCGTGAATTGATTGATCAATAAAAACCGCTGAATCATAAGCTATATTAAGTGCCATACCGGTTGGTAAGGACTTTTGAATCTCTGGCAAAATTGTGCGCACACCCTGTGACACTTGTAGGGGATTGGCTGTTGACTGCTTAACAATAGCCAAAGCAACGGCAAAATCACCTTTATATCTGGTAATTGTTCGCTCACTTTCGGGTGCAATACTTACGTCTGCAACATCACTTAAGCGAATGAGATAGTTTTCCGAACGCCTGATAATAATATTTTCAAATTGTGTAGCTGTTTGCAAATCGGTTTCAGCACGCACAGTAAATTCACGAAAACGTCCCTCAACAACTCCTGCAGGTATTTCAATATTCTGCCGGCGCAAGGCTTCTTCAATTTCCTGAACTGTAATGCTATAGGCAGCCAAAGAATCGCGCCGCAAATTAATGCGCATCGATTGGCGCCGCTCGCCAAAAACCTGAACCTCAGAAACCCCGGAAACCGTCTGTAGCCGGTCACGAACCACCCGTCTTGCATAATCTGTCAATTCGATCGGTGAATGGCGATCACTTGAAAAAGCAATATAAATGATGGCTTCAGAGTCATCTTCGGCTTTTGTGACGGCCGGCTCATCAACACCATCTGGCAAGAAATCACGCGCCTGGCTAACTTTTTGGCGCACATCGTTTGCTGCAAGATCAATATTTCTATCTAAATTAAACCGTAAGGTGATATTACTCTCACCTGCACGGCTATTAGATGTCATCACGTCAATCCCTTCAATACCAGACAAGGCATCTTCTAGGGGTTTTGTCACTTGGCTTTCCATAATTTCGGCATTAGCACCAGAATAGCTGGTTGATACCGTAACCACAGGTTGATCGATATTAGGATATTCACGAATGACAAGTCGATCATAACTGATAACGCCAATTAAAATAACTAAGATACTTAAGACAGTTGTAAAAACCGGTCGCCGGATAAAAACATCAGATAAGGACATATTGTTCTCTTTAAATATCAAATTTCCACAATTATTGTGGCCGAGGATTTTGTGGTAATGGTGCAACTGGAGCATGATCAAATATTTTCATCATGCCAGCTGTTATCACAATATCACCTGAAGACAACCCCTCAACAATTTCGATTTTTCCAGTGCTTCTCTCGCCAGTCTTAACCGCTGTTAACGATGCTTTTCCATCAACGATACGGTATACGAATTTTTGCTGGCCCATAAAAAATACAGATTGTTCTGGGATTAACAAAGCTTCTGCACGGGTTTCATAGACTAGATTTATCCGTGCAAACAGCCCGGGGCGTAACTCGCCACTATCATTAGCCAAAGTTGCGCGAATAAGAATGCTTCGACCGTTTTGATCAATTAATGGATCAATGGCATAGACTGTTCCTGAATATTCTTTTGTTGGCAACGCATCAATTTTAATGATAATTTGCTGGCCTACACGAATTTTGCTTAGATAAATTTCAGGAATCCGAAAATCAACTTTTAACGGGTTGATGGATTCAAGATTAAATACAATTTCGCCAGGGGATAAATATTGCCCAATACTCGCTCGCCGTAATCCCAAAATACCATTAAAAGGGGCGTTGATTGTTGTTTTTGTTAAACGTGCTTTAGCTAGGGCTAAAGCTGCTTCATCAGCCCGGAAACGGGCTTCTGCCTCATCACGTGCCTGTTGGGTTCCAACGCGTTTTTCAAAAAGTTCGGCAGCTCGTTGGTAATTCGCCTTACTCAAGGCTATGCTGGCTTCTGCTTGCGCCAATTCAGCCTGATAAATCGATGCATCAAGTGCGACAAGAACCTCGCCGGCTTGCACTGCTTGCCCTTCTTTACCAATAACGGCTGATAAACGGCCTGGAATTTCCGGACTTATCGTGACGGATTCTGCCGATTTTAAAGATCCAACGGCTGGAATTGACAGAACAATTTGACCAACTTCAACCTGGACTGCCTCAACAGGCATTGGTGGCATCTCTTTGGCACCATTAGGGGCCTGGGCAATTCCCTGATGTGTTAACAATAACTGGCTTAAAGCCAATAAAAACAACTTATTTTTTGCTTTGAGCATTGAATAACCCTTGCTTGATAAACCTTAATTCTATGAATATTAGGTTTTGTTATAATCTAGATATCAACAAGTAACAAAAGATTTCGATTATTAACCTAATGTACCAAAACTATTATTATATATCTTAGCCTTACTTAATTATATCATTCCATAGAAAGAACAAGTCCATAAAAAACACCCAGCGCTTTTAGCGCTGGGTGTTTTATTAACCAAATAATTATAAAATCCTAAAAAGAATTTAATTACGATTACTGTTCATTAAGCGCAGCAAATGAATAAACATGTTAATGAAGTTAATATAAAGCTGTAAAGCGAAGATAATTGATTTCTTTTTGGTAATTTCGGCAGCTTCATCTTCTTGATAAGAAGCTTTAGCCAACTGTGTTTCATAAGCTGTCAGGCCTGTAAAAACCAGAACAGCAACAATTGAGATCAAGAAATCCAACCCGCTGGAGCGCAAGAATATGTTAACAACCATCGCCACCAACAAACCCCAAACACCCATAATAAGGAATGATCCAATTCCTGATAGGTCTTTTTGAGTCGTATAGCCGTAAAGACTCATCCCACCAAACATTGCAGCAGCAATAAAGAAAGCCTTAGCGATCGATGTGTCGGTATAAAGAACAAAAATTGGCGCCAAAGCCACACCAATTAAAGCTGCATAAACCCAGAAAAGCAGCTGGGCTGTTGAGGCCTTAATGCGGTTAATACCCAAATTCAACCATAGGGCAATGCCAACTGGTAGGAACATCAGCAGATACATCATTCCCTGCGAACTAAACAGTGATAAAAGTAACCGTTCATTAGTGCCAATAAAATAAGAAACTAAGCCTGTCAGCAAAACACCAAAACCCATATAGGTGTATATACCCAACATGTATTGGCGAAGACCTTCATCAACATTCGCTGCAGAGCGACTGATTGTCGTTCGTCTTAGATTAGGTTGTAAAGCCATAGTATCACCCTTTTAATTTAGAAAATCATCCCTATTTCTGTTAAAGAAACAGTATTTACAAGTATAATATGGTTAATACTTAACAAGAATCAAGTGTTTTTGAGAAATTCTATCAATTGTCACTTGAAGAAATAAAAAGGTTTCAGTTGTTCCCGCAGATTCCAACTATTGCTGATTTCCAAATTTTGGCCGAGGAATCGCTTCATACCTTACCTGAATTATTTCGTGACCAGCTAAAAGGGGTTGCCGTTATTGTAGAAGAATCCCCAACCATAGAAACGCTTCAGGGACTGGGATTAACATCGCCCTTTCAATTAATGGGTTTATACCATGGCATACCAATTCCCAAACAACATCACGGCATGTTATGGTCAGACCACCCACGCATTTTTCTTTATTACCTACCTATTATAAGATATTGGCAGCAAGAAAAACCTTTTCTTTCTCTTGCTCAGATTATTCATCATGTATTGATTCATGAAATTGGTCATCATTTTGGTTATAGTGATGCTGATATGGACAAAATTGATCAAGAAATTAGCTAACTGCTAATTATACTTTGAACGCGTTCTTGAAGCGCTGGAATCAATTGCTTCATAACAACCGATTTTTTTTGTAACAAATAATTGTTACGCCAGCTGGGATGTGGTAAAATCCAGTATTTAGGAAGATAGTCACGCCAGTTTTCAAGAGTAAGCTTCAACGGTTGTTTGGCTGGTATTGGTAAATAAAATTGCTGCGCATATATTCCAACTAACAAAATAATTTCAATATCTGCCAAAAGTTTTAAAATTTTTGCATGCCAAGCAACTGCACACTCAGGTCGTGGTGGTAAATCTGCTTTGCGGGCATTCTGGCCAGGGAAGCAAAATCCCATCGCCATGCACGAAATAAAGGGATTATTATAAAAAATGTTTCGGTCAACTCCCATCCATGCACGTAGACGATCACCACTTGGATCATTCCATGACAACCCAGTCTGGTGTGCACGAAATCCTGGTGCCTGGCCAATAATTAAGATCTTTGTTGCCGGTTTAATAAAAAAAATTGGGTTGGGTGCATAGGGTAAATGCCCCTGACAAAGATGACAGTTTTTTATTTTACATGTTAACAATTCTAAGCGCTGATTTAGCAAGTTAAAAGCCTTTAACAGCAACAATAAAATTACCCTAGTTTTATATACCAAAATGATCCAAAGGCGCTATAGTTATTAAGGTAGGGTTTTCTTTAAGAATTGTTGACGTAGCAGCGAATCGTTTCTATTATGATTGTTAAATTTATTAGTCAGCTATGAAGCATTTTATAAAGACAACCATAAGATATATAATAAAAAACATGCTCCGTAGCGATCATCAAAAACTTGTAATCCCCATTGAGTTATATAGCCGCGAATTTGATGCCAAGCTTTTGCTTGGTTGTTTGGCCGCTGAACAGGGTTGGAAAGTAACCTTGGGGGAAAAATTAGCTATTCATCTACAGCTTCATAAAATTAACAATTGCATATATATTGCAAAGGATTTTTTTATACACCGCATTAAAATCTTGCGCTTGGCAGAAAGTTTTGGTTGGCGCTTTGCCGGATGGGATGAAGAGGCGATCGTATATTATTCACCAGATTTGTACCGTAAAAGACGTATAGACCCAGAAAGTCTTGCTTATTTCAACATGATCTTTGCCTGGGGGAACGATAATAAAAAGAACCTAGAACCTGTTAACCATCATCATGTTCCCATTGAAGTAACCGGTAATCCACGTGCAGACCTTCTTAGGCCAGAATTTAATACCTTCTTCCTACCAGAAATCGATAACATCTTACACCAACACGGTGACTTCATCCTCTTCAACAGTAATTTCGGTAGCGTTAATCCGGAAAACAATATGCGTAAAAGATTACCACTTCCCTCAGACAAGCTATTGCTTTCCAAAAGCGCAGAAAAAAACTATGATCCTGAGCTAGCGATTTACAGGCACCGATTGCTAGATCACTTTGTAAAATTAATACCAATCCTAGCACAACAATTACCACAATTTAAGATTATCGTTCGACCCCATCCCGCTGAAGGTTATGATCTGTGGCTTAATATTGCCCAACACCATTCC
>JAEUKQ010000042.1 GCA_016794225.1 Alphaproteobacteria bacterium | reverse complement strand
TAAGCAGTAAAGCAGCTAAAAGTTTAACTGAGGAAATAGGCAAACTAACAAAAAGCTATCAGATAGAAATCGCCAAGCAAGAAGACGCCTTACGTGCTGCCCAACGTGAATTACAACTAGAAGCCGATAAACTGACACCTGAACAATTGCAAAAAAAGCAAGAAGCACTTAACGCTTTGGTTGCCAAATATCAGGCTGATTTTCAACAAAAAAAGAAAAGACTTGAAGCAATCGACCAACAAGGTTCACAGGCCATTCGCAATACATTAATCGAGGTGTCTCAAAACCTGGCAAAGCAGCGTGGTTATAATCTGATCTTGGATAAAGGTGTGGTTATTTTTTCGCTAGATAGCCTTGATATTACAGACGAAATCATCAAATTACTTGATCAGAAACTTCCTGTCGTGAAAATTAATATTCCAAACTAGTAAGAAAAGGTACCATGACAAGCTCTTTGAATCAGCAGGATACTACGCAAAAATGTATTGATATCATGCGTATCATGGAAATGATACCGCATCGTTACCCATTTTTGTTGATTGATCGCGTTATCAAGGTAGAAAAAGATGTTATGGCTGTTGCCTTAAAAAACGTCACTATTAATGAAGGTTTTTTTCAAGGGCATTTTCCCCGCGGTCCCGTGATGCCAGGTGTTTTAATTATTGAAGCAATGGCACAAGCTGCTGCAATTTTAGTTGTATCAACCCTTGGGCCAGAATCAGAAGGTAAATTAGTATATTTTATGTCGGTTGATAATGCCCGTTTTCGTCAACCTGTTGTTCCAGGTGACCAACTAGTAATATACGCACATAAAGATCGTAGCAGAGGACCAGTCTGGCGATTTAAGGCAGAAGTGAAAGTTGAACAAAAACTGGTGGCTGAAGCAGAAATTGCTGCAATGATCCGTGACAAAACCTAAAAATTCTTTTTAACAGGATTTTTTAGGCGAATAAAATTGGTCATCAATTTTGAACTATTGATGACCAATTTATGAGTTATTTTTAGCGTTTTTCAATTGGAATATACGGCCGTTGAGGTTCACCCATATACCTTTGCCTTGGACGACCAATACGTAAGGATGGGTCTTCAACCATTTCTTTCCACTGGGCAACCCAACCAACGGTTCTTGCCAGTGCAAATAAAACAGTAAACATTGATGTTGGAAAACCTATAGCCTGAAGAATTATGCCAGAATAAAAATCAACATTTGGAAACAATTTGCGTTCAACAAAATATTCATCTTGAAGCGCTATACGCTCTAACTCCATTGCAAGTTCAAGTAATGGTTGGTTACGTATTCCAAGCGCGTTCAGCACTTCATGGCAACTTTCCTTTAATACGGCCGCTCTTGGGTCGTAGTTTTTGTATACCCGATGACCAAAACCCATAAGGCGGAATGAACTATTTTTGTCTTTCGCTTTTTTAATAAATTCAGGAATTCGTTTCTTATCACCAATTTCCCGTAACATATTAACAACAGCCTCGTTGGCGCCACCGTGTGCTGGCCCCCACAAACAGGCTATGCCAGCAGCAATACAAGCAAATGGATTTGCTCCACTTGAACCAGCGAGACGCACAGTCGATGTCGACGCATTCTGTTCATGGTCAGCGTGAAGAATAAAGATTCGATCCATTGCTTTTACAACTACCGGATTAAGCTTATATTCCTCTGCTGGTACAGCAAATGTCATGTTAAGAAAGTTTGCTGCATAGCTTAAATTGTTTTGAGGGTAAACAAAAGGCTGACCTATAGAATATTTATACGCCATAGCGGCAATCGTAGGCATTTTTGCTATAAGTCTGTGTGAAGCAATCATACGTTGCTGTGGGTCACTAATATCTGTGCTATCATGATAGAAGGCAGACAGTGCACCAACAACACCAATCATGATTGACATTGGATGGGCATCACGACGAAAACCGCGATAAAAAAACTGTAACTGTTCGTGTACCATAGTATGATGGGTTATAGTATTGGTAAACGTGCTTAATTCATTTTGATTAGGTAGATGCCCCTGTAAAAGTAAATAAGCGACTTCAAGAAAGGTACTTTTGCTTGCTAAATCTTGAATTGTATATCCGCGGTGTAATAAAACGCCACGTTCACCATCAATATAGGTAATTTTTGAATCACAACTTGCTGTTGAAGAATAGCTGGGGTCATATGTTAATAGTTGATGTTCTGTATATAATTTCCGAATATCAATTGAACGGTCACCCACTGTTGGTGACAAAACCGATAAATCGAATCGTTTTTGTGTTTTATTATCGATGATAGTGACAGAGTCGCTATCAGATTGTATAGTCGGCTTGTTACCAAGGTTTATTTTATTTTCACTAGTCATTGTACCGCCTGTATAGCATTGATTAAACCAGAAAATAGAAGATTTTCTTTCCAGAATCAATAGGAGACAGCGGTTTTTTGGTGTTATTCTATTTTAAAATTGAAATATAAAATTTATACGTACAAAAAACAGTAAAATCTAATTAAAACCCAATAAAGCGGCCTTAATGTTTATAATCAGCCCAATATTTCTGGCAATTGGAATAGCCATATATCATTGGCTTTCATTTGAACCTGCCGACTGGGTTTATATTGCCTTGGCTGTGATAGTCGTAATTTTTATCATTTTATTAGGTAAAGCAGGGAAGAATCAAAAGACTTTTTTATCCATTAGTTTGATTATAATAGGGTTTTTACTGGCAAAATTGCAAGTAATACTAATAGACACAACCATGCTGCAAAAACCCTTAGAGGGAATAAATGTAATAGGGCAAATAACAAAAATTGAATTGATGGATCAAGGAATTAAAAGAATTATTCTGCGTGATGTTCAGATCGAACCACCTTTTAACCATATAATATTAGATGGATTGCAGATTACAGTTCGGTCAAAAAAAACAAATATTAACTTATTTGATCGCATCAAATTACGGGCATCACTTTTTCCACCTGCAACACCAGTCTTTCCAGATGGGTATAACTTTTATCGCGGTTTGTGGTTTCAAGGTATTAGTGCAATTGGCTTTTCAAGCAGTACACCGCAAATAGTTGCGCACACCAAAACTGGAATATATGAGGTGTTTGAATATTATCTGCAGCGCACTCGTGAACAACTAACCAATAAGATTAACGCAGTAATCTCTCAGGATCAGGCTGCTATAGCCCGTGCGCTTATTCTTGGAGATCAACATGCGGTTCCTGATAAGATTGTTCAAGATATGCGTGATAGTGGACTTGCCCATTTATTATCGGTTTCAGGGCTACATTTAAGTTTGATTTGTTTACTAACATTTGCATTTTCCAGACGATTACTTCTTTTTTATCCGTTGAATAAAATACCTTTGTCACCTAAGAAGGTTTCGGCTATTTTGGCAATTATTGTGGCCTTCATCTATTTATTTTTGACTAATGCCGCTATTCCAACTCAGCGATCATTTATTATGATGGCCTTGCTGATGATTGGAATTTTAATTGACCGACATGTTTTTGGTTTTACAACCTTAGCTTGGGCAGCAATTGTTATTTTAGTTTTTCAGCCATTCACCCTTTTAACAGCTAGCTTCCAAATGAGCTTTGTTGCAGTAGCAACAATCATTGCTATCAACAACCGTTCTTATCAAAACCAACAACGTTTACTAATCCAGCTGCTAAAAAAAACAAGTTATCTTAGGCAAATAATCAATTATATAACACAGCTGATGGTTGTAAGTTTTTGGGTTGGTATTGCCATAACACCCATAACTTTATACCACTTCCAGCAGACCAGCCTTTACGCGGTTCTTGCCAATATGATTGCTATTCCTGTCACAAGTTTTATTGTGATGCCAGCAGCTTTAATTGCGGTATGTTTATCTACAATTGGCTTACAAGATATATTTTTTGTAATTATGGGTATTGGTATTGAAGCAATATTATATATAGCACATTGGGTTAGCCGGTTACCAGCTTCATCAATTATAATTGATAATGTTCATCTTATATCAGTTTTTCTATCTGTTGCGGCGGTTTTTATCTGGTTAATAGCATATATTCCGTATCGTCGCTTATTAAGCGTACTTACTTTGGTTGTCGTTTTGTGTATTAGTTGGTTTTTCCCGGGGAAAACACCGGATATACTCGTGGCATTAAAAGAAAAACAAATAGCTATAAGTGACGATAATAAAGGATATTATATTATAGTTGGGCAAAAAGATTCCTTTCTTATGGAAATTATGAGTAAACGACTTAAGGAAACCAGGATTATCCCATTATATTTCCTAAACAGAAACCCAGCATTTACTTGTGATTGGTATCATTGCACCTATGAGTTGAATAATAAAAAAATAGCTATTATTTACCGATCAGCAGAAATTGATTGGCTTTGCGATCAGGTAGAAGTTGTTATCGATCTAACAGCAAGGCTACAAACAATGTGTCCAAACACCAATGTGGTATTAATTAATGAAGCTAACGCGCAACCTTTTTACTGGGGTTGGGATTATGGTGATAGGTTCTATTTTTTATCAACACAAGATATTATTGGCCAAAGGCCGTGGTCATTAGAATACACAAAATAGGTATTTCTAATATTTGCGGATAATTGTACGTAGACGACCCTGTATTTTAACTTGTTCTGGTGTATATATCTGTGCTTGATAACGCCGATTAGCAGGTTCCAGTGTTATTTTTTTATTTTTATAGTAGTACTTTTTAAGTGTCGCTTCGTGATTATTCACCAGAGCAACAACAATATTGCCGCTTTCCGCCGTGTCAGTTTTTTCAATAAGCGCTATATCCCCATCAAATATACCCGCTTCTTCCATTGAATCTCCACTTACCTCTAAGGCATAGAAATTTTTATTTTTGATACCTGTAGATAAAAAATTCTGGGGAATAGAAACTGTTTGGTGTGAATCGTTAACCGCTAAAATTGGGGCACCTGCTGCAATGCGGCCATATAAAGGTATCTCTAAAAACTTACTATGTAATGGGGCGGATTGATGCGAAAAACGCTCCGAAGGAATTTCTTGTTTGTATTCATGGGTTAATGGAATCATAGAATCGGGCATTCTGGCAATTTCGAGTGCGCGTGCCCTATGCCTCAACTGTTTAATAAAACCGCGTTCAGCTAAACCATTGATCAATCTAAAAATACCTGATTTCGATCGTAACTGAACGGCTTCTTTCATTTCTTCAAAGCTTGGTGATATATTGTTCTTTTGGATATAATTGTAAATAAATTGTAGTAATTCTAATTGTTTGCGCGTTAACATAAACCCTCCAAGAACATAAAAGAAACAAAACAAGTTTTATGATTATTTGCTTGGTACGTCAAGCAAAATATGCCAATGATCTTTCTATCATTCTATTATTACAATGCGGTTCTTATGCATAAACGAATCAGAGGCAAATCCCCCTTTTATACCTTCTTGTACACTAGTTTAGTGGGAATATTAACGTCGGCTTTAGCAGGTTGTTCGGCGTCTTATAATATGATTAAGCCAGCATCTTCTGGCAAAGCCGATGATGATTTAACAAGCTTAGAACAGTCAACGGATAATAAATATTTTCAGCAAAATATTACCATTCCTTACAAACCCGCCCCATTAGGTTTTATAGTTGTTATTATTGATGATATGGGTATTAACCAAAAACTAACAAAAAAAGCTATAACATTACCGGCACAGCTGACACTTTCATACCTTCCATATGCAATAAATCTTGAAAAACAAATGTCTATGGCAAGGTTAGCAGGGCATGACATTATGTTACATCTACCCATGGAACCTTACGATGAAAACACTCCTCTCTATAAGGAAACACCTGATATGTTGATGGTAGGGATGAATCAGCAAGAGATTGAAAATATATTAACAAATGCTTTGCGAAAGATTCCTCAGGCTGTCGCTATTAATAATCATATGGGCAGCAGGTTTACCGAATGGGAAGAGGGTATGGCCTATCTTCTACAGATGATCAATAATAATAACCTGCTTTTTGTCGATTCAAGAACAACAGCAAACTCAGCCGCATCAAGAATAGCAAAAGCCAATAATTGGTTATTGATTGAGCGCGATGTTTTTATTGATCACGATGCAGATCAAGCAACAATTAATCGGCAGCTTATGCGTGTTGAGCAAATTGCTAGAAAGAAAGGCTATGTGATAGCCATAGGGCATCCAACGCAGTTAACATTACGGTCTTTAGAGAGTTGGATAACAACCCTGAAGCAGAAAAATTTAAAAATTATTCCACTATCACAGCTGTTAATTTTGCTTCAATTGCAAAATAGAAAATAATTTATTTTACTAAATGGCTGTCCAGCATCCAAATGTTTTTTTCATGGATATTCAGGCGTTCAATTAATAAATCTGCCGATGCTTCGTCCCCTGCTTCCTGAGCTAACGGAATTATTTTTTTAATTGTACCTACTAGTATTTTATTGCCAGCACTTAATATTTCTAACATCTGCAAGGCTTTGGGTGTTGTCAGTTCTTCCTTAATTCGGGATAGTTTTTGATAGGCTGCAAAGCTACCAGGAGTTAAAGAACCTAGTGACCTAATACGTTCGGCAATAACATCAATCGCCAACGCATATTCTTTGTATTGTGTTTCAAATAGCAGATGTAAATTATAAAACATTGGCCCGGTAACATTCCAATGAAAATTCTGGGTTTTTAGATACAGAACATATGTTTCCGCTAACAATTTGCTTAAACCATCAGTTATTAGGGCTGATTTGCCGATTGTTTGTTTATTCATTTGTACATCCATTGTTCAAATTATACTTATATAATTGAAATAAGTCTTTTAAAGGGAATAACAATAGCTTACCAAAATGTTGTGAATCTGTATAATGAATCTGTATAATAATGATAAACCTATTGAAGGATTCTATCAACCACCTCTTGGTTAATCTTAACGGGATAACGTTTTTTTAGATGGTCAAGAAATTGTACCCCTAGGTCATTTGTAAACTCTGTCGCAAGTTCAGCAGATATATTCTTGTAATCTGTGGTATTAATATCAATATCAGGTTTTATAACATTCGTTAATTTGGCGACCACCACACCATCATTTGTTGGATGATAAATTATATCACCAATCTGCGGCATAGAAAAAATGCGGCTATTTAAACCTTGATCAATATTTGATTCTTGGTCTAGGCTACCTCGTGCAAGGGCTGGCGAGCTTATCACTGCTGCATCAAATTTCGCGGCGAGTGTTGCAAAATCACGACCAACATTATCTTTTAACAAATTTTCAGCAGTTGTCATGGCTGCTTCTATTTGCTGTTGTTTTTGCCAGTCTTTAATTAATTGATCTTTAATCTCATCCAGGCTTTTAGGAGTAGCAGGAAATAATTGCGTAAGGTTAAAAGACACATAATCACCGGATGGAAGCGAGGTCATAGGAACATTTTGGCCAACTTCAAGTCGTAGGATACGTCTTAATAAATTTTCGGGAACGGCAGAGGTAACCGCTTGTGCAATTTTTAAAGGAAATTCACGGTCTAACGCAATGTTTTCTAGTGCAACCAAGGTTATACCCGCCGATTTGGCGGCGTCGGCAAAATTTTCGCCTGCAGCTATTGAATCTTCAAAAATTAAATACCGTCTATTGGCAGTAATCTCGGCCTCGTTCCTGGCAAGAATAGATTTTAATTTGGGTAATGCTTCATCATAACTTGTTGCTTTTTCTGCTTCAATATCAACAAGTCGTATAATATGCCAAGAATCAACAACACCTTGAGTTGGCATAGATACTTCACCTGGAGAAAGTGCAAAAGCGGTTTCAAGCATATTTTGAGAAATTCCAAGTGGTGCAAAAGTTCTTTCAAGTTTATCTACCATAATCGGCGCTTTACCGGTTAAAGCCAATGCTAAATCTGCAAAAGATTGGCCACTTTGTAATTTTTTATAAACCTCTTCTGCCAGTTCTTTGTTAGGTAATAAAATATGTTCGATCCGGCGTCGTTCGGGTTTATAAAACAAAGCTTGATTGTTTGCGTATTCGTTACGTAAATTTTCTTCGGAAAAATTAATGGTTTTAACATATTCATCGGTTAGTTCTGTTAACGATATGTAGGCAATTGTAATATTGCGTTTTTCAGGACTTAAATAATTTTGTTTAGTTTGTTCATAAAATTTTTCTAGATCATCTGCTGTAGGTACACCTGGTTCTGGCATTTTGTTTAAGCTAATCAGAAATGTTTCCGCTGTACGTTTCTCGTTACGATACGCATAAATTTTGCTGACAATTATATCTGGAATTTTTATGTTTGAAGCACTACTTAAAATAATTTTTGAATTATTTACAGAACGAATATATCTAAAAAATTCTTCTTGGGCTAAGTTGTTTGAAGTTAAAAAATCTTGATAGAGATTGCGGTTAAAATTACCGGTCTTATCAGCAAAACTTGAAAAAATAATTTGTGAAACCAACGTATCTGGTGTGGACACTTTCATATCCGAAGCAAAGGAATTGATAAGACTTTCTTCGATGAGCGTATTGAGCAACCGTTCATCAAAACGTTCTGACCTGATATTTTGATAGGTAAGGTTATCACCTGTTTGTTTCCTATAATCTTCCATCAGTCTACGTATTTTTTGATCAAACTCGGTTGCTGTGATTTCATTGTCCCCAACCTCGGCTACTGACGGTATATCATCAAACCCACGAATAATATCACCAATACCCCAAAGAGCAAAAGATCCAACCAACAAAAAAAGTAAAATTTTCGTTACTAATGATGAAGCGTTGTTACGAATAGCGGTCAGCATGTTTTTGTGTCCAAATATTTTAATTGAAAGACTAATAAGCAATAATCAAAACATTGCAAAGTTTTCCAGTGTTAGCGGTTTTTTATAATTAATTCAATAATTATGATTATTTTTATCATGGATATTTTATGATATTTCATGATAAGCCTACACAAATAAGTTGTTTTAATATGGGGTAAATAATGCAATTGGTGCGGAAATTAATAGTTGGCAACTGGAAAATGAACGGCACTTTGCCAGAAGCACAAAGTTTGATTCGGCAAATCACTGCTGATAAGCCGTGGCCGAAAAATACTGATAATCCGCCACTTGTTGTTTTATGTCCATCACATCCCATGATACATCCAGTTGCAATGATGCTGGATGGATATGATTGGCTAACTATCGGTGCACAAGACTGTTATACCCAGGATATTGGGGCGTTTACTGGTGATGTATCTGCCATGATACTGCAATCTTTAGGCGTTAAATATTGTATTGTTGGTCATTCAGAAAGACGGCGTTTGCACAATGAAACCAATCAAGTGATTGCACAAAAAATTCTCTGCTGTCAAAAACGCCAGATAACGCCAATTCTTTGTATTGGCGAAACTATTGATGAAAGAAACAAAGGCGCAACATCTGCTGTTTTAGAACAACAGCTTCAGGAAAGCTTGAATTTTGAAGTTACTAATGTGGTGTCAAGTTTGGTTGTAGCCTATGAACCTGTATGGGCCATTGGAACAGGAAAAATACCAAGCAAACAGGAAATTATATTTGCGCATCAACATATACGAAAAATTATAATGCAACACCATCTTTATCGGCGGATAACACCTGTAATACTATATGGTGGATCAGTAAAACCGGACAATGCAGCTGAGATCGTTTGTGGTGATGGTGTGGATGGTTTGTTGGTTGGTGGGGCAAGCTTAAAAGCATCAGATTTTAGGAATATCATCGCAGCTTGTATTCAATAGTATGTATCGATATTTTTCTTAAATATATTGAAAATAAGCCATAAAATAATGTTTTAAAAATTCATAAACTGGTGCTTGCAGGAAAGTAATTTATCCTATAAAACAGCTGTTAAGTTTTATCGATCAATTTTATATTGAAGGTACTTTTTATGACTACAATTATCCTTGTAATACATACTATTATTGCCGTTTTACTGGTTGGGATTGTTTTGCTGCAGAAAAGTGAAGGGGGTGGCTTAGGGCTTGGGGGGGGGAGTGTGTCGGGATTTCTTTCTGCGCGTGGGTCGGCAAACTTTTTGACAAGAACGACTGCGTGGTTGGCGACATTGTTTTTTATTACTAGCCTTACTTTGGTGGTTTTATCGGCAAACAATAAGCGATTGGACATAGTTCCACCCACGCCATCAGGCTTTATTCCTCCAGTAAATAATATAGTGCCAACTGCACCCATTCCTGCTGTTCCAGAACCAAGTGTCCCAGTTGGACAATAAATTACTTTAGTTTTTTTATAGTCTGTTTTTATAGATCAAGATAACTTGGGTTATTCATGAAAAAGTATATTTTTATAACTGGTGGCGTTGTATCTTCTTTAGGCAAGGGGCTGGCAACAGCCTCTTTGGGTGCTCTATTGCAGGCAAGAGGATTCAAAGTGCGTTTACGTAAACTTGATCCATATCTTAATGTTGATCCAGGTACAATGAGTCCTTATCAACATGGTGAAGTATACGTTACAGATGATGGTGCGGAAACTGATTTAGATTTAGGACATTATGAACGTTTTACCGGCGTCCCATCAAAAAAGTCCGATAGTGTTACTTCTGGTCGTATTTTTTCAACGGTTATCGCGCGGGAAAGAAAAGGCGATTATTTGGGTGCAACAGTCCAGGTTATCCCGCATGTTACCGATGCTATTAAAGAATTTATTAAAGCTGATACTCAGAGTGAAGATTTTGTATTGTGTGAAATTGGTGGAACAGTAGGTGATATAGAAAGTTTACCTTTTTTGGAAGCTATTCGTCAGCTTGGTAACGAACTAGGCAAAGATAAAACCCTTTTTATACATCTTACTTTGGTGCCTTGGATTGCTGCTGCTGGTGAACTTAAAACAAAACCAACACAACATTCAGTTAAGGAACTTCTTAGTGTTGGAATTCAACCGGATATATTGCTTTGTCGCTGTGACAGGGTTATTCCAGTTGAAGCCAGAAGAAAAATTGCCTTGTTTTGTAATCTTGACCCTAATAAAGTTATTCAGGCTTTAGATGTAAATACAATATATCAAGTGCCACTTGCATATCATGCTGAAAACCTAGACGAAGAAGTATGCCGGCATTTTAATATTAGATCAGTAAAACCAAATTTAGAAATCTGGCAGAATATTGTCGATCGTTTTTCGATACCAGAAGGCGCAGTAAATATTGCTGTTGTTGGCAAATATACATCCTTTCATGATGCGTATAAATCATTAATTGAAGCATTACGTCATGGTGGTATTGCCAATAATGTTCGTGTCAATATTGTGTGGGTTGATAGTGAGTCGCTTGAAAAGGAACAAGATCATTCGCAATTAAAAGGCTGTCATGGGGTTTTGGTGCCCGGTGGCTTTGGTGAACGGGGAACTAAAGGAAAGGTTGAAGCAATAAAATTTGCCCGAGAGAACAAAATACCGTATTTTGGTATTTGCTTTGGTATGCAAATGGCAGTTATTGAAATAGCACGTAATGTACTTGGACTTAAGGATGCTGGTTCAACTGAGTTTGGACAATGTAGTGAACCGGTCGTAGGGTTGCTTGAGGAGTGGTTGCGTGGTAATGTTCTTGAGAAGCGGTCAGTCAACTCGGATAAGGGTGGATCGATGCGTCTTGGAGCTTATGATTGTTACTTACAACCAGGGAGCAGGGCACAACAAATTTATCAAACCAGTAAAATTTCTGAGCGACACCGCCATCGTTACGAAGTTAATGCCAATTATAAGGATAGGTTAGAGAAAAAAGCTGGGTTGATATTTTCAGGGTTATCAAAAGACAGTATTTTGCCAGAGATTGTTGAAATGCCGTCACATCCGTGGTTTATCGGGGTTCAATTCCACCCCGAACTGAAATCTAAGCCTTTTGCGCCCCATCCTCTGTTTATATCATTTATTCAGGCAGCAGTTAAACAATCAAAGTTAGTTTAAGTTATTGAGGCAATATGCAGCAAGTTATTGTTAAAAACGTTAAGATATCAAACGCAAATCCGTTTACGTTAATTGCCGGTCCATGTGTTGTCGAATCGCGTGAACACGCTTTTGAAATGGCAGATGCGTTGGTTCAAATAACAAAAAAGGTCAATATCCCTTTTATTTACAAATCGTCATTTGATAAGGCCAATAGAACAGGTGCCGATAGTCCAAGAGGTATAGGAATGGAGGTTGGGTTATCGATACTGGCCGAACTTGGTGAAAAATTTAAATGTCCAGTTCTAACCGATGTGCATGAAGCATCTCAGTGCAGTATTGTTGCCCAATATGTAGATGTTTTGCAAATTCCGGCTTTTTTGTGTCGACAAACAGATTTGTTGATTGCTGCAGCGAAAACAAAAAAAGCTATTAACATTAAAAAAGGACAGTTTTTAGCCCCCTGGGATATGCAGCAAATTATTAAAAAAATGGAAAAAGCAGGAAACACTAATTTATTATTGTGTGAGCGTGGCGTTAGTTTTGGCTATAACACATTGATTACTGACATGCGCAGTTTGCCTATTATGGCCAAAACCGGTTATCCAGTTGTAATTGATGCAACACATTCTGTTCAGCAACCTGGCGGACTTGGCGAAAAAAGTGGTGGTCAGCGAGAATTTGTTCCGGTTATTGCTCGGGCTTCAGTAGCCGTTGGTGTTGCGGCTGTTTTTATGGAAACACACCAGGACCCTGATTGTGCGCCAAGCGATGGACCAAATATGATCAAATTAAAAGATTTACCAGGTCTACTTACCTTACTTAAGAATCTTGATCAGTTAGCCAAGCAAAACGCAATTAATTATTAAGTCTAATTAAAACGGGATTAAGATTTCGTTATGAAAAAATTTTCACG
>JAEUKQ010000041.1 GCA_016794225.1 Alphaproteobacteria bacterium | reverse complement strand
CCCCCATATTCTTTGGCTCTTCCTGACACCAAACAATATCAGCATGGGAAAATTGCTGCAATTCTTTCTTTATAGATTCAACAGGAAATGGATAAAGCTGCTCTACCCTAATAATTGCAACATTAGTCAGCTGTTTTTTATCACGCTGCTCTAGGAGATCATAATAAACCTTACCACTACAGAAAACTACCCGATTAATCTTCTTAAGATTCGCTGTAGCAAAGGTGTCTTGGATAACACGCTGAAACCCGCTGCCTGTTACCATATCTTGCAGCGATGAGACACATAAACGATGCCTTAGAAGTGATTTAGGAGTCATAATAATCAGCGGTTTGCGAAAATCGCGATGAATTTGCCGGCGCAAAACGTGAAAATAATTGGCTGGAGTTGTACAATTGACAACCTGAATATTATCTTCGGCACACAATTGTAAGTACCGCTCAAGCCTTGCCGAACTGTGCTCTGGCCCCTGGCCTTCATAACCATGCGGCAAAAGTAACACAATGCCTGACATACGGAACCATTTTGTTTCGGCACTACTGATAAATTGATCAATAATTACCTGTGCCCCGTTTGCAAAATCACCAAATTGAGCTTCCCACATCACAAGAGCCTTAGGCTCTGCAAGACTATATCCGTATTCAAAACCTAATACACCGGCTTCAGATAATGGACTATCTATTACTTCAAAATGTTCTTGCCGTGCCCTGATATGATTAAGCGGCGTATGGTGATTCTCGGTTGCCTGATCAATCCACACGGCATGACGCTGTGAAAATGTTCCGCGGCTGCAATCTTGTCCCGATAAGCGTACAGCGTATCCTTCAAGCAATAATCCACCAAAAGCAAGAGCTTCAGCAGTCGCCCAATCAATTCCTTGACCGGCCTCAAATGACTGTTTCTTAACCATCAACTGACGTTCAATTTTGCGGTTAATGTTAAAAGCTGTTGGTATGGCGACCAACGCCTGGCCAACTTCTTTCAAAACTGACATTTCCATGCCGGTATTTCCGCGACGCTCTTCGCCAGACGCTGGCTTAAATCCTTTCCAAGCACCTTCCAACCAATCGATAGTTTCAGACCGAAAGCCAGCCGCTTGATATGCGCCCTCTAGCTTTTGCTGGTAATCCCGGGTTATTGCATCCAATTCAGTCTGAGTTATTGTTTTTTCCTGCAATAACCGCGCTGTATAAAGTTTGGTTGTCGATGGATGGCCGGCTATTTTTTGATACATGAGTGGCTGAGTAAAAGCCGGTTCGTCTGTCTCGTTGTGCCCAAAACGACGATAACAAAACATATCAATAACCACGTCTTTCTTAAATCGATGACGAAATTCAGTTGCAATCTTTACAACCAAACAAACTGCTTCGGGATCATCTCCATTAACGTGAAAAATAGGTGCTTGTGCTATTTTGGCGACTTCTGAACAATACGGACCAGACCGAAAGTTAACAGGATTTGTGGTAAAGCCAATTTGATTGTTAATAACAAAATGAATTGTACCACCTACCCTATAGCCTTTTAATTCAGACAGATCTAAGGTTTCGGCTACCAGGCCCTGACCTGCAAAAGCTGCATCTCCATGTATTAAAAGCGCCATTACCTGTTCGCGTTTATGGTCATGTCGTTGTTTTTGTTTGGCTCTTGTTTTACCTAAAACCAGCGTATTAACTGCTTCAAGGTGCGATGGATTGGCAGTTAACGATAAATGTACGCTTTGACCATTAAAATCACGGTCGGTTGACGCCCCAAGATGATATTTTACATCTCCTGAACCAACAGTTCCTTGTGGGTAAACGTTTTCACCACGAAATTCAGCAAAAATTGCCGCTAATTTCTTACCTAAAACATGCGTCAATACATTCAATCGGCCGCGATGAGCCATTCCCAAAACAACTTCTTTTACACCATGCGTTGCTGCCTGTTCAATCATATATTCCAAAGCCGGAATGGCTGCTTCACTACCATCAAGGCCAAATCTTTTGGTTGCAACAAATTTTTTGTCTAAAAAATGCTCGAAACTTTCTGCCTTAATAAGGCCTTCAGCTATACGTTTTTTATCAACCTGTGCGAATTGGAATAAGATTTTTTCTTGTTCAAATTTTTGCTGAATCCATTCTTTCTGCTCGGGATCTTGAATGTGCATAAACTCAACACCAACAGAACAGCAATATATTTGCCGCAACCGCTCGATAATTTGCCGTAACGTCGGCTGCTGCAATCCCAAGATGCCATCAATAAAAATGGGTCTATTCATATCTGATTGGGTGAAACCATAGGCTGTAGGGTCAAGTTCTGGATGGGTCTGCAAAGGTTTTAAGGCTAATGGATCCAGCATAGCCTCAAGATGGCCGCGAACCCTGTATGATCGGATCAGCATTAACGCGCGAATCGAGTCACGAACCCTGGCCTGCAAATCACCAACATCAGCTTGTGTTGACAAAGCAGCATCAGAGACTTTCTGCCCTTGAGATGGAACAGCCTGGCCTAAGGATTTTTTTGACCTAGCCCAACTTGGCCCCATGCTTTCAGCAAGAAAAACTTTAGCGTCTTCTTGTAATCCCTCAAAAAACTTACGCCAACTAACGTCAACTTGTTGGGGGTCATTAAGATAACGTTGATAAACGTCACCAATAAAATTGGCGTCGACGCTTGAAAGAAAAACAAGATTTTCTGGTGTCATCACTGCTTAATTCCAATACCTGCTTTTATTTACCCTTAAACGCCCGAAGCATTGTTTCACCTAGCATAGCTGGTGAATCCACAATATGAAAACCGGCCTGACGCATGGCTTCAACTTTATCACCAGCTCCACCTTTACCGCCAGAAACAATAGCACCGGCATGCCCCATTCGGCGGCCTTGTGGTGCGGTCATTCCCGCAATAAAACCAACGATGGGCTTTTTTCTTTTCTCAGCTTTAATGAAAGCAGCGGCATTTTCTTCAGCTGAGCCGCCAATTTCACCAATCATAATTATGCCGGCCGTTTCAGGATCAGCCATAAACATTTCTAAACATTCAACAAAATTAGTGCCGTTAACAGGATCACCACCAATACCAATACAGGTTGATTGGCCAAGACCAGCAGCAGTAGTTTGGGCAACCGCTTCATAGGTTAGAGTTCCGGAACGCGAAACGATTCCAATTTTTCCCGGGCGGTGAATGTGGCCAGGCATAATGCCAATTTTACACTGGTTCGGTGTAATAACCCCAGGACAATTTGGACCAATCAACCTGGTTTTTGATCCGGACAACGCCCGCTTAACCTTCACCATGTCAAGAACAGGAATGCCCTCGGTAATACACACAACCAGTCGCACCCCACTATCAATCGCTTCTAGAATAGCATCTGCGGCAAATGGTGGTGGGACATAAATAACACTTGCATCAGCACCAGTTTTTTCTACTGCTTCACCAACCGTATCAAAAACCGGTAAATTCAGATGCTGCGTTCCGCCTTTCCCAGGCGTTACCCCGCCAACCATTTTTGTACCGTAGGCAATCGCTTGCTCACTGTGGAACGTCCCCTGTGAACCTGTAAATCCCTGACAAATGACCTTGGTATTGCGATCTACTAAAACGGACATTTTATTCCCCTTCCCGAACAGCTTGAACAATTTTCTGGGCTGCATCAGCCAAGTTATTAGCCGATGCAATCGGCAACCCTGATTGTTGCAGTATTTTTTTACCTAACTCAACATTTGTTCCCTCTAAGCGAACCACCAGTGGCACATGCAAGCTAACCTCACGTGCGGCAGCAACAATTCCCTCGGCAATGACGTCACAACGCATAATACCGCCAAAAATATTGACCAAAATGCCTTCAACGTTAGAATCAGACAAAATAAGTTTAAAAGCCGTTGTAACGCGTTCTTTGGTCGCACCACCACCAACATCAAGGAAATTGGCTGGGCTGCCCCCATAAAGCTTAATAATATCCATCGTTGCCATTGCCAGTCCTGCACCATTAACCATACATCCTATATTACCATCAAGTTTAATGTAATTCAGACTATGCTTAGTTGCGAGAAGTTCGGTTGGTTCTTCTTCGTTTTCATCGCGTAAAGCTTCAATGTTGGGATGACGAAAAAGTGCGTTGTCGTCAAAGGTAACCTTAGCATCGAGGGCCATTAACTGCCCATCACCTGTAACAATCAGGGGATTTATTTCAACTATACTTGCATCCAACGCAATAAATGCTTGGTATAAAGCTGTAATGAAGGCAACAGCTGACTGAATTTGCGATCCACTTAATTTTAGCCCATAAGCCAGCCTGCGGGCATGGTGTGGCATAAGCCCTGTTACGGGATCAACAACCACTTTGAGAATTTTTTCTGGGTTTGTGGCCGCAACCTCTTCAATTTCGGTACCACCTTCGGTAGAAGCCATGCAAATAACCCGCGACGTATCCCTATCCACCAACATGCCTAAATAAAGTTCGCGCTTGATATCACAACCCTGTTCTATGTATACACGCTTAACCACGCGTCCCTTGGGGCCTGTTTGTTTGGTAACCAAGGTCATACCCAACATTTGCGTCGCAAGCTTTTGAACTTCGTCTGCGGATTTGGCCAGCTTTACACCACCCGCCTTACCACGTCCACCCGCATGAATTTGGGCTTTGACAACCCATAATTTTCCACCAATTTCGGTAGCGGCATTTTTTGCCTCGCTTGGGGTATAGGCTATTTTTCCCTTGGGAACATTAACACCATAATTTTTAATCAGTTCTTTTGCCTGATATTCGTGAATATTCATTGTTTTTGTAAATCCTTAGCAATAGGGTCTGACCCTGTTAAAGCTTAACCTTACTTACCAGCGGCTGGCATCATTTTACGTGACGCTTCAATGAGCTGACGCACCGCAGCCACTGATTTATCAAACATCTCTTTTTCAGCACTGTTCAAATCGATCTCGACAATTTTTTCAACACCAGCTGCGCCAATGATAACCGGAACACCAACGTATAATCCTTTAACCCCATATTCACCATTCAAATAAGCTGCACATGGCAAAACACGCCTTTTGTCAAGTAAATAAGATTTGGCCATATCTATGGCCGAAGCTGCGGGTGCATAAAAAGCTGAACCCGTCTTCAACAGATTCACAATCTCTGCCCCGCCATCGCGGGTACGCTGTACGATGGATTGTAATCTTGCTTCGCTGATCCAACCCTTTTTTACTAGGTCTGGCAATGGAATGCCTGCCACCGTTGAATAGCGTACCAAGGGCACCATTGTATCACCATGTCCGCCTAAAACAAAAGTTGTAACATCCTGTATTGATACCTTCAGCTCCGAGGCCAAAAAATAGCGAAAACGACTGCTATCAAGAACGCCCGCCATCCCCACAACGCGCTGAGGGTTAAAGCCGGTTGCTTCGCGCATAACCCATACCATTGCATCTAGCGGATTGGTAACAACAATTACAAAGGCCTGCGGTGCATGTTGTTTAATATGTCCGCCAATTTCACAAATAATTTTACAATTGATACTTAGCAAATCATCACGGCTCATCCCTGGTTTTCTTGGAACACCGGCAGTAACAATCACAACATCCGAACCTTTCAAGGCTGTATAATCGTTACTACCACTAAGATTACTATCAACCCCAAAAACAGCACTGGATTGAGCCAGATCAAGGGCCTTACCCTGAGGCACCCCTTCAACAACATCGATTAAAACGATATCGCCTAATTCCTGTAATTCAGCTAATAATCCTAATGTTCCGCCAATATTACCGGCCCCAACCAAAGCAATTTTTTTTCGTGCCATTTTCCCTCGCTATCTGATGATACCATGTTGTATGAAGATCAAGCTAATTATCGTGCTAACAACTAGACCTTTTAACGCTTCAGGTCAAGATACCTAACAAGATTAATATATACGATTAATCTGCTTGCCGCGATTGGTAATTTATCGAGCGCATTTCATGTAGTCGCGATAATGTTCTGGTAAAACCAATCTGTAACGCATTAGATTCAAAGTACAAATCAGGGGCATCAGTTGCGGCCAAAATCATTAAGTAACATCGTTCATCATACAAAATGTCAATTAAATGAATAAAGCGGTGCAGCGCCTCAATAAGATCAGGGGTAAATTTTGGAACATTTTGTATAATGATATAGCGAAAATGTCTTGCGATTGCTAGATAATCTGCCTTGCCTAAATTGCGTTGGCAAAGTTCGTCAAAAAAGCACAGCAAAACATTACCTGCAGTTTTAGAAAAAACCAGCGAACGCCCCTGTACTGTTATGATCGTTGATGTGATTGGTTTTCCACCAGACAATTTTTCAAAAATGTGCTGTATTTTTTGCTGGTTATTTTGAGTGATCGGGTACAAATAGCGCCAATCGGTAGGTATTGTTTGCTGGCGGTAATCCTGTACACCACCTAGAAAAAGTATGTCCATTTCCTGTTCGATCATATCAATAAATGGTAAAAAACGTACACGTTGTAGCCCATTTTGATACAAATCACGTGGTGCCCAATTCGATGTAATAACCAAAATTACCTGATTTTTCATAAGTTCGGAAAACAGCCGCCCCAAAATCATAGCATCCGCTACATTATTAACGTGAAATTCATCCAAACAAATAAGCTGCGCTTCTTGAGCAATCTGTGTCGCTAAAATAGCCAGCCAACCATCGGTACCATGTGACTGATGTTGGTCGTTTTTTTTTAGTCGCCATAAACCTTCGTGGATTTCCGTCATAAACGTGTGAAAATGTATACGTTTTTTGGCTTTGATTTCAACATGCCGAAAGAATAAATCCATCACCATGGTTTTGCCGCGCCCAACCGACCCATAAATATAAGCACCACGCCGAACGTTCTTGGGTGCATCGGCAATTTTGGTTGATCGCCAGTAGGGCAGTAACCAACTTATATTGGTTTTTTTGCCTTTTTGTTTTTGAAGAGCTTGCGCCAATTGATCAAGCTTTTGCAAAACATTTGCTTGGTCCTGGTCAAAATGCCAATGCCCCTGTCTGCATCCATCCTGATATGTCTCCCAAAGACTGGTAGAAGGGGATAGACGGGACAATTTATTCACCATATATTTTTACAATTGACGGGCCATTTGCAATTTTTTGATTTCACCAATCGCCTTAGCTGGATTAAGACCTTTTGGGCAAGTTTTCGTGCAATTCATAATAGTATGGCAACGATAAAGTTTAAATGGGTCTTCAAGCTGTTGCAACCGATCAGCAGTTGCCGTATCGCGGCTATCAGCAATCCAACGATAAGCCTGTAATAAAACAGCTGGTCCAAGATAACGATCCCCATTCCACCAATAGCTTGGACATGAAGTGGAACAGCTAAAACACAAAATACATTCCCAAAGCCCATCAAGCCTTGCCCGCTCTTCTGGAGTTTGCAGGCGTTCGCGATTTGGGGCAGGCTGGTTATTTTTAAGCCATGGTTCAATTGACTGATATTGTTGGTATATTCCCTTAAGATCTGGGACCAAATCTTTAACAACCGGCATATGTGGTAATGGATATACGCGAATATCTCCGCGTACATCTTGGATATATTTTGTACAGGCTAACGTATTGGTGCCATCAATATTCATGGCACACGAACCACATACCCCCTCACGACACGAACGACGAAATGTCAATGTCGGATCAATTTCGTTTTTTATTTTTATTAAGGCGTCCAAAACCATTGGACCGCACTGATCCAGATCAATTTCGTAACTATCGACCCTGGGGTTCTGATTGGTTTCAGGATCCCAGCGATAAACTTTGATTTTTTTTGTCTTTTGCGCACCCTGGGCAGGAAAATCTTTGCCCGATTGAACTTTTGCATGTGCAGCCAAGGTAAACTTAGCCATAAAAGCCTCTCTTAATTGTTAATAAACCCGTGCCTTTGGTGGGAACGATTGAACATCCTTGCTTAAAGGTTGCAAATGGACCGGCCTAAAATCAATCTTGGCCTGCCCCTGATCATCAATCCAAACTATTGTATGTTTTAACCATTGATCATCCATGCGTTTTGGAAAATCTTCCCGCGCGTGTGCACCACGACTTTCCTGACGCCGGTGGGCTGAAGTAATTGTTGCTATAGCTTGGTATAATAGATTATCAAGTTCAAGCACCTCGACCAAATCACTATTCCAAACCATTGAACGGTCATGAACACGAACATCCTGAAGCTTTTGCCAACTTTCTTTAAGCTTTTCTATTCCGTTTTGCAAAATATCACCGGTGCGAAAAACACCGCAATCGTTTTGCATAACACGCTGCATTTCAAGACGTAAAGATGCCGGTAAAACAGATCCTTTAGCATGTCTAAAATAATCTAGTCGCGTTAAGGCCATATCCATTGATTGTAGGGTTATTTCTGGATGTGGGGTATTTGGTCTAATAATTTCAGCACACCGATTAGCAGCCGCGCGCCCAAAAACAACAAGGTCAAGCAATGAGTTTGAACCAAGGCGATTCGCCCCATGAACCGAAACGCAGGCAGCCTCACCAATAGCCATCAACCCTGAAACAACATGATCGGGGTTTCCATCTTTTAAGGTAACGACTTCCGTGCGATAGTTGGTAGGAACACCCCCCATATTATAATGGCAGGTTGGAATTACCGGTATCGGCTCACGTGTAACGTCAACACCAGCAAACACACGGGCAGTTTCAGCGATTCCAGGAAGTCTTTCATGAATAATTTTTGGGTCAAGATGTTCAAGATGCAAATAGATATGATCTTTTAATTTGCCAACACCACGGCCTTCACGAATTTCAATCGTCATTGACCGACTTACAACATCGCGCGAGGCAAGATCACGTGCTGCAGGGGCATAACGTTCCATAAAACGCTCGCCAACTGAGTTGGTCAAATAACCACCCTCACCACGAACACCTTCCGTAATAAGGCAGCCTGCCCCATATATACCGGTTGGATGAAACTGTACAAACTCCATATCCTGTAATGGAAGCCCAGCTCGTAAGACCATGGCATTTCCATCACCTGTACAGGTATGTGCTGACGTACAGGAAAAATAAGCACGCCCATAACCACCTGTCGCAAGAATAACCATGTGCGCACGAAATTGATGAATGGTGCCGTCATCTAAATTCCAGGCGATTACCCCCCTGCAAACACCCTGTTGGTCGAAAATGAGATCAAGCACAAAATATTCAATAAAAAACTCGGCCGAATGCTTCAACGCCTGCTGATACAGAGTATGCAAAATAGCGTGGCCAGTCCGGTCTGCAGCAGCGCAGGTACGTTGTGCAATTCCCTTGCCATATTCCGTAGTCATTCCTCCAAAGGGACGTTGGTATATTTTACCATCAACAGTTCTACTAAATGGAACGCCATAATGTTCAAGCTCTATAATTGCGGGTATCGCCTCACGCACCATAAATTCTATTGCATCCTGATCACCAAGCCAATCAGATCCCTTAACCGTGTCATACATATGCCAGCGCCAGTCATCAGCACCCATATTACCAAGGGCAGCACTGATGCCACCTTGCGCAGCCACAGTATGGCTTCGGGTCGGAAAAACTTTACTAATACAAGCTGTTTTCAAACCGCGTTCAGCTAGCCCAAAAGTCGCACGTAACCCAGCTCCACCGGCCCCAACTACAACAACATCATAAAAATGTTCTGTCATAGGGTAGGCTTTGCCCAAAACCTGCGTTGTCTTATTCGTTGAATGACCAGCCATTCTACCCCCCTAATGCAACAAAGAGAACAGCGATAATTGATAGAAGACCTGTTCCAAGCCAAATAAGTTTTAATAAAATTAGCCAAAAAGCCCGCCTAGCTAGGTCGGAAACATAATCTTCAATAACTACCTGCATACCTAAATAGCCATGATAAAATAAAGATACTAAAAATCCAATCATCAATGCCGTAATAAATGGCGACCGAAGCCAGGTAACAAATTGCTGATAGTCACTACCAACCTGGGTCAATAGGCTAACAACAAACCAAATGCCTAAAGGCACCAGGATAACCGCAGTTAATCGCTGTTTCCACCAATGACGAACCGCTTCTGAACCCGTAGAATGCTGGTGAAGATGCTTCATCTGAACTCCTAGCATAAAAAAACAACAACCCACGTCAAAACTGTAAGAAGAATTGTGGTAAAAACAACCACCCATCCACTGCGATATACGTGCCGCAATTCGAATCCCCGCCCCATGTCCCAAAACAAGTGGCGAATACCGTTAGCTAAGTGATAATAAAAAGCCAAACTCCAACCGATAAGCAACAGGTATCCAATCCAAGAAGTTAGCAGATCATGCGCTGTCTGGAAGGCAGAGGCACCGAAAGCAGCTGATAAAAGCCAATAAGACAAGAGCAACGTACCAAAAACCAACGATACCCCTGTCATACGATGAAGAATCGACATAACCGAAGTTAATTGCCAACGATAAATCTGTAAATGCGGTGATATTGGTCGTTTCATTTGATAGCCTATTTCCAATAGCAACAGTCTAAAACCGTTCAGGATTTAGCGCGCCCGTCAGCCCCTGTCAATGATAATAAACCCCAGTACCCTGAAAAAAAGAGCTACAGAAATCGCCAACTAACACCAAAGCAAGGCTTAGTGCGCTAATAATATCGGCAACGAAGCAGTTTGCAATAACTCACGGGTTGCACCCCCCAAAATAAACTGCCGCAACCGGCTGTGGCCATAAGCCCCCATAACGATCATCGTTCCACCGACCAGCCCTGCTTCCTCTAAAAGAGCGGAACCAATCGTGCGACTTCCTTGATCAAAATTTTTTACTGTTGTTTTAATGCCATGTGCAGCAAGCCATTTGCTTAAGCGTGCAGGGCCTATTTCAGCATTTGTTGTTCCATTGAGGATAGTGACCATTGTTGATTTTTGTAAAAATGGTAACGACCAACTTACTGCACGCGCAGCCTGAGCACTGCCATTCCAGGCAATTACCGGTTGAGATGTTATGTCCTGCTTTGTTACATCACGCTTAACAGGTGGTATCATCAATGTTGGATGACCGGTTTCAAATAAAATTGCATCAACCCCACCATTTGCCATAATGGCATTATTACTACCGGGTCTGCTAAAGATGATCAGATCAGCAAAACGGCCGGCTAATGCCCAAACGTTTGCTTCTGATCCCTGAATAAGCTGAAAGGTAATTTGCATGCCTTTACTTTGCTCGGCAATGATCTTATCAGCTGTTGCTTTAGCTTTTTTGGCACGTTCATCTGCAGACTGTAAAACAGAAGTAATCATTTGTTCGATGGCCAAGCCCGACATTCCATCACCGATAATAGGCAACATGTCTCTGGTATCCGGTTTAACATGAAGAATTTGCAGCTGTGCTTGATGGTTCTTGGCTTGTTGCACTGCATGCTGTAACGTTGGTAGATCAGCCTCTTCCCCTGTAATTAGGGTTAATATGGATTTTATTGGCATGGTTCCCCGCTTATTCATATTGTTTTATTTGAACTGATGATGATCAAATTGGTCGCATCATTATCTCAGGAACATAGAAAAATTACCACATTTTTCTATAGCGCTTACAATGATCGAGTTACCCATAATAAATAGGACGCACAATGATTATAATCAAGTGGTCAGTTCAGTGGACGGACCTGGATTCAAGCACCCTTGATGCCTTTTGCATAAGCGCTACAATCTGAGCCATGTTTAAGGCTGCTCCACGCCGTAAATTATCTGCGGTTACCCAAAATGATATTTGTTTTTCCCTGTGACGCAAACGACTTACAAAAACCGCTTGTTCTCCAGCAGTTTCAACAGGTGTTACATAGCCCTCATCCCTTCGATGATCAATCACCGAAACACCCAAAGTTTGTTCTAACATTTTGCGTGCTTGCGCACTATTAATATGTTGCGCTAAATTTAATGTGACGGTTGCAGCATAACCAATAAAGACAGGGGCTTGAACACAGGTAATCTCTAAGGGAAAATCTGATTTAAGAACTTGTTTTGTCTGCTGGATGGTATTGGTTTCTTCAGAAGTCCTGCCATCTTTATCAAAAGAGCCTATATGTGGTATCAAATTAAAGGCAATTTGTTTGGTAAAATGTTGATGCTGTACAACCGAATTCATATAAATACCGCGGGTTTGATTAAAAAGTTCATCCATAGCCTCTCGACCATGACCCGAAACCGCCTGCAGCAAGGTAACTACCGCCTGCTCAATAACGCCTGTCTTCAAAAAAGGTTGTAGCACCAACGATAAAATTATTGCTCCTGGATCTGGTGTTAAAATGATTTGTGCGGTACTTTGTTGTAACAAAGCGCCATTTACTTCAGGCACAACATATTCTTTTTTATCAACAAATTGTTCAGCAATGCTTGGACAAACAATAAGACAGCCGGCTGAGCGAACCTGCGACAAGTATTTTTCAATAACCGCCTGTGGTGTACAAAAAATAACAATTCCAACCCGTGTAAAATCAAAATGATCAATATTTTGAACTTTTAAAACTTTTTCTTCGCCATATGATATTTCATCACCCACCGATTTAGCAGAAGCTATAGCGATAACTTGATCTTGTGGAACAGAATTTTCGGCCAACACACCCAAAACCTCACGTCCAATATTACCGGTTGCACCAATAACTGCTATTTTATGTGTCTTCATCATTAGAAAACCTAAAAAACTGGCCGAGTGCTAAACCCGGCCATTACACGTTTATGTTTTAATTAATTTATTTCAGTTTCAAAATTTTCTTAGCCTCGGCCATAATTTGCCGGCAAGCGGCCTCGTCCTTTTCCTGATTCAATTCATCACGCGCATCACGTAACATCTCTTGAATCATTTTTTGAACTCCAGAATCTTTCTGACCCTCTAAGGCTGTTTCTCCCTGTTTAATATCTGCTACGC
>JAEUKQ010000040.1 GCA_016794225.1 Alphaproteobacteria bacterium | reverse complement strand
TAATACATGCAACTAATATTATCCTGGTTTCATTTTTCCTTGACTAAAATCATTAGCAATATTTTTTTTTAATAAAGGTTTGTTCTAATCTTCCTTATTTGACATCTTCGCTTGATTGATTAAATGAAGATTAATATTTGATATAATTTGTATCTATTAGGTTTATACCAGTGTCTTACCAACAATCGCAGCCAACAGAATTATTTCGAAAATTGAAACCCATTCAGATTGGGCATATTCATATTGAACAACCCGTAATCTTAGCGCCTATGTCTGGAGTTAGCGATTTGCCTTTTCGAAAAACTGTTCGAAAATATGGCGCTGGGTTGGTTGTTTCTGAGATGATCGCCAGCCAGGCAATTATTCGTCAATCGAGGCAGTCATTAAAAATGGCACAGCGGAGTAAAGAAGATTTTCCGATGTCGGTTCAGCTTGCTGGTTGTGAGCCAGAAACAATGGCTGAAGCTGCTAAATTAAATGAAGATCTTGGTGCCGACATTATCGATATTAATTTTGGATGCCCAGCAAAAAAAGTCGTTAACAATTATGCTGGTGCAGCCTTAATGCGTGACGAGCAATTAGCTGCTGCAATTTTGAAGGCAACGGTTGAGGCTGTACAAATTCCGGTTACGCTCAAAATGAGAATGGGTTGGGATCAACAAAATTTGAATGCACCACGCCTTGCCAAGATAGCAGAAGATATAGGTATTAAAATGATAACGGTACATGGTCGAACCAGGTGCCAGTTCTACGATGGTGAAGCTGATTGGCATTTTATACAGAAAGTTAAAGATTCTGTAAAAATTCCAGTTATAGTGAATGGCGATATAACTAATTTTGACAAGGTAAATCAGGCGTTAGATGCATCAAAAGCCGATGGTATTATGATTGGTCGTGGTTGTTATGGAAAACCTTGGTTTATTAACCAGGTTATAAATTACCTGCAAGCTGGGAAAATAATCCCTGAACCCAACACAGAACAAAAACTTGCAACGATTATTCAGCATTTTGAAGAGACACTTATTCATTATGGACAAGAAGCCGGGTTGCGCATTTTTCGTAAGCATATTGGTTGGTATAGTAAAGGGCTGCCAAATTCAGCTGAATTCAGGCTTGCGATGAGTCAGGAGGAAAATCCAAAGCGAATGATATCATTTATTACCAGCTTATATCAACAAACAGATTAATTTATGTTTTTTGTAAACCAGTTTAGAAAATAAAAATTTGGTTCATAATGAGTAAAGCAGATATTGATTTAGATAAAAAAAACGTATCTACTACGACATTAAAATTTCTTCCATGGATACGAAGTTTTGATATCGAGCGCAAGCTTGCCCTATTTCTGATAGCAATCGGCTTGCCAATTGTTGGCGTTACATTTTTTATAATCCAAAAAAGAGCTATATCAGCTGAAATTAGTCCATCGACCGTTCTTTGGTTTTTGATGGTTGATTTGGTTATTTTATTGCTACTGATGTTACTGATCAGTAGGCGGGTTTTTGCCTTATGGATGCAACGACGTAAAGGAATTGCCGGTACAAAATTGCATACCAGAATAGTGTTTTGGTTTAGCTTCCTTGCGGTTATTCCATCGATTATCGTTACTATTTTTACAACCTTATTTCTTAATCTGGGTTTAAATCAATGGTTTAGTGACAGTGTTCAAGAAGCAGTTAAGAACTCGCTTATTGTTGCACAAGGATATCTTCAAGAACATCAGCAAAGTATTCTTGGCGCTATTCTATCAATGGCAAACGAATTAAAAAAAGTAGGCCCAATTTTTCAGGCCAATCCCCAGCGCATTCAAAACGTTATTTTATTTCAGAGTGCTGTGGGTTCGTTAAGTGAAGTGCTAATCCTTGATGGCAAGGGTAATGTTTTAGCAGCAGGAAATTTCAGTCTTACAGCAGCATTAAATCCAGGGGTATTACCTTCATCTTTTGAACGTGCGCGCCTTGGGCAAACGATTATTCTATCAAGCCCAACAGAAGATCGTGTGCGTGCCATAACCCTTGTTGATCCAGAAAATGATATATTTTTATATGTTGGTCGCAGGGTTGATGCTAACATTTTGGCTTATGTTGATGAAACAAGTAAGGCAGTTGATTTTTATGAACGGATGGAGGGCAGGCGTTCGCAAATTCAAATAACATTTGCTTTAATTTTTATTGTTATCGCTTCGTTAACCTTGATGTGTGCTATATGGATCGCATTGGCTTTTTCTGACCGCCTTTTCAAACCGGTGGCGCAACTGATTACGGCAGCAGTAAAAATTGGACAAGGCGATTTAAATATACGTGTGTCAACACACCAGGGAAGCGATGAGATTAACTTGTTGGGACAAAACTTTAATCGGATGATCGAGCAAGTTTCACGTCAACAGCAGGAATTAATTGCAAAAAATATGGAACTAAATGACCGACGCCAATTTACAGAAATTATTCTACAGGGTATCTCTGCCGGCGTCATGGGTATTGATGACCAGGGTTATATTACAATGGCTAATCAATCCGCTATTGCCCTGCTTAATCTGGATCAACATTCATTAGTTGGTATACATTTTTTATCTATATTTCCCGAAATTGATGGCTTGTTTAAAGCGATTCAGTCTAATAAATTAGATGCGATCCAAGGAAAACTTGAAATTGATCGTGAAGATAATAAAAGAACATTAATAACCAAACTTGTGCGTAACCAAACAAACGTTCACAATCACGGTTTTGTTGTCACTTTTGATGATATAAGTGGTTTATTGAACGCACAGCGCAAAGCAGCCTGGTCTGATGTTGCTAGGCGTATAGCACACGAGGTAAAAAATCCGCTTACACCAATTCAGTTAGCTGCGGAACGGTTAAAAAGACGGTATCAGAAAGCCATAACAAACGATTTAGAAATTTTTGATCAATGTATTGACACAATTATTAATCAGGTTGATACAATTAAAAAGCTGGTAGATGAATTTTCAGCTTTTGCGAGAATGCCTACAGCAATTTTTCAAACAGATAATATCGTCAGTATCTGTAAACAAGCGATATTTCTGCAGTCCCAGGCACAGCCGCAGATTATATTTGAAACCAATTTCACGTCTAATCAAGTTTTAATGAAGGTTGATAATCGTCAAATGGGCCAGGCGATAACAAATATTTTATTAAATTCGGTACAGGCAATTGAAAAACAGCAAGAAACGAATTTAGGCTTTGATGGTTGTATCAAACTTGAATTGATGGAAGATAAAGAGATTATTAGTATTACGGTTACAGATAATGGGGGTGGTTTTCCAGAAAAATATATACCCCAAATTGGACAACCTTATATTACAACAAAAACGAATGGCAGTGGCTTAGGGCTTGCTATAGTTAAAAAAATTGTTGAAGATCATTCGGGCGAACTAATTTTTGGGAACGCCGAAGGCCGAAAAGCTTTTGTAACCTTTAAATTTAATAAACAATTAAATTCTCTTTTAAGTTAAGTTGGTACATTATGAGTCGTGATATATTAGTTGTTGATGATGAACTTGATATCCGCCGCCTTATTGCAGGAATACTTGATGATGAGGGGTACAAAACCCGCCTTGCTTCGAATAGTACAGAGGCTCTAAGTCTTATCGCGCAGAAATTACCTGCAATGGTAATTTTGGACATTTGGTTACAGGATAGTCCAATGGATGGTATCCAACTTTTAACAAATATTCATCAAGAATACCCCGATCTTCCTGTTATCATGATTAGCGGGCATGGTAATATTGAAACAGCCGTTAATTCAATTCGTAAAGGCGCTTATGACTTTATCGAGAAACCCTTTAAAACAGATCATTTATTAGTGGTCGTTAAGCGTTGTATGGATCATAGCAAACTTAAGGTTGAAAACTCAGAATTAAGGTTAAAAGCTGATTTTCCTTCGGAATTAACAGGTGTATCAAATATTATTAGCCAACTGCGGCTGACTTTAGACAAAATTGCGCCCACCGGCAGCAGGGTTGTCATTACCGGACCTGCCGGCTCGGGCAAAGAACTGGTAGCAAGACTCATCCACCAACATTCAAAAAGATCATCTTCTCCTTTTATTGTTGTTAATTGCGCCTTGATTAAGCCTGATCAGTTTGAACTTGAGCTTTTTGGTCAGAAAAGTACCAATGGGCAGGGGTTAATGAAAGTTGGGTTGCTTGAAAGGGCTAATGGTGGGACAATATTGCTTGATGAAGTAACCGACATGCCCCTAGAAACCCAGGCAAAATTTGTTCGCATTCTGCAAGAACAGTCTTTTGAACGTCTTGGAAGTGATGGTCAACGTGTTGAAATGGACATCCGCATCCTTGCTTCAACCGTGAAAGATATTGAACACGAGGTTGAACGAAAGAGATTTCGGCAAGACCTTTACTATCGATTGAATGTTTTGACTGTTCGTGTACCGGCCTTGAAGGAACGTCCCGAGGATATTATCCCATTGATCAATTACTTTTTAGAAAAACTGACGGTTCATGGGCTTGTTGCGCGTTCTTTATCTTCGGAAACTTTGGCTCGGTTACAGGCATATGAATGGCCCGGTAATGTTCGTCAATTACGTAACGTTATCGAACATTTATTAATTATCGCCCAAAATGGTGCGCACGAACAGATTCCAGCTGATATTCTGCCGGCCTATATTACACGAGTAGGTCCATCATCTCTTGATAAAGAGGGGGCAGAGGAGATTATGTCTCTACCACTTCGAGAAGCACGTGAATTGTTTGAAAAACAATATTTAAATGCTCAGGTAATGCGGTTTGGGGGAAATATATCGAAAACGGCTAATTTTGTTGGCATGGAACGTTCGGCGCTGCACCGAAAACTTAAGTCTCTTGGCATTGGTCAATTAGAGCGTTAATATTTTACTAGAAACCAATAAGTTTAAGGATTTTTATGACAAGACTAGCTTATGTTAATGGTCGATATGTTAACCACAGTGCTGGGATGGTGCATATTGAGGATAGGGGGTATCAGTTTGCCGATGGGGTTTATGAAGTGGTTATGGTTTACCAAAATCGCCTGGTCGATGAGAAAGGTCATCTCGATCGGTTAGAATCATCACTGGCCCATATAAAATTACCAATGCCAATGTCACGGCGCTCAATACAACTTGTGATGCGGCATCTCATTGCCCAAAACAGATTGGATCATGGATTGCTTTATATCCAAGTAACACGTGGCGTGGCGCCCCGGGATCATAAATTTCCAACCAACGTTAAACCTGCATTGGTTATGACAACTAAGAAAACCCGCATTTCTTCAGTAAACCAGGAAAAAGGTGTTAAGGTTGTTTCTGTTCCCGATATTCGTTGGAAACGGTGCGATATTAAGTCAATTTCCTTATTACCCAATATTCTTGCCAAACAACAGGCTGCTGAAAATAGTGCTTTTGAAGCTTGGTTTTTGGACGAGCAGGGCATGGTAACTGAGGGAACATCAAGCAATTCATGGATTATAAGTAATAATAAGGTTATCACGCGCAAAGCATCGTCAGCAATTTTAAATGGCATTACCCGTCAAACATTACTGGAAATCATTTCCAAACATAAACTTCATCTTGAAGAAAGGTCATTTAGTCTTCAAGAAGCAATGAAAGCAAGCGAGGCTTTTTTAACTAGTAGCAGCGCATTTGTTATACCTGTTTGTCAAATTGATAATATAAAAATTTCAGATGGCACCCCAGGCATATTTACCAAGAATTTGTTAAATTATTACCGCTCAGCTATTTTAGACCTGCCACAGATAAGCTAGATACATGTTCAAGGAATTACCAAAAGCAATTATCTTTGATTGGGACAATACATTGGTCGATAGTTGGTCTTTGCTACACCAAGCTTGGAATGTAACGTTGAAAGAGATGGGCATGCCCGAATGGTCTTTGGCAACAGTTCAGCAACGCGCAAAGGCTTCGATGCGTGATACATTTCCAGAATTATTTGGCAGCCAATGGTTAAAAGCTAAAGAGATATTTTATAATTTTTTTACTAATAACCATTTAACACACTTAAAGCCTATGGTTGGAGCCACTCAACTTCTAGATTTATTCAATAATCTTGGCTGCTACATGGTTGTAGTCAGCAATAAAAATGGTGATCTATTGCGCCAAGAAGCAACAGCATTGGGTTGGGATCGCTATTTTAAATACCTGGTTGGATCTGGTGATGCTAAAAAAGACAAGCCAGCCACTGAACCTGTTATGCTTGCATTATCAAAAAGTACTATAACAACAGGTCATGATGTTTGGTTTTTGGGTGATACCGATATCGATATGCAATGTGCAATTAATGCTGGGTGTAAACCTATTCTAATACGCGACACAAAACCAACATCAGATGAATTTAAATATGTCAAACCTGACATGCATTTTTTTTCATGTAACCAGTTGATGTCGTTTTTAAAACAAGGTACAATAACAATGTGAGTTTGACTGTATTTATCAATAAAACATTTGCTATATTGTCAAAAACAGAAAAATAAGCCCACAAAAATAAAATAATAAAGGGGTACTATCAATTATGGCCAATGAAAAGCCACAAAGTCTGCAAGATCATTTCCTAAATCATGTGCGTCGACAAAAAATTGTTGTAACTGTCTTTCTGGCAAGTGGTGTTAAATTGCAAGGGATTATTACCTGGTTTGATAATTTTTCACTGTTGTTGCGTCGTGATGCGCATGTTCAGCTTGTTTATAAACATGCCATATCAACGATTATGCCGGCGCTTCCCATTCAGTTATTTGAACCAAAAAGTGATGGACAAGAAGATTAAGTATTTTAATGCCTTAAAATTTGTCCAAGAAACTGTTTCGTACGTTCAGATTTTGGATGATTAAAGAAAATTTCTGGTGCGTTTTCTTCGACAATTTCTCCTTTATCCATAAAGATAATGCGGTCTGCGACCGTACGCGCAAACCCCATCTCGTGGGTAACGCAGATCATGGTCATACCTGTTTTAGCAAGCTCGATCATCACGTCTAAAACTTCTTTGATCATTTCTGGATCAAGTGCGGATGTTGGTTCATCAAAAAGCATTACTTTAGGGTTCATGCACAGCGCACGTGCGATTGCAACGCGCTGTTGTTGACCGCCAGATAATTGACCGGGGTACTTGTGCGCTTGCTCTGGAATTTTAACACGTTCTAAGTATTGGAAAGCCATTTTTTCGGATTCTAACTTGGGCATCTTTTTTACCCAAATTGGTGCAAGAGTTAGGTTTTCAAGAACAGTAAGATGTGGAAATAAATTGAATTGTTGAAACACCATTCCAACATCCTGACGAATTTTTTCAATATTTTTTAAATTTTTGTTTAACGGAATATTGTTAATACGAATGTCTCCTTGCTGATGTTCTTCCAGTCTGTTGAGGCACCTAATTAATGTAGATTTTCCTGACCCAGAAGGACCGCATATAACAATTCTTTCCCCTTTTCTAATACTTAGGTTAATATTTTTTAGAACATGAAACTGTCCATACCATTTATGAACACCAACCATTTCGATGATTTTATTCGTGTTGTCAGTTGGTTGATCTAAGAGATCCGAGTTTAGTAACACCATTTCTATAACCGTTTTTTATGCGAAGATTGATTGAGCTTATGTTCAATATGAAGGCTATACCGTGACATGGCAAGGCAAACGCTGAAAAAAATTAAGGCTGTAAAAATATAGCCTTCTTTGCCTAATCCAGCCCAATTGGGATCCCGAGTGGCTGCTTGCGCTATACCCAGTAGTTCAAAGATACCTATTTGGGTTAGTAGGGTAGTATCCTTAAACAAACTAATAAAACTGTTCACTATACCTGGAATTACGATTCGTAAAGCTTGTGGTAAAATAATTAAGCGATTTACCTTCCAATACCCAAGTCCAAGAGCATAAGCAGCTTCATACTGTCCCTTTGATAGGGCTTGTAAACCACCACGTACAACCTCGGCCATATAAGCACCACCAAATATTGCAATACCAATCATCGCGCGTAGCAGTTTATCAATAACAATACCATCAGGTAAAAATATTGGCAGCATCACTGAAGACATAAACAAAACTGTAATAAAAGGAACACCGCGCACAAATTCGATAAAGATAACACAAAAAGTACTAATTACCGGCAATTCAGAACGTCTTCCAAGCGCCAATATAACACCGATAGGGAGGGTGAAAACAATTCCAACTCCACCGGCAATTAAATTCAACATCAACCCGCCCCAAAGACCAGTCTCTACAACAGGCAATCCCCAGCCACCATAGAACAACCAAAAACAAAGCCCAGGGCTTACAAGAAATAATATGAGCCCAGCATACTTTCTGGCAGGTAATTTTTTAAATAACATCCAAAAGGTCAGCATAATTAAAATAATAAAAGCTAAATTGATTCGCCAACGTTGATCTTCTGGGTAAAAACCATAGAAGAATTGTTCCCATCTTGAGGTTATAACACTCCAGCACGCACCATCAGGGTTGCATGCAGCACGCGATTCGGCAGGTGAAAATGTCGCTTTAATAAATAGCCAGTCAAACAAGGGGGGAATCGTTACATAAAGTATGTAACCAAGCAAAACAGTTAAAACTGTATTAGTGATGGAACTAAAAAAATTTCGAATAATCCACGCCAATACACGCTGATACCAGTAGGCATTATATTGTTGATGGGGTAATGTTTTTTGCTTAGTCATTAACGTGTCAATTACCTTTCTACTAAGGCCTGGCGTCGGTTATACCAGTTCATCAACATAGATATTACCAAACTAACAAAAAGATAAAACAGCATAGTAATTAAAACGATTTCAATTGCCCGTCCAGTTTGATTTAAAGTTGTGCCAGTAAAAACACTTACCAGATCAGGATATCCAATAGCCACTGCTAATGACGAATTTTTAATGAGATTAAGATATTGGTTGGTTAATGGTGGAATAATAACCCGTAAGGCTTGAGGGATTATTATAAGCTTGTTAATAAAACCTTGGCGCAAGCCAAGGGCTTTAGCTGCTTCGGTTTGACCAAAATCCACCGATAAGAACCCTGAACGAACAATTTCTGCAATATAGGCTGATGTATACATTGTTAGTGCCAAAAATAAAGCCATAAGTTCAGGCGGAAATAAAATTCCGCCCCGAAAATTAAAACCCTGTAATACAGGAATATCCCAAGAAACAGTTAAACCTAATGACCAAGCTAATGAAGCTGGTATCATAATCATAATTGCAGAATTGATCCAAAATATGGGCAATCTTTTGCCAGTCTTTATTTGGCGTTTATTATTTAGCCAACTTAAAATTATTGCAGCTGCAACGCAGCAAAGAGCAACAATCAACACCACATAAATAATATCAGAAAATAATGGTTTAGGAAAATACATACCCCGTTGGTTGATAAAACTTATGTCCCATATATTAAGGCTATTGCGAACGCTTGGTAATGCTGTAATAACGCCAAAATACCAAAAAACACATTGTACTAACAAGGGCGTGTTACGGAATATTTCAACATAAAATCCAGCTATTTTGCGTGCCAAGAGATTTTGTGTAAGACTTAAGAAAGCAATAACAAAACCCAAAGAAGTAGCTGCAACAATACCTAGCATTGAAACAAACAAAGTGTTTAAAACACCAATAAAAAAAACACGGCTATAGGTAGACGTTGCTGAATTATAATCAATCAAGGTGAAAGCAATATCAAACCCGGCTGGTTGATTCCAAAAATCAAAACCAATATCAAGGCCAATTTGGGCAAGGTTGGCGCGCGTATTATCAACCAGCCAATAAGCCAAGCCAAAGATACTGGCGATAAGGCAAATTTGAAAAAAAACGTTACGATATTTTTGGTTATAAAACACGCGTTAAACACCACCAACCATTAATTAGTTTAAGGCAGGCAAATTATTACTTTATTGCCTGCCATGTAATTATTTTTAAAGAAATGGTGGAGCGTACATTAAGCCACCCTTATTCCACAAATTATTTAAACCGCGTTGCTGGTTTAGAGGTGTTTTCGTACCGACATTCCGTTCAAAGCTTTCGCCATAATTACCAACCTGCTTAATCAGCTGATACGCCCAGTCATTTGATAAACCAAGCATCTTACCATACTCACCCTGAACGCCCAGTAGACGAAGTATCTCTGGGTTGTTGGATTGACGCATAGCATCAACATTGGTTGAAGTTATACCAAGTTCTTCTGCTATAAGCATAACATTTAGCGACCACCTTACAACATCAGCCCAATTATTATCGCCATGACGGACAACTGGCCCTAGTGGTTCTTTTGAGATAACTTCAGGCAGAATTATATGATCGTTTGGATTTGCCATTACGGAACGTTCACCAGCAAGACCAGAACCATCTGTGGTGTAAGCATCGCAACGACCATCCTGGTATGCTTGCCGTGCTTCTTCGTTCTTGGCAAAGGTTAGTGCTTTCATATTTAAATTATTGGTACGCGAATATTGGGTCAGGTTAAATTCGGTTGTCGTACCGGTTTGAACACAAACGGTTGCACCTTTAAGTTCAAGCGCACTTTTGACACCTAGGTCCTTACGTACCATAAAACCCTGACCGTCATAATAATTTACCCCAACGAATTCTAGTTTTAAATCAACGTCCCGGGAAAAATTCCATGTTGTGTTTCGAGCCAACATATCAACTTCTCCAGATTGCAGTGCTGTAAAACGTTCTTTTGCATTTAATGATTTATAACGTACCTTGGTTGTATCGCCAAAAATAGCAGCAGCAACCGCTTTGCAAAAGTCAATATCCAGTCCCTTCCAAACACCCTTATCATCAGGTGCAGCAAAACCAGCTAAACCTGTATTTATGCCACAATTTAAATACCCACGTTTTTTTACATCTTCAAGCGTTCCAGCCCACGCACTTTGCATGGCAAGAACTGTTACAGCAGCCCCTGCTAAAATGGCCGTTAATAATTTTTTCATTTCTAACTCCTTTGATACGATTTTTTAGCCAAAAAACTTAACGATCATCTAATGTTAATTGGCTTGTTGAAGATAAATTCAACATACCAAGCCCAACAATGTATAATTCGGCAATTCTTTTTTAAATATTGTGATTGATTTAATTATAACATGTTAACATAATTATTCTAAGAAGGGTTTTTATAAAAGGTCAATATTATTCTATACATATTATTTTGGATCATTTCATCGTAAACTATAGCGGTATTGCTAAGTTTATATATCAAAAATCCTTGTTACGATTGTTATTGGTTGAATTGATAGAGAGCCAAAAGGCCAGTAAATAGTAATTGCTATAGAGAACTATTAAGTGGCGTGCCCGGAGGGATTCGAACCCCCGACCAGCAGCTTAGAAGGCTGCTGCTCTGTCCAGCTGAGCTACGGGCACAAAACAAAAATATACCTAGTGTGTCCAAGGTATTCGCCGATTACTATGAAAATTATCGGCATAGCTTTTCGGTTTTACAGCTTTGGTACTTTGATCATCAACGGTGTAATCTATGTTATTTTGCTGCATATAATCAATGGCTTGTTCCCGTGTTGTAAAAAAAATCCTTTGCCAACCGGTTGTATCTAAAGAACCAGTCCATCCTGTTAAGCTATCCGAGTCAGGTATTGATTCTGGAACAAATTCAACAACCCAGTCTGTCCTTACGATAGGGCCAGATTGCATAGCTGTTTTTGATTGACGATAAAGTCGGGCTTTCATAAATCACCAAAAATGGGCATGTGCAACAGGTCGTATGACGGTAAAAATGGTCGGGGTGACTGGATTCGAACCAGCGGCACCCTGCTCCCAAAGCAGGTACTCTACCAGACTGAGCTACACCCCGAATAATCTATGAAGTGAAAATTATGCAAAAACAAAGGTAAATGCAAGTAAAACTTGTTTGTTAAATCTATTTAGTTTTTTAGCCAACAATTAACCATTAGTTTAAATTATATCAACACAATCATACACGTAAGACTTTTATGTGCCGACAAGGCCTGCTTATATATATTGACAAACTCAACTATGAAGGCACAGAATATCGAAATAATAACCTAAAAATTAAAAACTTTTATAGGTATTGTATACGGGGTTTAAAATGATTTTCAGGTTTACACGGTTCTTGTCGTTTTTTTACCTGCTGCTTCTGTTTATAATTCAGGCTGTGCCTTCATATGCCCGGGTTGCAGAGAAAAGCATTACATTGGGTATGGTTCTTGAGCCACCCCACCTAGACCCAACAGCCGGTGCAGCAGGGGCGATTGATGAGGTTGTGTATGGAAATATTTTTCAGGGATTAACAAGAATTGATGGTTATGGTTATGTTAAGCCACAATTAGCTGAACGCTGGTTTGTTTCTGATGATCTCAAAGAATACACCTTCTACCTACACAAGGGTGTAACTTTTCACGATGGTACAGCTTTTGATGCCGAAGATGTTGTATTCAGTTTTACACGTGCAATGGCTGCTGACAGCGTTAATGCCCAAAAAAATATTTTTGAACCGATTGATAAAATTGAAGTTCTGGATCAATGGACCATAAAAATTAGGCTCAAAAGACCAACAGCAGATTTTTTATATAATTTGGGTTGGGGTGATGCGGTTATTGTGGCTAAGGAAAGCTATGATTCTAATAAAATAAAACCGATTGGGACTGGACCATACGAGTTTGTAAGGTGGGATAAGGGAAATCAGCTGGAGCTAAAAATGTACGACGGCTATTGGGCTCAGAAACCATGGTTCCAAGTGGTACGATTCAAGTTTATTGCTGATCCAACCGCGGCGATGGTAGCGATGGAAAGTGGCGAAATAGATGCTTTTCCAAACTTTCCCGCCCCAGAATTGTTAACAAGATTTCAAAAGAATCCAAGATTTAAAGTTGTTTATGGTACTACCGAGGGTGAAACAATTCTTGCAATCAATAACGCTCGTCAACCGCTAAATCGTTTAATGCTGCGTCAAGCTATTTGCCGTGCCATTGATCGCCAAGCCGTTATTGATGGCGCTATGTTTGGTTATGCTGTTCCAATCGGAAGTCATTTTGCACCACATAATCCAGACTATATAGATTTGGTGAGTGTTAATAGCTATAATCTTGCTTTAGCAAAAGAACTATTACAGCAAGCTGGATATAAAGGTGGTGATGTAAAGCTTACATTAAAACTGCCGCCACCGCCTTATGCACGGCGTAGTGGCGAGATAATCGCAGCTCAACTTGCAAGAATTGGTATTCAGGTTCAGCTTATTCCAGTTGAATGGCCACAATGGTTGGATGAAGTTTTTCGACGTAAAGACTTTGATTTAACCATCGTTGCGCATACCGAACCGTCTGATATTAATATTTATGCACGGCAAGATTATTATTTTGGCTATAATAACCCAGAATTCCGTAGCATTATTGAAGAAATAAGCAAAACTATGGATGAAACTGTTCGAAGAACTCTAAACCAAAAAGCACAAAAAATTTTGGCAGATGACTCGGTTAACTGTTTTCTATTTCAGCTAGGCAAATATGGTGTTTGGAAAGAAGAATTAAAAGGTATGTGGAATAACAGCCCAATTCAAGCCAATGACATGAGTGAGGTTTATTCCATAGCGCGGTAAGTTTTTACCTGGTGTTTCATGTTATTTTTTAAGCAAACTATACGCTATGGAACTTACCTCTTTGTTTTTTCCATTATTATTTTTTGGGTT